>DASSXN010000147.1:0-21498 GCA_035703785.1 Xanthobacteraceae bacterium
GAACGCCCATGCGGAGGCAGCGGTGAGTAAAAATGTGCCCGCTGCAAACAAGCCGACCGCGAGCCTAGGCTCCATCCATCGAACTATCATTGTTCCCCCATCTCCCTCGAAGCACTGATTGTAGGCTACGCAACTTGTCCAGCGTCAAGCCAATTTAGCGCGAGGATTACCAAGCTATGCTGGCTCCGTAATACGTCGTGCCACCGTCGTCGTTGAAGCCGTAAATACCACGATCTGCGCCAAAGTAAGGCCGGGGCTCACCTGCTTCAGGTCGATCGCTCCATCGGGTAGAGTCCAAACCCCCAAGGGCTGCCCCTCGAGCCATGGTGCGAGGATGGGGGGATAGCATTCACGCTAGAAGAATTGGCAAATGTTTGCGCCCAATCCAAACAGGCGGCTTCGGGAGACAATCTTCCTAGGGGGTGTGGTGATCGGCGCCGCTGCGCTCGGCGCTGTTGTTCTCTATGCGGCCACAAGTTGGCTGTGGCTGGTTGCACATCAGGGGCTGCACTGACTATGCGCCGCTTGCCATAGGCCTGCCGAATTAACGCCGAACTCCTGCATTGGTGTGACGCAAATCGTCAGGCGCTCGGCTACATTGGTTACCTCGGAAGGGGAATGGCTAATCGCCGTCTGAAAGCGAAGATGCTGGTGGTCAGACGTAATTTTATTTTGTCTATAGGTTTTATCGCTGCATCAATGCAGACGGGTTGCGTGCATTCGCCAGCTCCACCAGTGTGGGGTTATTACGATCAATGCGCCGCAGACAACCCCTCATTTCTTGCAATCGCCGAATGTGGGAGGCAGAAGCGTCTGGCGGAATGCGTCCCCAATAATACTTGTTCGCCAGAAGGTACTGTATTCATGGAATACGTAGACTCGCTGGCGCTTTCGGTAAAAAACAAGAAAATGACCGAAGCCGAAGCGATGCGGCGTTACGCCGAATATAAATCCGGTGGGGCATCAACGTGCACTGCGGTCGGCGGTGTCATGAAATGCTAGCAGGATGAAGTGGCGACAGGACCTCGCGCAACTAGGATCTGACCACCCCCGCGTCCGCAGCCACTGTGCCGTCCTCTTGCGCTCGATGATTTTGCAATTCGATTTCTTTTGCCTGACGGTCGAAACGGTCAGCCAGATCCGTAAGTTGCAAACGGCTTGGATTATTCCACGATAGCCGGCTCGCAATTCGGAGGCAGAGCGCGGCTTTTTCTCTGAGGCTGAGTGTATCCATGGTAGGCCCACCACTCAGTGCGAGGCGCGAATAAATACCTGATTCGTCAACTCGCAAAGTTAATTTGAGTTCAAGCGCGCCCGTGGACCCGTGCCGGCAGGGTGACCAAGGTCACAGCGGCGTCGACGAGGCCCTGCTTTGGTGATGATCGCACCGTCCCCCGGCGGTGCATCACTCCCTTGGGCCGCCTAAAGGCGGCCCCTTTTTTCTGAAGTCACTGTCGGGCGGCACGCTCGATTTGCAGCGATCCCTTCGCCTCGCCCTACGGGCCGCTGCGTTCCGCCATGGCGGCCTCGAAGCCATCGACAAACACGAGGCCGATGCCGCGGGTGAGCGCGCCGGCGGTCAGCGCGGCGGCGCCGAGGCCCCAAACCAGTCCGCCCGGAACGATCCACATCAGGGTCGAGGACGCCGCGAGCCCGGCGCCGGTCGGCACCGCGCCGGCGATCAAGGCGATGATCAGCGAGCGTGTGCGGTCGCGCTGGAACGGCACGCCGTAAAGTTCGCTGAGCCGTTTCACCATGCGCAGATTGACGGCGGTGACGCTGGCGATATTCGCCGCAGGCAGCGGCACGAGTCCGCCCATGGCCGCGTAATTCTTATGCCGATCGACGATGCGCCGCGCCAGCGCGCGCCGGCGCGCGGCCAAGGGATCGGCGGCGCGAGCTTTTGGTTCAAGCTCCAGGGCGTCCGCGCCTTGCGATGCGCGTGTAATGTCCGGCATGGACTGGGGCTCATTCTTCGGCTCGGGCTCGACGGCGTCGAACGCCACCGATGGCGCCGCGGCTTGTCGCGTAACATGGGGCGGCACGCGGCCTTGTTCATCCGCCGCAAAGCCGGCGGCGATCTGTTGCAAATTGGCGATCGATCGCGTGATCGCCTTGGGGAGTGGTTTGCGCCTCATGCTGCGGCCTGCTGGGCGCCGAGCACCATGTCGAGTTCGTCGGCGATCGCGGCAATCTCGCGTGCGGCCGGTCCCTTCCAACTGATCAGGCTCGGCGTCGCGCCCCACAAGGACGCTTCCGGATAAGCGACGCGATTGGCCATCTCACTGTGCAGCACCGGCAGACCGGCGGCGGCGAGTTCGGCGCGAATATGTTTGGCGATGACAGACTCGCGCGTGGTCTGGGTGAGAATGCAGCGGAACAACGGTCGCCGGCCGTCAGCGCGCTCAGTCAGGATGCTCAAAGTGTCAAGCATGCGATCGACATCGAATGGCGACGGCTTGACCGGCACGAGCAAGAAATCGGCCGTGGCGAGACAATCGAGCGTGGTCTTGGAGCGGAAGCCAGGCGTGTCGATGATGACCAGGCCGCCGCCAGCGGCGAGCCGCCGAGCGGTGTGTGAAGCTTCCTCGCTGGCGTCCTCGACCACGGCGACGCCGCCGAGCGCGCGCTCGCGCGCGGCAAGCCGGGTGATCGAGCGTTGCGGATCGGCGTCGATTAGCGTGGGGCGCCGGCCCCGCAAATGCCAGTGCACGGCCAAGCAGGCGGCCAGCGTGCTCTTGCCGCTGCCACCCTTCATGGTGGCCACCGTGATGATCATATGCCGCATCCCCACGGTCTTGCGATAAAACCGCGCCAAGCGAATCAGCACACGGAACGGTATCGGATTCGCGGCAAACTGCCTATTGCCGCGGGATTGGTTTGGAGCCGATCGCGCGTAGACCTTGAGGCGAATCAGGGGGAAGAGCGGATCGTGACGGGGACCGGACGGCGCCCGGCAGGCTTGAACAGCGGGCGCCGCACGCGGTAGCGCGGCAGCAGATGTCTGATCAGGCCGAAACCGCCGAGTAAGAGGCTCGCCCATACCGCGATGCTGAAATAAAGCGACATCCAGGGGATCTCGTCCCGCCAGCGTGCGATATCGTGGGTGACAATCCAGCGGCTCGCCAGATCATGCAGTCCGGCAAACAGCCCGAGCACCGGGTGGCCGCTGGCCGTCGCCGCCTGCCAGCGCTGCAGATACATCGGCACGTCGATCGTCACCATGAACAGCACATAGCCTGCGGCGCCGGCGGCAGTGACGACGATGATCCAGCGCACGATGCCATGGAAGCTTGCGGCGAGGCGGATCAGCGCTGCGGCGACCAGCGCAAAGGCGATCGTCCACAATGAGTTTTCCAGTACATTGCCGAGGAAATTCGTCGAGATCACCGCGTACCACGAACAAATTTCGGCAAGCGCAATCAGCGGCACGATCAGCTTCGCAATGTTTTTAGCCGTGTCGGAATGCGCGACGCGGCCGAGTTCGCGCAGAATGATGACCCATTGAATGGCGAAACAAAGCTCCGCCAGCGTCGCGACCGACCGGCCGATCAGCACGCTCGAAAGCCAGGTATTGAACAGGCAAATTCGCTCGACATCGGCGCGCGGCAGCAAGGACCGAAAGGCGCAGCCGAAGACATAAACGGCGCTAAGCAGCGCCAGTGGCTCCGCGGCGAAGATTGCATTTGCGGCGCCAAACGGGTTGTCGCGGTAGACGGTACGCAGGCCGACGAGAAGCGCAATGTTCAGCGCGCTGACGGTGACCAGAAAACTCCACCACAACGCCACCGGATTAGACCAATCGAACCAATCGAAATGCATTTCCCACTACTCAATGCGCGTCACCTCCCCCTCACCAGACTGTAACAGTAACGACACATATGGCTACACTGAGATTGGTGATGATGGGCGTCATGCCAATCATTTCCAGGCCAACACTAGTGCCAACGCTGCGCCGTCGGAGAGCGGCTGACGATGGCAGAACGTGAAAAACCAAGGCGTTTCGGTGACTTGCCACATTTGCGGCGCATCGGGCTGTCAGAGCGAGGACAGCCTTTGGCGAGGACAGCCTTTGCACAAATGATATCGCGTGGGGCGGGTAGGGCGACGGGCCTCTCGATGACAAACCCGAACAAGCTCGCCGATCGGCAGCCACCAAAGGCGCCGTTCGTTCATCGGGGCTGCCGCGGATGGCGCGCTGCGCTGTCGAGCTTTGCCGTGTTCGCGCTAACCGGCTGCGGATTGAGCGACGGCGCCGGCGCCCTGTTTGTCGATCCGGGCCGCTACACGCTTTACCACTGCGATGATCTCGCGGCGCGTCGCAAAGTGCTCATTGCGCGCGAGAACGAACTGCGCGGACTTATTGAACGGGCAGGCGAAAGCCCAGGCGGCGCCGTGATCGGCTCGTTCGCCTATCGCAGCGACTACGATTCCGTACTCGCCGAGGAAAAGCTGCTGCAGCGCAATGCGGCCGAGAAGAATTGCAGCTTCGCCTCTCCGCTGCAAAGCGATCAGACTATCCGCTGACAGGCCGTTAAAGCGAAATGATTTTAAGTTGAATCACCATTTCGCTTTAGCTTCTTGTTTGAGCATGATCTTTTCGGACCTGGCTTCGCCCGCCGAAGCGGCAAACGAAACGGCAAGCGGCTGGCCAGGCTTCGCGCAGGCGGGAAACCGGTATCCACTTTTCCGGATCATGCTATGGGGCGCGCATCACTGCAGCATCAGCGCGTAGGCGGCTGCGAATCCGCCAATGGCGAGCACCACCAGCGTAGCGGCACTCGCGGCGGTCGCCTTGCCACCGGCGAAACCCGCGGCATAGACAGCCTTCAAGATATTGTTGGAGGAGGCCGCGATCAGGATTGCCGCGGCAAGCGCGGCGTTCTCGATGCCTGCGACCCCGCCCTGCGCCAAGTTGAGCACAAAGGGATCGATGTCGGAGATGCCGACAATCGCGGCCAGCGCGTAGATGCCGGAAATTCCGAGCTGCGATTTCACCAGAACGGTAATCACCGACATCGCGACGAAGAGAAGGGCAAAGATCGCGGCGGCGCCAAGCTCGAGCGGATTAGCGCTCGCGGCAAGATGCATGGCTTGCGCAGATTGCTTGTTCGCAGCGGCGCGCCATCGATATTGCACGGCGCAGAAAATGAAGCCTGCGAGCGACAGCGCGCCGAGCGGCAAGATCAATACGCGCGCCAGTCCCAGATTGAAGATGGCGACAATCGCCAGGATGCGCAGATACATGATCGCGGTCGCGAGCGTAATTCCGGCTTCCGCCTGCCGCCGCAGCGCCGGCTCGGCTTTGGCCTGGCGGGCGAGCACCACGGTTGTCGCCGTCGACGAATAGAGGCCGCCGAGCGCGGCCATCCACAGGCCGCCGGCCGCCGCCGCCCAATACCGCTGGGCCAGATAGCTGACATAGGAAAACGTGCAGACGACGACGAGCGCGAGCCAGACTTGGCGCGGGGTGATCGGGGTGAGCGTCGTGACCGGCTGGTTCGGCAACAGCGGCAGCACGATGCCGGTCAGGACCAGAAATTGGCCGGCGGTGACGATCTCCTTGATTTCGACCCGCCGCGCCAGCGCATGCAATTGCTCGCGGCCGGTGAGCAGAAGCACCGCGACCACCGTCATCGTCACCGCGATCCAGGGCGGCAGCGCCAAAGCCGCCGCGCCAAGGACGTAAGCGTGAACGTTGAGAACTGGCACGACGATACCGACATTCGGCTCGCCTTGCTCGTCGGCGGCCCCGACATAGGCCCGGTAATATACGGTGAGCCACGCACCGAGAACGATGAGGCCGCCGGCGAACGGAATGAATCGGCTTGGATCGAGCAGATAAAGCACGCCGCCGCCGAGCGCGAGCATCGGGAAGGTGCGGATGCCGCCTGGCCGCCGTCGCGTCGACTGCGCGAAGAAATCTTCAAACGCGAGCCCGAGGAAGAAACTCAGACCCAGAAGCAGCGCAACGCTGGCCGGTGATGGTGCTGTTGGCATACGGGCTTCGCCGGAGCTGAAGTCTCGGTTCAAGTACGGCGAGTAAACTATAAGTGAAAGCCCATAAATTGCGAGTATCTGTAAGGAAATGACCGAGATGTTCAGCTACAGCCACGCCGCGGCGAAGTAGGCGTTACAGCGCAAGCCGGCGCAGCCGCAGCGCATTGGCGACCACGCTCACCGACGACAACGACATCGCGGCGGCGCTGATCGCGGGCGAGAGCATGACTCCCAGCAGCGGATAAAGCACTCCCGCCGCGATCGGAACGCCGATCACATTGTAGAGAAAAGCGAAAAAAAGGTTTTGCCGGATATTGCGCATGGTGGCGCGGGACAGCGCGCGGGCGCGGGCGATGCCGGCAAGATCGCCTTTGACCAGCGTGACGCCCGCGCTTTGCATGGCGACGTCCGTACCCGTGCCCATCGCCACACCGACATCGGCTTCGGCAAGCGCTGGCGCATCGTTCACGCCGTCGCCGGCCATCGCGACCGTGCGCCCTTCGCTGCGCAGGCGACGCACGATCGCATGCTTCTGTTCAGGAAGAACTTCGGCCTCTACGTCACGAATGCCGAGCTTAGCCGCGACCGCCTGCGCGGTGGTGCGATTGTCCCCGGTCAACATGACGATGCGGACGCCGTCCGCCTTAAGACTGTCCAGCGCTGCGGGCGTGGTTGCCTTGATCGGATCGGCCACCGCAATGATTCCGGCAGACCTGCCATCAGCCGCGATAAACATCGCGGTTGCCCCGTCGCGCCGAAGCTCATCGGCGCGCGTCTCAAGGCTTGCGCTATGGACTGCAAGATCCTCCAACAGTCTGGCATTGCCGACCGCAACTCGGCGCTGACCGATTTTTCCGGTGACGCCTTTGCCGGTTACCGAGCGGAATTCGCTCACGGCGTCGATCTTTATGCCGCGCGCTGTTGCGGCAGCGACGATTGCAGCGGCGAGCGGATGTTCGCTGGATCGTTCAAGGCTGGCTCCGAAGGTTAAGATCATGGTTTCGTCGAAGCCTTCGGCGGGTACAATAGCGACCACGCGTGGTTTGCCCTCGGTCAAGGTCCCGGTCTTGTCCACGACCAGCGTGTCAATCTTCTCGAAGCGCTCCAGCGCCTCGGCATTCTTGATCAGGACGCCCGCGGTTGCTCCTTTGCCGACGCCCACCATGATCGACATCGGCGTCGCCAAGCCGAGCGCACAGGGGCACGCGATGATCACGACTGAAACGGCAGCCACCAGTGCGTAGGCGAAAGCCGGCGGCGGTCCCCAAATCATCCAGGCAATGAACGCCACGACTGCAACGATGATGACCGCCGGCACGAACCAGGCGGACACAGTATCGGCGAGCCGTTGGATCGGCGCGCGGCTGCGTTGCGCTTCCGCGACCATATGGACAATGCGCGCCAGCATCGTGTCGGAGCCGATCTTCTCAGCGCGCATGACGAGGCTGCCTGTGCCGTTAAGGGTGCCCCCAATGACTTTCCCGCCAGGTTGTTTCTCAACCGGCATGGATTCGCCGCTCACCATGGATTCATCGACCGCACTGTGACCCTCAATCACCGCGCCATCGACCGGCACGCTATCGCCTGGGCGAACTCTGAGGCGGTCGCCAATCTGGACCTGTTCGAGCGGCACCTCTTCGTCGCTGCCGTCGTCACGCAACCGTCGCGCAGTTTTTGGTGCGAGGTTCAGGAACGCGCGGATCGCGCCTCCGGTTTTCTCCCGCGCCCTCAATTCGAGCACCTGTCCAAGCAGTACAAGCACGGTGATGACGGCAGCGGCTTCGTAATAGACCGGGACGATGCCGTCGTCGCGCAAATTCGCCGGAAATATGCCCGGAGCGAAAGTCGCGGCGAGGCTATACAGATAGGCGGCACCGATGCCGAGCGCGATCAGGCTGAACATGTTGAGCGATCGATTACGTACCGACGCTCGGCCGCGCTCGAAGAACGGCCACCCGGCCCACAGCACGACCGGCGTCGCGAGCAGGAACTGCAGCCAGACTGACAACTGCGGCGAGATGAAATGATGAAGGTTCAAGCCGGGAAAGTGCCCGCCCATTTCCAGGAAGATTACGGGAACGCTTAGCGCGGCGCCGATCCAGAAGCGCCGCGTCATATCGGTCAGTTCGGGACTGGGACCGGTGTCTTCGCCGGTGATCACAGGCTCCAGCGCCATGCCGCAGATTGGGCAACTGCCAGGCTGCGTCTGCCGGATCTGCGGATGCATCGGGCAGGTATAGATGGTGCCCTTGAGAAGCTGTGGCGGCGACGCCGTAGCTACCTCGCGGTTCGAGGCATGCTCATGCGCGCGCTTGGTCTGTCGATCCTTTGCGTGCGGGAGCATGGACATGAGCCACTACTCGGGTGCTTGAAACGGTTACCCCGTAGGGGTATATATTCGCCATGCGCAAAGACATCAAGGAGTCCTCTCGCAAGCGGCTTAATCGGATCGAAGGCCAGGTCCGCGGCCTCGTACGCATGATCGAGGAGGACCGGTATTGCATCGACGTCGTCACGCAAATTTCAGCGGTTCGCGCTGCGTTACGGCGTGCCGAGGAGGAAATTCTCGCCGACCATGTCGCGCACTGCGTCGAAGATGCAATCGCGTCCGGCACCAAGACCGACCAGCGCCACAAGGTCGCCGAGCTGATCGACGTCATCTCGCGCAGCAATCGATGAAGAGGCCGAGCCGCGGCGCGTGCTTGTCGCGCCCCAAGCGGCGCGCCTCATCGATCGCGATCAAGCGCGCCTACGATAAGCCGAGCCCACAAGATGGTGTGCGCATTCTCATCGATCGGCTCTGGCCGCGCGGCCTCTCCAAGGCGAAACTGAAAATCGCTGCTTGGCCGCGCGAGCTCGCGCCCTCGACCGCCTTGCGTAAATGGTATGGCCATGAGCCTGCGCGCTTTGCCGAATTTCGCCGCCGTTATCGCACCGAGCTCGCCGAACATGCGAAGGAACTGGACGCGCTGCGCGCGATGGTGAGAGGCCGCAATGCGACGCTCATAACGGCCACGCGCGAGGTCGATCTCAGCCATGCCGCAGTCATGCGCGAGATGCTGCAGCGAAAGACGAAATAGCGGCGAATCTCAGCCGAATTTTCTGCGCGCCAGCGCCGCGCCGCGGGCGAGTGCTGCGAGCTTCGCCGCGGCGATGTCGTGGCGCATCGGTGCCATGCCGCAATTGGTGCACGGAACGATCCGGTGCGGCGGAACAAATTCAGCCGCCGCGGCAATGACCTCTGCAACCTCTTCCGGCGTCTCGATCGCGTCATTGGCGACGTCGATCGCGCCGATCAAGACATCCTTGCCCTCAAGAAGCTTCAGCACACTCATCGGCACGTGCGAGTGGATGCACTCCAGCGACACTTGATCGATGCGGCTCTTGGCCAGTGCTGGAAAGAACTCTTCGTACTGACGCCATTCGTCGCCGAGCGTCGCCTTCCATTGAATATTGGCGGGGATGCCGTAGCCGTAGCAGATATGGACGGCGGTCTTGCAGGTTACCCCGTCGATGGCGCGGTGCATCGCCTCGATGCCCCAGCCGGCGGCGGCTTCCATGTAGACGTTGAAGGCCGGCTCGTCGAATTGGATAACGTCAACGCCGTCGGCGGCGAGCCCGCGCGCCTCCTCGTTGAGCAGCGCGGCGAAAGCCATCGCCATCTTCACTCGGTCGCCGTAATGGGCATCGGCGATGGTATCGACGATCGTCATCGGGCCGGGCAGGGTGAATTTGAGTTTTTTTCTGGTATGGGCGCGGGCGAGCTGCGCTTCGCGGGCGTGCACGCGGGCACGCAGACGCAGCGGGCCGACCACGGTCGGGCACATCGCTTTGTAGCGGTCGTTGCGGATGCCCATCTCGACGCGTTGGTCGAAGTCGATGCCGTCCACCGCTTCAAGAAAGCCATGCACGAAGTGCTGGCGCGCCTGCTCGCCGTCGGTGACGATATCGATCCCGGCATCCTCCTGAATTTTGAGCGCCAGCAGCGTGGCGTCGTCCTTGGCGGCGGCGAGTTCCTCGCCTTCGAGCCGCCACGGCGCCCACAACTTCTGCGGCGCCGCAAGCCAGGCCGGCTTGGGCAAACTGCCGGCAATCGTCGTCGCAAACAGTGTTTCGCCGATGGTCATGGTGCTGCTTGTCGCGCCGATCAGGTGATCGACAATCCGGCGGGTGGGCGCCAATCATACAGCCAATCGTAATTCTGCAAGAGCCGTTCGCCGCCAAGGAGCCGCATCGCCGTGTTCCGCAACATAGCCGCGGCGCCGGCGCGGTGATAGCGCTTGCCATTGCGCGCGGCCAGCCGCTGTACCTTGCGGGTGCGCCCGCGTCTGATCGCGGAATAGCTCTCCCAGGCGGCAGCCGGATCGTCAGGCATCCGGGCGAGACACTGCGCCGCAACGGCGCCGTCTTCGATGGCCATGGCCGCACCTTGCGCCAGGAACGGCAGCATCGCATGCGCCGCATCGCCTAGGAGCGCCGCCGCGCCTTGCGCGAAACTCGTGAGCGGCTCGGACTCATAGAGCGCCCATTTCAGCCAGGCATCCGGGGCGCGGAAGACGGAATGCGCTTGCGGGGCCCAACGCCGCGACGATAGCCGCGCCAATAGATCGATCCGGCTTGCCGGTTCGCTCCAACCCGGTCCGCTCCAATCGTCGGCGGTGATCACCACGACATTGATGAGCTTGCCGCCCTTCACAGGATAATGAACCAGATGCGCGTCGCGCCCGAGCCAGAGATAGACGAGTGGGTCGCGGAATTCGGGCGCAAGCTGCGCCGCCGGCACGAGCGCGCGCCAGGCGGTGCGGCCGGCAAAACGCGGCGGCGCTTTCGAGGCGATGCGCGCGCGTGCGGCGGACCACAGCCCGTCGGCCGCGATCAGTGCATGCCCATGCTCGGTCCATAGACCCGTAGTGCCGCGTGCGGAAACAGTGACGCCATGCGGATGCGTGGCAAAATCCTCCATGCTCATCCCGAGCCGGAGGACGATATTGAGGTCTTGCACCGCCGCTTCGCTCAGCGCCGCCTGCAGATCGCCGCGATGAATGACCCAGTACGGCGCGCCGTAGCGCTGCGTCGCTTCTCCGCCAAGCGGGATGCGCACGATCTCACGGCCGCTGCGTCCGCCAAGCACGCGTATTGCCTCCGGCGCCACCACGTGCGGCCGTAAACTGTCGGCCAGTCCAAGACCGATCAGGATACGCATGGCATTCGGGGACAATTGGATCCCCGCGCCGGTCTCTTCCAGCCGTTCGGCTTGTTCGAGAACAAGTGCGCGAAAGCCACTGCGAGCGAGCGCCAGCGCCGCGGTGAGCCCGCCAATACCCGCGCCCGCGATGATGACAGTACGCGAGGACGGCAGTGCCATCGCTAATCGGTCAGACCGGTTCGCTTTTCAGCGCGCATTCCGGCGGTCGCGCTTCATTGGGCTTGAGCGCCGGATTGTAGCGGTAGAGCGTCGAACAATAGGGACAGACGTATTCGGTATCATCACCCATGTCGCAGAATACATGCGGATGATCGAACGGCGGCATGGCGCCAATGCACATGAATTCCTTGGCGCCGATCTCTATCTCGGCAACGCCAATGTCATTATGGAAATGCGGAACGACGGGTTCGGTCATGCTGTGGAGGGCTCGCTCGGCTGTCTCGCATAGAACAAGCCACCTTAGCGGGAGGAACCGGCCATTTCCACACGGTGTTTTGAAAAAGCCTCAAACGCCGCTTATGTAATGCGAGATCTAGACCGCGATGAAAAACCTGACCCCGGCCAGTCTCATTAATCTCAGCCGCCATCCGGCGGCTGCCGTCGCACTCGGCGCGATGTTTGCGATTGCCGCGGCCTTTTTCCTGCGCGGCGGAATTACCGCGCACCAGCGCATGGCGGCAGCGGACGATCCGGTGGCCGTCACCGACCAGGCGCTTGCCGCAAGCTTTGATCGCGATGTCGTCGAGCGTGAGATGCGCAATGCGCTTACCGCTGGCGACGTGGATTTGGCGCAAAGCTTTGTCGCGCTCGCGGCCGAACGCAACGTGGCGATCGATCCGTCGCTTCTGGGCAAAGTGAACGAAACCGATGCGGATCAGCATACTTTTGCCAACACTACCGGCCGCTTCGTGCACGGCCTATGGACCGGCGAACCGACCGATTTCGCCAGCCTCGCCGGCACCGCTTTTGGCGATCTGTTCGTGTTCGGCGATATCCGCGATGCCGCGCGTGAAGGCACGCGCTACTTGACCGGCCAGCAATGCGATCCGTGGATTCTCGGACTTGCCGGCGTCGGCATAGCGATCACTGCGGTCACCTATGCGAGCTTTGGCGCAACGACGCCTGAACGTGTCGGCGTCTCGCTCTTCAAAGCGTCGCGCCGGACTGGCCGGCTCAATCCGGCGCTTGCGGTGCGCGTCGCGCGCGAGGCGGTGAAGGTCGAAGGCGCCGGCGGCCTCGTTGGACTTGCGCAAAATACCGGGCGCGTCGAGGCCAAAGCCGGCAGCCAGGCGGCTCTGGACAGCTTGGCGATCGCGCAAGAGCCGGGGGACGTGTCGCGCCTGGCACGGCTCGCCGCCGCCAAGGGCGGCAAGACACGGGCAATCGTCAAACTTCTCGGCCGCGCCGCGATCGTGCTCACCGCAAGCGCGCTCGAGCTCGCATCATGGCTGCTCTGGGCCGGCTTCGCGCTCCTCGGATTTTGCGCATCCTGCAAAACCGCGGCCGAGCGCGCGACACAACGCTATCTCGACCTCCGCAAATTGCGCTACGCGACCGCGCAAGCGGCGCTCATCCTTTGACCAGCGGACACGCCGGATTGGGCGGACCGAAGGCCTGATCTCCGGGGACGCGAGTGAGGATCTGATAATAGTCCCACGGGTACTTCGAATCCTCCGGCTTTTTGACCTGCACCAGCATCAAGTCGTGCACCATCAGCCCGTCCTCGCGTAACCGCCCATTGTGCGCGAAGAAATCCTCGACCGGCATGTCGCGCATCTTAGCCGCGACCGTGAGCGGCTCGTCGGTACCGGCCGCTTGGATCGCCTTGAGATAATGCATCACTGAAGAATAGACGCCAGCTTGCCACATCGTCGGCATCCGGTTGATCTTGGCGAAGAACCGCTTCGACCATTCGCGGGTTTTGTCGTCGGTGTCCCAGTAAAACGACGTCGTCAGCAACAGGCCCTGCGCCGCTTTAAGCCCGAGCGCGTTGACGTCGGTAATCAGCACCAAGAGGCCCGCCATCTGCTGGCCGCCTTTGAAAATGCCGAATTCGCCGCCGAGCTTGATCGCGTTAACGTTGTCGGGCGGGCCGCTGGCGAGCCCAATGATCTTGGCCTTGGACGATTGCGCCTGAAGAATGAAAGACGACAGGTCGGGGGTCGAAAACGGGTGTGCCACCGAGCCGAGCACCTTGCCGCCGTTCTGCACGATGACCTGCGTCGCATCGCGTTCCAAGGAGTGGCCGAAAGCGTAGTCGGCGGTGAGGAAAAACCACGTATCGCCGCCGCGCTTGACGACCTCTTGCGCGGTGCCGACTGCAAGGGCGTGCGTGTCAAACACCCACTGCATCGTATAGGGCGAGCAGAATTTGCCGTGGAAATCGGCCGTGCCGGTCGAATGGGTGATGAAGAGCTTCTTGCGGTCGTTGGCCACCTGCTGAACCGCCAAGCCCACCGCCGAGACCGGCACGTCGACGATCACATCGACCTTGTCGACGTCGTACCATTGCCGCGCGATGCCGGCGGCAACATCGGGCTTGATCTGGTGGTCGGCGGAAATGACCGTAATCGGCTTGCCCAGGACCTTGCCGCCGAAATCTTCGGCTGCCATTTGCGCGGCCGCGACCGAACCGGGACCGGTTGCGGTCGCCGCCGGCCCGGACAAGTCGGTCAAGACGCCGATCTTCACGACATCATCCGAAACTTGGGCGTGAGCGGCGCCGGCGGAAAACAAGAGCAGAGCCGCAAGGCAGGCAAGCCGATGCATGAACATCCTCCCGTTCTGTATTGCGGCTAGCCTAGCCCGATCCGAAGCCGACATCACCAGTGTTCGCCGACAACCCGTTGCGCCTTCGCTTCTGGGCGCTGGGATCGTATGGTCCCGGCATGCCACAGTTCACGCATGAGGGCGTGGAGATCGCCTTTATTGACGAAGGGGAGGGCGAGCCAATTGTGCTCGTCCACGGCTTTGCGTCGAACAAAGAGATCAATTGGGTCGCGCCGGGCTGGGTGACGACATTGGCCCACGCCGGGCGCCGCGCGATCGCGCTCGACAATCGCGGCCATGGCGCTTCCACGAAACTTTACGATCCGGCCGCCTATCACAGCGCGATCATGGCGGAGGATGTGCGAGCGCTGCTCGATCATCTCGGCCTGTCTCGCGCCGACGTCATGGGTTACTCGATGGGGGCGCGGATCACGGCGTTCCTGGCTTTGGCGCATCCCGATCGCGTGCGCGCTGCGATCTTGGGCGGGCTCGGCTTTCGCCTGGTCGAAGGTGTCGGATTGCCATATACAATTGCCGACGCACTCGAAGCGCCATCGCTTGCCGAGGTCGCCGATCCGACGGCTTACATGTTCCGCGCCTTCGCCGAGCAGGCCAAATCGGATTTACACGCGCTCGCCGCCTGCATGCGCGGTTCGCGGCAGACGCTCAGCCGCAGCGAAGTTGCCCGGATCGCGATGCCGCTCCTGGTCGCGGTCGGCGAGAACGACCGGATCGCCGGCTCACCCGAGGCACTTGCTGCGCTGATCCCGGCCGCGAAAGCCCTTGTTATCCCCGGGCGCGACCACATGTTGGCGGTCGGCGATCGGGTATTTAAGTCCGCCGTGGTCGAATTTTTGGCACAGCGGCCATGATAGGCCCGTGATAGGCCATTGAACCAGTTTATCATTCATTGGCCCATAGATGTGGGCCTTTGGCCGGGTCTTGGTATTGGGCATGGTCCTGCCCAATATGATAGAAGGTCCCGCCAGTTTCCGGAGGCTTTGCAATGGCGCAGCATCAAACGCGGCCGGCCATCGACAAGCTCGATCCCGTATGGGCGCGCATCCGTCGCGAGGCCGAAGATATCGTGCGGCGCGAACCGGAGCTCGCCGCGTTTATCTATCCAACTATCCTGCACCACGACACCCTTGAAGCCGCGATTGCGTACCGATTGGCCGGACAGATCGATCATCCGACACTGTCCGGCGAGTTAATCCGCCAAGCCTATGGCGACGCGCTCGAGGACGTTCCGGCGATCGGCGAGGCCTTTCGCGCCGACATTATGGCGACAGCCGATCGCGATCCCGCCACCCATCGTTTGATCGAGCCGGTTCTCTACTACAAGGGCTTCCACGCCATTCAGACCTATCGTTTGGCGCATTGGTTGTGGACCAGGGGCCGCCGCGATTTCGCGCTCTATCTGCAAAGCCGCGCATCGGCGGTATTTCAGTGCGACATCCACCCGGCGGCCAAAATCGGCCGCGGTATTTTCCTCGATCACGCAACCGGGCTTGTGGTCGGCGAGACCGCGGTGATCGATGACGATGTTTCTATGCTGCACGATGTGACGCTCGGCGGCACCGGCAAGGAAGCGGGCGACCGCCATCCGAAAATCCGCTATGGCGTCATGATCGGCGCCGGGGCCAAAATTCTCGGTAATATCGAAGTGGGCCATTGCGCCCGCATCGCGGCGGGCTCGGTGGTCATCAAGCCGGTGCCGAACAATGTCACGGTGGCGGGCGTGCCGGCCAAAGTGATCGGCGTTGCCGGCTGTCCCGAGCCGGCGCGTTCGATGGACCAAATGTTTCAGGACGAGCTATGAGGGGACGATCGCTGCCGCGGCGTCCTACGCCGGCAGCGACGATCGGATATTATCAGGTTCAATTCCGAAGCTCGCTATGAGCTTGCGGATCATGATCGCGGAGATAGGCGGTGGACGTCCAGGAAGTTCGCAAGCTTGACGCTTATTTGAAAAAGCTGTTCGGTAATGCCCGCATCCGGGTGGTGCCGCGGCCGAAGAAAGAGGACTCCGCCGAAGTGTATGTCGGTGACGAGTTCATCGGCGTCTTATTTGTCGACGACGAGGACGACGAGCGTTCCTACAATTTCCAGATGGCCATTCTCGGCGCTGATCTGGAATAGCTCCTTACTTTCTGAGCGGGTGCAGTTGCGCCGCCAGCCGGTCGAAGCCCGCTGCAACGTTGCGCCAATCGCTCAGCCAGCCGCGCGGAAAACGAATGCTGATCTGCGCGCCATCGAGCGCGCGTTCGCTGATGCAGGTGCCCGGGACCGCACCGGCGGCGCGTGTACAGCGGGCTAAAAACTGCTCGGGATTGTTCGCGGCATAGACGAGTTCTTCGCCGTCATAAGGCGTGCCGCTGCGGAACGGCAAAACGGCAAGCCCGTCTGGGCCGGCGGCCGCTTGCGGGACGGTATAGCGCGGATAGATCGTGCGTAGCCGCTCAAGGGGCGGCAGCACGCCAGCCAATCCGACAATGGTCACGAACACCCGGTCGTTTTCCGCCTCGGCCAGCGCCGCCGTCGCGTTCTCCTCATCAATCGGACGATTGTCGCGCACGGCGCGATTGTTCGGCGGCGACAATTCCGGCCACAAGAAGACGAGGTCGATCCGTTCGTGCTGCCCAGGGTGGCGCTGCAGCTTTGCCCGGATTGCCGTGGGCGGTATCTCGAACAGCACGCCGCCGACGGTGACCGGCAAGGCCGGCACATCGAGGGCGAGCGGATCGCTCGGCCAGGTCGGCCACAGCAGGTAGGAAACGCAGGCCGCCACCGCCGCCACTATCAGCATGAGAAGAAGAAAAGGCCCGGTGAGCACGGCAGCTTTGCCGCGGCGAGTCTTTGTTCGGGGAAGAGCATGCGCAGTCATGCTGCTGCCGGTTCGAAACGAATCACGGGCCGCAGTATTGCACGTGCGACTTAATTGCTAAGGCTTGCCCGGCGGCGGCGCCGCGGCTGACGGCGATTCCGGGGACGGCGCTGAAGTTTGCGCCGCCGGTGCCGGCTTTGCCGCCGTAGTGATTTGCGCGGCAAGAGTGGCCGCGATTTTCGTATGCGCGGCGGCGTTAAAGTGGATGCCGTCCCATTGATAAAAGTCGCGTGGCACCGGATCCGGATCATAAACGATGACACGGATGCCGCGCGCGTGCAGGTGCTGCACCATCGCCGCGATATTTGCGGTGCGCGCTTGCTTGGTGCCGAAGAAACGCAAGTCATTGGCGCCCGGCTGCAGAATGACGATATCGGTGCCCTTTGGCACGGCGGCGTCGAGGCGGTTGCGCATGCCGGTGGTGACGTCGCCCCAGACGCCGGCATTGGCGACATGCGCATCGATTCCCTTCTGGCGCAGGAGCCGCTCCAGCACGGCCGGATAGGCGTTCTGCTCGCCAACGCCGAAGCCGGAGGTGTTGCTGGCGCCGATGGCCACGATAGTGAGCGGCCGCGCTTGCACCGGCGGGGCGGCGAGAGCGACGACGGCGGCGACGACGGCGGCAATGACGCAAGCGCATAACCGCCAAGCCATCGGCAAAACTCCGGCCAGAACGCGTGAATTGTCGTTACGCCCTCGCATCTCCTAGCGGGGCCAGACGATCGCTGCAATGGCTGCGCCGGAAATGGACCGCTTGCCGGAGCGCCGGCAATTTCCGATCTTGGCAGGGCCTTTTGGATTGAATGCGTGCATCAAGGCGGTACAGCAATGATCTATGAACTCGACGGCATGCGTCCGGAATTACCGGAGGAGGGCGGCTATTGGGTCGCGCCTACGGCCACACTGATCGGCAAAGTGCGGCTCAGGCGCGATTCCAGCGTCTGGTTCGGCGCGGTCTTGCGCGGCGACAATGAGTGGATCGAGCTCGGCGAGCGCGCGCAGATTCAGGACAATGCCACTTTGCACACCGATCCCGGCTTTCCGATGACGATCGGGCCGGACTGCGTAATCGGCCATAACGTCATCCTCCACGGCTGCACGATCGGCGCCAACAGCTTGATCGGCATGGGCGCAATTTTGCTCAACGGCGCGCGTATCGGGGACAATTGCCTGGTGGGCGCCGGAGCACTGATCACCGAAGGCAAGAGTTTTCCCGAACGATCGCTGATCGTCGGCGCTCCGGCCCGCGCGGTGCGGACACTCGATGATGCCGCGATTAAGGGGATCGCCGCAGCCGCCGATATTTACGTGCGGCGCTTCAAGCAATACGCGAAGCAGCTTAAACCGATCGGCTGATAACTCCGGGCGGCCTCCTCGGCTCGCCGGGCATAGCCTCGATTGTTGCAAATTCAATAACTTATCGGACGAACTGAAAATCTCCTGGCCTCGAGGGGAACTCGAACTCGAGCCACAGCGTTCCCTGAACGCACGGTCCAAAATCGAACACATCTAAAAAGACCCGAGGACAATCGGGATAAGAGCCAGAAGCCGGCGGAAGCAGAGGCGGCAGCGCGCCGACGCGACTGCACAATTCGTATTACTAGGGACCGCGCGCCGACGGCCGGGATACGCGATGTTACACAAGATGTCTTGAAGGAGAGCGTAAATGACTGCCCAGGAAGCCAAAGTGCTGCGAACCGCTCCGCTGGCAACGCCGACGGACCTCGAGCCGAATGCGGTGCGTGACCTCGCTGGCGCGCTCAATATCCTGCTTGCTGATATGTTCGGACTATACCTGAAGACCAAGAACTTCCATTGGCATGTGTCCGGTCCGCATTTCCGGGATTACCACCTGATGTTGGACGAGCAAGGCGAGCAGATATTTGCGACGACCGACGCCATTGCCGAGCGGGTACGCAAAATCGGCGGCACCACGCTGCGTTCGATCGGCCACATCGCGCGTTTGCAGCGAATCTTGGACAACGATGCGGATTTTGTGACGCCAATGGACATGCTCGCCGAATTGCGTGACGACAATAAGCAGCTGGTAACGCGCATGCGCGAGACGCACGATGTGTGCGATGAGCACGGCGACGTCGCTACTGCAAGCTTGCTCGAGGTTTGGATCGACGAGGCGGAGCGCCGCACCTGGTTCCTGTTTGAAGCTTCGCGTGCAGGTCAATAATCCCGGTCGTCCTGTCCAGCAGCCGAACGTATGCTCTACGTCCCGGGCCGACTTCCAGGATCAGAAATCACGCGCGCGGCGACAAGACGGTTCCACACGAACAGCACGATCACCGCGCCAACCGTCGCGCCGATGAAGCCGGCCCCCTGATCGGCACGATACCAGCCGATCGCTTGGCCGATGAAAGTTGCGAGAAAAGCTCCGACGATGCCAATCACCGTCGTGAGAATAAACCCGGACGGATTATTTGGGCCCGGCGAGAGCAGGCGCGCGATGATGCCCGCGACGAATCCGATCACGATGATCCAGAGGATGCTCATTGTGCAGGTCCCGATTGTGACGATTGTCCTCGTCAGGAAGAACCAACGTCGCTCCGCTGTTCCCCCAGCGTCGTAAATCTACGCCAACCTTTCAGACCATGCGCGCCGCTTCCGTTTCGGTCGGCAACCGTCCGTCCGGAGTGAGCTGGTCGACGACCTCGGGCAGTTGCTGGCTCAGGCCGTTCAGCAGATCATCCCGGGACATGCCTGACAAAGACGCTAATGTATTGATCCGGTCGGCGCCGAGCGCGCTCGCCAGATCGTCTGGCGAGATCGCCTTATTCGGCCCGGAACCGATCCACGATTGCGCGACCTCGCCTTGGCCGCCCTGGCGAAATTGCTTGAGCAGATCGTTCAAGCCGCCGCTCAGCACGTTTCCCGCGGCCCCGCCTGCTAGCAAGCCGCCCAATCCGCTTTTGAGCAAATCCCCAAATCCACCGGCAGTCGCGCCGGGATCCTGTGCGCCGCTGGCGCTTCCGGACGGTGCACGCGGCTGCGCGGTCGCAACGCTTGGCTGAGTGGCGGTGAAACGCTTGATGGCCCTATATGCAAGCAAGCCCAACAACGCCATCGTCATCGGCGACACGCTGCCGCTCGAAGCGCTTGCGGTGCGTTGCCCGCGTGGGCCGTTCTGCATCCCATTGAGCACGTCGAGCAAACCCATGTTAGCCTCCTATAAAGATCGGAATGGAGTTGTCACCGCCGCTCAGCCGATGCTTCGGCCAAGCGGCGCGTCGACGTCAAACTCAATCAATATGCAGGGCTTGTGTATTTGATCGAAATCAATCTGCAGCAATTTGCAGTTCACGTATTAGTCACATTGGAACTTTTTGTGAGGGTGCCGGATGTTCCTGCCGGTCAGAATAATCCGATCTGCGCCAAGAAGGTCGTGGAATAGCCCCAAAGCAGCACGGCACAAAGCGCGAGAACAATAATTTTTCCCACCATGCTTCCAATGCGTTCCTCAATTGGTGGGATTTGCTGCTCGGGAATGCTCATCGGCGAATTATGCATCAGGTTGGTCCAGTTTTTGCCGTCCTCTTTGTCGCAGTGGACGTTGGCCGGGCCGGCTCTGCAGGCGCAAGAAGATTGGCCGCAAAAAAATGCGGCCGGCCTTGGGGGAGGCCGGCCGCCGCGAACCCGGTCTGGGGACGGGGAGGGGTGGGAAACGAATCGTCGTCGGCCATCATCGGCCCTCATCGGGATCCCGCTGAAGAATCAAACAAATCACGCATCGCTCACTTTACACGTCGGCTGTCGTCGGCAAGAATCGGGAATCTGTGTGTGGGTTTTTTGTGGGTATTCAGGGACGGGGGAAGATGGCAAGGCACCTCGGGAAACTAACGGCGTTGTTTGTCGCGCGCGCAAAACGACCCGGCCTATATAGCGACGGCGGCAATCTCTACCTGCAAGTTGAAAGCGAGAGCGCGCGCAGTTGGATTTTCCGATATGCCGGGCGCTACATGGGCTTGGGCTCGACTCTCGTCGTCGCCCTTCAGGAAGCACGCGACCTCGCCCACGAATGCCGCAAGCTCCGCCGTCAAGGTATTGATCCGATCGAGGCTAGGCGCGCGCAGCAAGCACAACGTCGCCTCGACGCGGCCAAGGCGATCACATTCAAACAATGCGCCGAAGCTTACATTAGGGCGCACCGCGCCGGCTGGGGCGACGCTAAGCACATTCAGCAATGGGAAAACACTATTGCAACTTATGCCGATCCGATCATCGGTGCATTGCCGATTCAA
This sequence comes from Xanthobacteraceae bacterium, assembly GCA_035703785.1. Taxonomy (GTDB): domain Bacteria; phylum Pseudomonadota; class Alphaproteobacteria; order Rhizobiales; family Xanthobacteraceae; genus BOG-931. Next base: position 21,113 of record DASSXN010000147.1, read on the forward strand.
GCGGTCGATACGGCGCTCGTGTGCAAAATCCTCGAACCCCTATGGACATCGAAACCTGAAACAGCATCACGCGTTCGCGGCCGGATTGAGCGAATATTGGATTTTGCGAAGGTGCGCGGCTATCGCGACGGCGAAAATCCAGCCCGGTGGCGTGGCCATCTCGATCATTTGCTGCCAGCGCGCTCCAAGGTGCACAAGGTCGTTCACCATGCGGCGCTGCCCTACATTCAAATCCCGGCATTCATAACTGCGCTACGCGCGCGAGAAGGCGCTGCCGCGCGTGCCTTGGAATTCGTAATCCTGACCGCCGCACGATCGGGTGAAGTGCTCGGCGCTAAGTCGGAGGAATTCGATTTGAACGGCGCGGTGTGGACGGTCCCGCCCAC
>DASSXN010000183.1:0-31104 GCA_035703785.1 Xanthobacteraceae bacterium
GGCATTTGCTCAGCAGCCCACCGCGCCTGCGCCCGCTCCGGCGGCGAAGCCGGCCGCGCCCGCGAAAAAGCCGGCGCCGGCGAAGCCCGCCGCTCCCGCAGCTCCAGCCGCGCCCGCGCCGGAAGCGCAGCAGCAGGCGCCAGCGCAAGGCGAACAGCAGCAACAAGTACAGCTGATCTATTCGCCGTGGACGAAGTTCTGCCTCAAAGGCCAGAACAACGAACCGAACGCCAAGCAGGTCTGCTTCACCGGCAAGGACGCGCGCATCGAGTCGGGTATGCCGGTGGTCGCCGCCGTGTTGATCGAGCCCGAGGGTGAGCCGAAGAAACTTCTCCGCGTCACGCTGCCGCTCGGCATGCAGCTCGTCCATGGCACTCGCGTGATCGTGGATCAGAACCAGCCGATGACGGCGCCCTACGTTATTTGTTTCACCAATGGCTGCATGGCTGACTACGACGCCGCCGGCGACCTGATCGGGAAAATGAAGAAAGGGCAGGGGCTCGTCATTCAGGCGATCAACTCGACCGGACAGCCGATCAGCCTGGTTTTGCCGCTTGCCGATTTCGCCAAGGCCTATGACGGTCCGCCGACCGATCCGAAAGTGTTCGAAGAGCAGCAGAAAAAGCTGCAGGACGAATTGCAGCGCCGCGCTGATGAAGCGCGCAAGAAGCTGGAAAATCAGCAGGGCCAGCCGCAATCATCCAACGCGCCGCCGGCAGGCGCGCCGCAGGCCTCCGGCAAGCCTTAGAGCAAGTAACCGCGCCGACCCGCGCGAAGGAGGCCGGCGCGCACTCGCACAATGCCTTCCGATCGCCTCGATTAGCGCGGTGAAGTTTAGTCAGCGTGGTGGCGTCGCGTCGTTGGTGCCGCTGCTTTAGTGCCGCGGTTTTAGTACCGCTGCTTTAGTGCCGTAGTGCGGCGCGCGGACGATAGCCGCCTTTGCCGTCTTTGATGAAGACTTCGTCGACTTGCGGATGGCGCAGCGGCTCGCCGCTGGTGTCCGGCAACAGATTCTGTTCCGAGACGTAAGCGACGTATTCGGTTTCGTCGTTTTCGGCGAACAGATGATAGAACGGCTGGTCCTTGTGCGGACGCGCTTCGGCGGGGATCGCCTGGTACCATTCCTCGGTATTGGCGAATATCGGGTCGATGTCGAACACCACGCCGCGGAACGGATAGATGCGGTGGCGGACGACTTGGCCGATCTGATACTTCGCGTTGCGAATCGTGCTCATAACGCGAACTTATTTACAGCCCGACTGGGGCGGGAATGCAACGCCACGCTAAATGCCTGTTCATAGTCCATAACGCTTGCCCATTTCGGGGTCTTTTTGCGCGACTAGTTTTGCGAGGTCAACCAGGACCTTGGCTTGTTTCCAGGTGGCGTCGTCCTGCATCTTGCCGTCGATCATCACCGCGCCGCTGCCGTCGGGCATGGCCGAGAGAATCTTGTTGGCGAAGGCCACCTCGGCCGGCTCGGGCGAGAACACTCGCTTGGCGATCGGCACCTGGCTTGGATGAAGCGTCCAGGCGCCGACGCAGCCCATCAGGAAGGCGTTGCGAAATTGCGCTTCGCAGGCGGCGGCGTCGGAAAAATCGCCGAACGGGCCGTAGAACGGCTTGATAGCGGCGGCAGCGCAGGCGTCGACCATTTTGGCGATCGTGTAGTGCCATAGATCTTGCTGGAACGCCGGTCGCGGCGCGTCGGGTGCGCCGGGTCCGGCGGCATCGGCCAGGACCTTGTAGTCCGGATGACCGCCCCCGACGCGCGTCGTCTTCATCGCCCGCGATGCGGCGAGGTCGGCCGGACCGAGGCTCATGCCGTGCATGCGCGGCGATGCGGCCGCGATCGACTCGACATTGTTGACGCCTTCGGCGGTTTCAATGAGGGCATGGATCAGGATCGGCTTTCCGACGCGGTGTTTGGCCTCTAGCTGGGCGAGAAGCTGATCGAGGTAATGAATGTCCCATGGTCCTTCGACCTTCGGCAACATGATGACGTCGAGCGTGTCGCCAATGGCGGCGACGATCTCGGTCACATCGTCGAGCGCCCACGGCGAGTTGAGCGCGTTAATCCGCGTCCACAATCCGGTGGCGCCGAAATCGCAGGAGCGCGCCATGGTGATGAAGCCGGCGCGCGCCGCCTCCTTGGCGTCGACGGGAATGGCGTCTTCGAGGTTACCGAGGATGACGTCGACCTGAGAAACGAGGTCAGGCACTTTGGCGCGGACCTGCTCCATGTGCGGCGGAACAAAATGGATCATCCGCTCCAACCGCAGCGGCAATTCACGCAGCGGCGCCGGCGCACCAATCGCAAGTGGCTTGAAAAAATTACGCAGCAGTTTCATCGCCAAATCCGGCTCGGAGCGGTTACGTCGTTACGTTGCAAGACTTATACCATTTCCCCGCGCATCAGTTTCGGCTGCGACGCGGCGGGCGTGATCCCTTCGCGCATCATGGCGCGGCGCAAGGGTCCGATGCGGTCGACGAGGTAAAGCGACAATCCCCGCGCGCCATGCGCGGGAAGAAAATCCGAGAGCAAGCTGCGGTTCAAAAGATCGACTGCGAGCGTGCGGGTGACAATGTCGGTGCGGCGTTCCATGTCATAGCGCGTGAGCACGTCAGCGGCACCGACATCGTCGCCGTGCTGGTGCGCATCGGCCACGATTTCGGCGATGGTGGCCGCATCGCGAATCCCGAGATTGAGCCCTTGCGCGCCGATCGGCGGCACCACATGCGCGGCTTCGCCGACGAGCACGATCCGATTGCGGGCAAAACCGTCGGCAGTCTCCACCGCAAGCGGGAATACGCCACGTCCAGCTTCGACGGTCACCGGTCCGAGCAGCGAATGAGCGCGGCGCTCGATTTCGGCGGACAGCGCCGCATCGTCCATGGCCGCGAGCTCCTCGCAGTGCGCCGGCGCGACCACGCAGACCAGGCTCGAACGGCGGCCGGGAAGCGGAACCAGCGTGAATGGACCCTCCTCGGTGTGGAATTCGGTCGACGTGTCGTCGTGCGTCCGCGCATGCGCAAGATTGAGCGTGAGCGCGGCCTGCGGATAAGCGCGGTGCCGCGTCATGATCCCGGCGGCTGTCCGGCAGATCGAGCGCGCACCGTCGGCCCCGATCGCAAGCTGCACACGCGTTTCGCCGTCGGCATGCCTGATGGTGACGGCTGAAGTCTCGCTGTCGATCGCCAGCGCCGGCGCCGCGATCGACCGCAAATCAAGGGCAGCGGCGCGCCTCTGTAATGCCGCGATGAGATGACGGTTCTCGATATTGTAGCCGAATGCCTCGCTATCGATTTCGGCCGCGGTGAACAAAACCTCGGGCGCGCGAAAAAGCCGCCGCGTATCGTCGATGATGCGCAGTTTTTTCAGCGGCGCGGCCTGCCGCGCGCAGCTTTGCCAGACGCCCAAAGTGTCGAGCGCCGTCACCGAACCGGCCAACAGCGCCGTGGTACGATGATCGACCCGCGCCGGCGGTGCAATGAGCAGCGTGTCGACGCCGGCGGCGGTCAGCGCGATCGCGCTGACCAGCCCGGCCGGCCCGGCGCCGATAACCGCGACTTGGGCGGTGAAAACTTGGGCGGTGACGGTGGATTTCATCGCGATCCCGCCATAACAGAGAAGCTGCGCATCCGTACCACGGTCAAAAGGCCTACGATCCCAAACAACTTGCGCAAGCAATTTGGATGCGATCTTCAACTTAGCATGTAAACTCGCGACATGGATTCCGATACTCCTCACGAACCGGCAAATCCGGCACGCAGCGCCGCAGCTTTCGCCGTGCACGTATTTACCGCCTGCGGCGCCGGCTGTGCCTTGCTGGCGCTGACCGCCGCGGTGAACGGCCAATGGGCGGTGATGTTCGTTTGGCTCGGGATTGCACTGGGCATCGACGGTATCGACGGCACTTTCGCGCGGCGACTGCAAGTCGCCAAGCTGTTGCCGCGCTGGTCGGGTGACGTCCTTGATCTCGTCGTCGACATTCTCAACTATGTTTTTGTGCCCGCCTATGCCCTGGCGGCGAGCGGACTGTTGCCGAAGCCTGCGGCGGTTCCGCTCGGTCTCCTGATTGTCGTCAGCGGCGCCCTCTATTTTGCCGATCGGCTGATGAAAACGTCCGACTACTATTTTCGCGGCTTCCCGGCGCTCTGGAATGTCGCCGCGTTTTATTTGTTCATCCTCAAGCCTGAACCTTGGGCGGGGGCGGCTGCGATCGTCGCGCTGGCGGTGCTGACATTCGTGCCGTTTCACGTCGTTCATCCCCTGCGCATCGCGCATTGGCGCGGCGTCACGACCGCGGCGCTCGCGGCTTGGGCGATGCTGGCCCTCGCAGCAGTTGCGCAAGATCTCAACCCGCCGCTGTGGATCGGCGCCGCGCTATGCGCGTTGGCGATTTATTTCGTCGCGATCGGATTTTTCCGGCGTCACCATCCATGAGCGCGACGCCCGCGCATGGACTTGTCACATGGCCTTGTCACATGGCCTCGTCACATGGCCTTATCACATGGCCTTGCGTGAGCCCGCCGACCACTTATGATCGCGCCCGATTTTCAAGCCATATACCGGCAATAAGTCACGACAGGAGAGAACAATGGTTGCTGCAGTGCGCGTTCATAAGGTCGGCGGACCGGAGGTTCTGACATATGAAGAGATCGAGGTCGGCGCTCCGGGCCAAGGCCAAATTCGCGTCAAGCAACACGCCTGTGGCGTGAATTTCATCGATACCTATTTTCGCATGGGCATGTATCCCTCGCCGGTCGGCTTGCCGTTCGTCGCCGGTAACGAGGCCGCAGGCGAGGTGACAGCGGTTGGTCCAGGCGTTACCGACTTCAAGGTCGGCGATCGGGTCGCTTATGTCGTTGCGCTCGGCTGTTACGCGGCGGAGCGCCTGGTGTCTGCCGACCGCGCGGTCAAGCTGCCGTCCAATATCAGCTACGAACAGGCCGCCGCGATGATGCTCAAAGGCATGACGGCGGAATACCTCCTGCGGCGCACCTTCAAGGTCGAGAAGAGCATGAACGTGTTGATGCACGCGGCTGCCGGCGGCGTCGGCCTGATCCTGTGTCAATGGGCCAATCACCTCGGCGCCAATGTCATTGGCACGGTTGGTTCCAAGGACAAAGCCGCGCTCGCCAAGGCGAATGGCTGCCATCACACGATCCTCTACCGGGAAGAAGATTTCGTCGCTCGCGTGAAGGAAATCACCGGCGGTAAAATGTGCGAGGTGGTCTATGACGGCATCGGCAAAACGACCTTCCCGGCGTCGCTCGATTGTCTCAAACCGCTCGGCATGTTCGTAAGCTTCGGCAGCGCGTCCGGGCAGATCGACGCCTTTAACATCAATATCCTGCAGACCAAGGGATCGCTGTATGCCACGCGCCCGACGCTCAATACCTACGCGGCCAAGCGTCAAGACCTGCTGGCGATCGCCAATGATCTGTTCGACGTCGTCGGCAAGGGAGCGGTCAAGGTCCCGGTCAACCAAAAATACCCGCTGCGCGACGCGGTGAAAGCGCACCGGGACCTCGAGAGCCGCGCCACGACTGGATCATCGATCCTGGTGCCATAATCGCCACCGATGTAATGCCCAGTGCCGCATGAACCTTCGGTTTGCATGAAGATTTGGGGTTATTGGACGACGCTGGGCTGGAGCATCGTCGCCTTCCTGGTCGGACAGTTCGTCGGCTTTGGCGCTCTGCTCTGGCTGCGCGGCGGCGATTTGGATTCGGTCCTGCAGACGCAGTTTGACGGCGTGCTGGTCACCATTTTCATCGCGCTCTCCAATCCGGTTACGATTGGCGTGCTCGCGATTGCGGTCCGGCTCGCGCGGTCGGATTTGTCCGACTATTTCGCCCTGAAGTGGCCGGGAGCGCGCGACCTGAGGTTCGGCATTGCCGCTTTGGTGGTGCTCATCGCAGCAGGCGATGCGCTGCTCTACTTGACCGGCCGGGATCTGGTGACCGCGTTCCAACTGCAATCCTACACGACCGCGGCCGCGGCGGGCTGGCTACCGCCGATGTTTGCCGCGGCGATCCTGATCGCTCCTGCAGGCGAAGAGGCCATGTTTCGCGGCTTTCTGTTTCGCGGCTGGGTCCGTTCGCCGCGCGCGGTTTGGCCGGCAATCATTGTAATCTCGATCCTGTGGGCAATGCTGCACATCCAGTATGACTGGACGGGTGTGTTGCAGATCTTCTTCGTCGGCCTCTTTCTCGGCTGGATGCGCTGGCGCAGCGGCTCGCTGGTGCTCACCTTCCTGCTACACGCGTTGTTTAATCTCGAGGGCACTTTGGAAACCCTGGCACTGGTCCATTTTGCAAAGTGAATCTCGCTGCGGACCGCTTAATGGCAGGCAGCGAGCAGCTCTGTTCACGATGATCCAAAAATCCGATCGAAGGCGGCAAGCGTGCCCCTGGTCGGCTTCTCGCCCGGTCCAACCTGCTGGCGTGGCAGTCCGATGACCGGCTCGGCAAATCGGCCAATCGCGGCCACCGTTTCCTTAAGCGGTACGGTCGAGCCCGGCGTCTCGTTGACAATAGTCGCGAGAACCGACAAATCGCGGCGGAACAAAGCGTCGAGCGCCGTAAGCGTATGACTGATGGTGCCGAGATAGGAGCCGGCGACCAGAATGAGCGGCAATTGCAGCGCCATCATCAGGTCGAGGATGGTGCGCTGCTCGTCGAGCGGCACCATCACGCCGCCGACGCCTTCGATTAGCAAAATCTCCTGCCGCTGCTTGATCGCCGATTGGCAGAAGGCCACGACCTCGTCGACGTCGATGCGGCGATCTTCCTGCCGCGCCGCGGCATCCGGCGACATCGCTGCGCGAAAACACCACGGCGAAATGCGCTCGATATTGGGCTGGGTTGCCGGAAAACCGAGGGCCTGAAGCAAAATGCCGGGGTCGCTTGCCGCAGCCTGATCAGGATCAAAGCCGCTGACTACGGGTTTGATCGCCTCGACCGAGCGACCCATCTGCCGCAGATGGCGGATCAACGACGCGGCGACGAAGGTTTTCCCGACTTCTGTTCCGGTGCCGGTGATGAAGATCGCGGTCACCGGATCAGCGCCTTAATAAGACCTGCCGCCGCACGATTTCGGCAAGCCGCGCGATGTCACCATCCTCGTGCTGGGCGGTAAAGGCGAAGCGCAGCCTCGCGGTGCCTGCCGGCACTGTCGGCGGACGGATCGCGACGACCAGGAAGCCGTTCTCGCGCAAAAGATCGGATGCTGCGAGCGCCGCTGCGGCATCGCCGACAATGACAGGGACGATAGCGCTTTGCGCCTCCGGCAGATTGAGCGCGCGGGTAAAAAGCCGCGCTTTGCGCAATGGCTCAGCGGCATAGGCTGGATCGCCCTCGATCAACTCGAGCGCGGCGATCGCCGCGGCAACGATCGCAGGCGGCAAGCCGGTCGAGTAAATGAAGGTGCGGGCGCGGGTGCGCATGAGGTCAATCACGGCCCGCGACGCACACAAGTAGCCGCCATAGGCGCCGACGGCCTTCGACAGCGTTCCCGCTTGCAGCGGTATATCAATGGAAGATCGCGCCGCGCCGTTGACGAAAGCCGAGCCGCGACCGCCGCCCACAACACCCAGCCCATGGGCATCATCGCTCAGAAGCCAAGCGTCGAACCGCCGGGCGAGTTCGGAGAGCGCCGCGAGCGGCGCAATGTCGCCGTCCATCGAAAACACGCCATCGGTAGCGATCAGCGCGTGTTTCTTGCCGGCGCGATGCTGCGCCAATATCGTTTCCGTATGGCCCGGATCGCAGTGGCGATAGAGATGAATTTGCGCGCCGCTCAATTTGGCGCCGGCGTGAATGCAAGCATGCGCCAGTTCATCCACAAGGATCAGATCGTCGGGGCCGACCAGGGCCGGAATGATCCCGGTATTGGCAAGATAACCTGAACCGAACACGCAGGCCGCCTCGCTGCCCTTCAATCGCGCCAGCCGTGTTTCAAGTTCGTCGTAGAGCGGATGATTGCCGGTGACCAAACGCGACGCGCCGGCACCGACGCCATATCGTTTAATAGCATCGATGGCCGCGGCGATAATCTGGGGATGTTGGCTGAAGTTGAGATAATCGTTGCAAGAGAACGACAGCAGACGGCGACCGTCGCGCTCGGCCCAAATTCCCGTGCGCGTCGTGACCACAGGCATACGGCGAAGCTGCGCGCGTTCGAGCGCCGCAAGCTTGTCGCCGGCAAATCCATCAAGCGAACGCATGTCAGGTCCCGCTTACCATTTGAAGAACGTGACCTCAGCATTTCCGAACGGCACAATGCGCCGTACAGGAGGAGCGCACCAAACGCGGGTTAGCCGATTGCGGACGCGCTCGTGCGCCGACCGAAATGGCCTTCCACACCAGCTCCATGAAAGCGCCGAATGCCGGGCAATGCCAGCGAAAACAAGGGTCTAGCCGAGCTAATTCCCGCCCCGTCCGAAGCCGGCCTGGAGCACCTGTGGCTGCCCTATGCACAAATGAAAACAGCGCCGCTTCCGCTTGCGGTCAAAGCGACCCACGGCTGCCGCATCCTGCTGGCCGACGGGCGCGAATTGATCGATGGCATCGCCTCCTGGTGGACGGCGTGCCACGGCTACAATCATCCGCACATCCGCGCCGCGGTGGAGCGCCAGCTCCAAATCATGCCGCATGTGATGTTGGGCGGGTTGGTGCACGAGCAGGCTCTGACGCTGGCTCGTCGGCTCGCCGGCTTGCTCGGCCCGGGCAATCTCGATCGTGTGTTTTTCAGCGAGTCTGGATCGGTCGCCGTCGAGGTCGCGCTGAAAATGGCGCTGCAGTATTGGCGCAACCGCGGCATTTTTGGTCGCGACCGGATCGTTGCTTTCAAAGGCGGCTATCATGGCGACACGAGCGGAGCCATGGCTATTTCCGATCCGCAGAGCGGCTTTCAAGGCACGCTCGCCGGCGCCTTGCCGCAGCAGATCATCCTCGATCTACCAGGCGATGACGCAAGCAGTGCGGCGCTCGAGATGCTGCTGACGCAGCATTCCGAGCGCATTGCCGCAATCATCACCGAGCCCTTGGTGCAGGGCGCCGGCGGAATGCGCTTTCATGACGCGCATATCCTCCAAACGCTGCGGACGCTCGCGGATCGTTATGAGCTTTTGTTGATCTTCGACGAAATTTTTACGGGCTTCGGCCGCACCGGGACGATGTTCGCGTTTGAGCAGGCGGGCGTAGCTCCCGACATCATTACCTTGTCCAAAGCATTGACCGGCGGGACACTGCCGCTAGCGGCCACGGTAGCGCGCCAAAAAGTCTTCGAGGCCTTCTGGTCGGACGATCCAGCAAAGGCGCTGATGCACGGCCCCACATTTATGGCCAATGCGCTCGGCTGCGCCGCCGCTAATGCCTCGCTCGATCTCTTCGCACGCGAGCCACGGCTGGCGCAGGTCGCTGAAATCGAGGCGCTGCTGCGAACCGGCCTCGAACCATGCCGCAAGCTCGCCGGGGTCAAGGAGGTGCGAGTAAAAGGAGCCATTGGCGTTGTCGAGCTCGATCGCATCGAAAATCTCAATGCCTTGCGGCAACGCTTTATTGAAGAAGGGGTTTTTGTCCGGCCGTTCGGCTCCATCGTCTACCTGACGCCGGCTTTCAATATTGCCAAGGAAGACTTAGCCAAGCTGACCGGAGCGGTCGCACGCGTTCTCGCCTAGAAGGCTTTCTCCGGCCTGCCGGGATCTCAGTAACCCACCACCGCGCCATGCAGGTCATAAGCGTCGGTGCGCTCGATCCGCACCGTCGCAATCTCACCGATCCGCAATGGGCGGCGACTGGTGACGTGTACCGTGCCGTCGATTTGCGGGGCATCTGCCGTGCTGCGGCCCTTCGCGCCAGTGGGTCCGACCTCGTCGATGATGACCTGTTCGCGCTTGCCGATCTTCCGCTTCAGCCGCTTCTGTGAAATCGCTTGCTGGCGCGCCATCAAGCGGTGCCAGCGCTGTTCTTTGACTTCGTCTGGGACCGGCGCGGCTAGGTCGTTGGCGACGGCGCCGTCGACCGGCTCATAGCGGAAACAACCGACGCGATCGAGTTCGGCCTCAGACAACCACTCCAAGAGCTCGCCGAAATCGTTTTCGGTCTCGCCTGGAAAACCAACGATGAAGGTTGAGCGGATAGTCAGGTCCGGACAGACCTGCCGCCACGCCCGGATACGCGCCAGTGTCTTCTCCTGCGCCGCTGGGCGGCGCATGCGTTTGAGCACCGCGGGACTGGCATGCTGGAACGGCACGTCGAGATAGGGCAGCACTTTGCCGTCGACCATCAGCGCAATGACATCGTCGACATGCGGGTAGGGATAGACATAGTGCAGGCGCACCCAGACACCGAACTCACCGAGTTCGCGGGCGAGGTCGAAGAATTTCGCCCGCACCTGGCGATCCTTCCAGCGGCTGGCCGCGTATTTCAGGTCGGTCCCATAGGCCGAGGTGTCCTGGGAAATGATGAGGAGTTCCTTGACCCCGGCGGCCACCAGCCGTTCAGCCTCGCGCAACACGTCGGCGGCGGGCCGGGACACCAGATCGCCGCGTAATTTCGGGATGATGCAGAACGTGCAGCGATTATTGCAACCTTCTGAAATCTTTAAATAAGCGTAGTGCCGCGGGGTAAGTTTTATGCCTTGGGGCGGGATCAGCTCAACGTGTGGGTCATGTACCGGCGGGATCGCGCGATGAACCGCCTCGAGCACACTTTCGTATTGCTGCGGACCGGTGACCGCGAACACGCCGGGATGTTGGGCGGTGATCTTTTCGGGCTCGGCGCCCATGCAACCGGTGACGACGACTTTGCCGTTTTCCGCCATCGCCGCTCCGATCGCAGCCAGCGATTCCGCTTGGGCGCTATCAAGAAAACCGCAGGTATTGACGATGGCGAGATCGGCGCCGGAGTGCTCACGCGCCAGCTCGTAACCCTCCGCCCGTAGCCGAGTGATAATGCGCTCGGAATCGACGAGCGCCTTTGGGCAGCCGAGCGAAACAAAAGAAATGCGGGGCGGGCGGTTCATCGCGGGGTGTTCATAGCATGCGATTGCGGTCTGAGCGCCAATCGGACCGAGCGCAGATAAGGCCTGGACCGCTATTTCGCCATCAAAAAATCCGGCGGCGCGCTCAATTCGCGGCGCAGAAGCGGCATTTCGGGAGTTTCATTCGGCGGAAATTAAGGATTTCGCGGTCTCTTTGGATCGTCGCGGGGCTAGCAGGGTGGGTCTCTCTGTTGCGTGCGTTTGGTGAATTGCCCGGCTTATTCGGGTCACGACATCCTTCGGCTGCAGCCAAGCAGATCCAAGGCCGCAGTCGAGTAGGGTCGCACATCACGGTTTTGCTGCTTGCAGCATGTCTCGGCGGTTGCGGCGGTTATGCCGCGTTCGATCCCGAGACCACATCAGCTGTATCCTTCTCCGGCGGTTCCTCGGCCGCGCCGAACCCAGGCTCAGCGACGACTACTTCGTCGGACCGAAGAGACGCCGCAACCCTCAACGCAATGTTCGCCGGCGCTACTGAGGGCGGAGCCGACGATCGTGCGACGACCACCCGGCCGGTTGCGGTCGCAAGCGCGGCCGATATTGCTCCGCCGCCCACTCGTGCGCCGGACAAGGATATCGCCGAGCCGCGCGGCCGCGCCTATCTGTTCCGCGGCGTTGCCGGACTGATTTATTCACGCGGCATGGATAGTTTGGCCGATCGTATTCGGCACGCCGGCATCGCCACGAGTGTGCAAACCTATTTGTTATGGCGCGCCGCGGTCGATCAGGCGATCCAAGACTATAGGCGCGATCCAGCACCGATCGTCCTCATTGGTCACTCGATGGGCGGCGACTCAGCCTTGGCCTTCGCCCAGCGGCTGAATAACGAAAATATCCCGGTAAGCCTGCTCGTGACCTACGATCCGACGCGGATCGCCGACGACGTTCCGCCAAATGTCGAGCGTTACATCAACATCTTTCAATCATCGAACATCATGGGCGGCGGCAATGTCGTGCAAGCCTCGCGCTTCCACGGCCATTACGCGAGCTTCAACCTGAAGGACCACAGCGAAATCATCCATATCAATATCGAGAAAGCCGAACGCATCCAGGAACAGCTGGTGCGCAAGATCGCGGAGCTTTCGTCGACCCCGGCGGCGGTGCAAGGCGAAGCCGTCCCGCTGCACCTGGAGGTGCCGGCCGATGCCGCGATCGAACTGTGGGATTCCGGCCTGCCGGTGCAAGCGCATGCCGGCGATACGCTCAAATCGATGGCCGCGACCTATCACGTGCCACCTTGGTCGCTCGCTGAAATCAATGCGATGTCGGTGCGGGCGACGCTCTCGGAGGGTCAGCGCGTAATCATCCCGCGCCATCTCGTGCCGATGCCAGTGCCGAGCACGATCACGAGCTACGCCCCGAATGGGCATTGAGGGCGAGCTCAGCAGGTTCGGTTTCTTAGCAGTGCGGAGCGAGACACAACCCGCTTGGCTGGAAGCAGCGCCAAAACGGTACCGGGGTCGATTGGCCATTCACGCAAGTATACATCGTGCACCAATTCAACTGATCGCAATCGGAAACGCAGCGGCCACTCTGCTGCGCGCAGGCGCCGGACATCTTCGCCTTTGTCGCTTTTGCATGTTTTGCCGCCATAGCCGGAGACGTCGATGCCGCGGCAAGAGCTGCCACGAACATGACAGTGGCGACCGATTTGTTTGTCATTGAAAAGCCCTTCCAGATTCCGTCCCGGAAAAGAAATTAGCCAGAATCGCGCTAAGCGGACAAGGCACAGACCGATTGATGCATTCGCTAAAGCGAAACGTTTTAGGTTGATTTCGGTATTTCGCTTTAGCTTCTTGTTTGTGCATGACCTTCTCCGACCTGGCTTCGCTCGCCGAAGCGTCAAACGAAACGGCAAGCGGCTGGCGAGGCTTCGCGCAGGCGGGAGACCGGCGTCCACTTTTCGGGATCATGCTTTAGCTGCGCGCGCGATAGGTGGCTATGCCTTGATCCGGTACCCACACGCCGCGCGGCAATTTCCCGGCTTGCCAGAACACATCGATCGGCATCCCGCCACGCGGATGGAAATAGCCGCCGATGCGAAGCCATTTGGGCTTTAGCAATGCGACCAGTCTTTTGCCGATCGCGACCGTGCAATCCTCATGGAAAGCGCCATGATTACGGAAGCTGTTGAGATATAGCTTCAGCGATTTCGATTCCACGAGCCAGCGGCTCGGCACGTAATCGATGACAAGCGTGGCGAAATCCGGTTGGCCGGTAATAGGGCAAAGCGCGGTAAATTCCGGAAAGGTAAAGCGCGCGACATAATTGCTGTCCGGATGCGGGTTCGCCACCCGGTCAAGCACCGCATCCCGCGGCGAGGTGGAGAGGGCGACCGAGCGGCCGAGTTGGGGCGGTTTTGTCATTGTGAAGCGTTTTGGCTCCTTTCTATCGGGCCGTCACTTTATCGCCGAAGCCGTGAACGCAACATCCGCATCCACCGCTTTTGGCCAGTTTCCCTTGGTCCGTCTCCACCCGTCTTTCCAGGCATGACAACGACCGGTTCGATCCTGTAGAAGCCCCGCAGCAGCGCATGGGCCGCGCAAGGTTTGCAGCCCGACGCTCCTTATAAATTTCGCTTGGACCGTGCATGACAGCCATCGTCGACATCATCGGCCGTGAAATACTGGACAGCCGGGGCAACCCGACCGTGGAGGTCGACGTCGTGCTCGCGGACGGCTCGCGCGGCCGCGCCGGCGTGCCGTCGGGCGCCTCGACCGGCACTCACGAAGCGGTCGAGCTGCGCGACTGCGATAAAGCGCGCTATCAGGGCAAAGGTGTCCGGACCGCCGTCGAAGCGGTCAATGGCGAGATCATGGACGCGCTCGGCGGCATGGACGCGGAAGCGCAGATCAAGATCGACGAAACCCTGATCGCACTCGACGGGACACCGAATAAGGCCCGACTCGGCGCCAACGCAATCCTCGGCGTGTCGCTTGCTGTCGCCAAGGCGGCGGCCATGGCCAATGGATTGCCGCTTTACCGTTACGTCGGCGGCGCCGCGGCGCGGCTCCTGCCGGTGCCGATGATGAACATCGTCAACGGCGGCGTTCACGCCGACAACCCGATTGATTTTCAGGAATTCATGATCGTGCCGCTTGGCGCCAAATCGTTCGCCGAGGCGTTGCGTGCCGGTTCGGAGATCTTCCACACCCTCCGCGCTGCGCTTAAAGGCGCCGGTCACAACACCAATGTCGGGGACGAGGGCGGCTTTGCGCCGAATTTGCCGTCCGCTGAAGCAGCGCTCGACTTCATCCTTTCGGCCATCGAAAAAGCCGGCTATCGGCCGGGCGAGGATGTGGCGCTGGCGCTTGATCCCGCTTCGAGCGAGTTCTTCAGCGACAAGACCTATCGGTACAAGGGCGAGGGCAAAACGCGCTCGATCGAGCAGCAGGTCGAATATCTGGCGCATCTCGTTGAACACTATCCGATCGTCTCGATCGAGGATGGCATGGCGGAAGACGACTTCGCCGGCTGGCAGAAGTTGACACAGAAAATCGGCAACAGCTGTCAGCTTGTGGGCGACGATATTTTCGTCACCAGCGTGGCGCGCTTGTCGGATGGGATCAAAAACGGCATCGGCAACTCGATCCTGATCAAAGTGAATCAGATCGGCACGCTCTCCGAAACGCTTGCCGCGGTCGAAACCGCGCACAAAGCCGGCTACACCGCGGTCATGTCGCATCGCTCGGGGGAGACGGAGGATTCAACCATCGCCGATCTCGCAGTGGCGACCAATTGCGGACAGATCAAAACCGGCTCGCTAGCGCGCTCCGACCGGACCGCCAAATACAATCAGCTCCTTCGCATCGAGGAGGAACTCGGCGCACAGGCGGCCTATGCCGGGCGCAGCGCTTTCAAAGCGTTAGGTTGACTACGGCTTCGCGCGCTTGTCTGGCGCCGCTTATTGGCGCTATATCCAATCGCGGGTTGGCGTCGGGGATGCACAATGGAACAAACGCTTGAATTGAGGTCCGGCGACCGGCGCCTTGCCATCGACCGCTTGCGCGATTTTATCGTGACCTCGGTCGACGCGGCGACCTCGTCCGACTCTCCGTTCACGCATCTGGTGTTCGATCGCGTCTTTCCTGACGATGTTTACGCCTTGATGCTCGCCAATATGCCGGAGGCGACGGACTATCGGCCCATGCATGGCCGTAGCAAGGGCCACGATCTCGCCGACGGCACGCACACGCGGGTGAAGATCGATCTGTTTCCGGAATATATTCGTCATCTGCCGCCGCAAAAACGCGCCTTGTGGGATGTCGTGGGGCGCGCATTATGCGCGCGTCCAGTCAGGGATGCCTTCGTGCGCCGGCTTGCCGCACCACTCGAGCGGCGTTTCGGCGCCCGCTTTGCCAAAACCGGCATGTATCCGATCCCGATACTGACGCGCGACATTCCGGGATATTTGATCACGCCGCACACCGACACGCGCTGGAAGGGTATCACCGTGCAGCTTTACCTTCCCCGTGATCGCTCGACGGCGCATATCGGCACCATTTTTCATGAGAAGCTTGCCGACGGTTCGCTGCCTAAGCGAAAGCAGATGTCATTTGTGCCGAACAGCGGTTATGCATTCGCCGTCGGCACCGACACTTGGCATTCGGCCGACCCGGTCGGACCTGACATACGCACGCGCGACAGCATCCTTTTGACTTACTTCGTCGATGCCGGAGTCCTGCGTTTCCTGCGCAACCGCAGCAAGCGGTTCGGCAATTTCGTACTCAACGAAGTTCGAAACCGGCTGCCCTGATTCGATTTTCCGTGGCGAATGCTCACGGAGCGTCAGTGCCTGCGGCGAACCGGCGTTTCATTAATCCCGCTTTAATCGACAAGCTCGCATGGTGCGGCATGGTCACACGTAAGCGCCTGCGCAGCATTCTCAACGCGCTTGCACTCTACGCATTGGCGGTATTGCTGATCGGCTATTTCGGCGTCAATGCGTATAACGGCGACCGTGGCCTAAAGGCGAAGGAAGACATCGACCGGCAAACGGCGACGCTGACTGCCGAACTCGATCGCCTCAAGGCCGAACAAGCGCAATGGGAGAGGCGCATTGCGCTAGTGAAGTCCGATGATCTCGACCCCGACATGCTGGACGAGCGCGCCCGCATACTTCTCGACTACGCCGACCCGCACGATTTGACGCTCATGCTCAATCGGCCTTCGCTTTCGGCTGCCGCGCCCCAAACCTTGACGCCCACAAGCCTTGAAAAGGCGTTGACGAAGGCCCTGCCGAGGCCTTGAACTTGCCGGCCTACGTTCCGAAATGAGCTTTTCCGACAACGATTTGGCCGCTCGGTCGCGGACTCACGGCGAGGACTCCCCCGCCTTTCGCTAGGGGGGGAATTCGGCTATTGGATAAGCGCCGCGGACGTGTTGAGGACAGTAATGGCAGTCGTCCAAACCAAACAATCGGCCCACAGCGCGCAAGGCTTGCTTCCGAGCGCAGATCTCGCGGCAAACCAGACCTCAGTTCCCGAATTTTCGAAAGATCAAGAGCTGCTAGCGCTCCGCCAAATGCTCTTGATTCGTCGGTTCGAGGAAAAGGCCGGCCAGATGTATGGCATGGGGCTGATTGGCGGTTTCTGTCATCTCTATATCGGTCAGGAAGCTATCGTGGTGGGTATGAAGCTTGCCATGCGCGACGGCGATCAGATGATCACCGGCTATCGCGATCACGGCCATATGCTTGCCTGCGGCATGGACCCGAAAGGCGTGATGGCGGAGCTCACCGGACGCCGCGGCGGCTATTCCAAGGGCAAGGGCGGCTCGATGCACATGTTCTCGCTGGAGAAGAAATTCTACGGCGGTCACGGCATCGTCGGCGCGCAGGTGCCGCTGGGGACGGGGCTCGCATTCGCGAACAAATATCGCGGCAGCAGTGATGTCAGCCTGACCTATCTCGGCGACGGCGCGGCAAATCAAGGCCAGGTTTACGAGAGCTTCAACATGGCCGAGCTGTGGAAGCTGCCGATCATCTATGTCATCGAAAACAATCGCTATGCGATGGGAACTTCGGTCGCGCGCTCCTCGGCGCAGCCTGATCTTTCCAAGCGCGGGACGTCCTTCAACATCCCCGGGACGCAGGTCGATGGCATGGACGTGCGCGCGGTCAAAGCGGCCGCCGATCAGGCGCTCGCGTGGTGCCGCGCCGGAAAGGGCCCGATCATTCTAGAAATGCTGACGTACCGCTATCGCGGCCATTCGATGTCGGATCCGGCCAAGTACCGGACCAAGGAAGAAGTTGACAAAGTGCGCACCGAGCACGACCCGATCGAACAGGTGCGCAAGCGGCTCCTCGACAAGAAATGGGCGAGCGAGGATGATTTAAAAAAGATCGACGCTGCGGTCCGCACCATGATCAATGAGGCGTCCGAATTTGCCACCCACGATACCGAACCCGATCCCGCCGAACTTTATACCGACGTCTATCACTGAAGTGCCATTGCCGCGACTTGATGTGAGCCGCCATGCCGACCGAAGTGTTGATGCCCGCGCTGTCGCCGACGATGGAGAAGGGCAATCTCGCCAAGTGGCTTAAGAAGGAAGGCGATCCGGTCAGGTCGGGCGATGTCATCGCGGAAATCGAAACCGACAAAGCAACTATGGAAGTCGAGGCGGTGGACGAGGGCACGCTGGGCAAAATCCTGGTGCCCGAAGGCACCACTGACGTGGCTGTCAATACGCCAATCGCCATGATCTTGGCCGAAGGCGAAGACGCTGCGGCGCTCAAGGACGGCAAGCAAGCACCCGCTAAGCAGGCCAAGGCCGAGCAGCCGTTGCGTCAGGAGAAGGCTGCCGAATCCGCGCCGCCTGCACAAAAGCCGCAAGCCGCAAAGCAAGTAGACGCGCCGGCGCCGGCTCCGACCGGCACCGCCAAGCCGCCATCGGCCGAGATCATGCCGGAGCCGGAGGTGCCCGCAGGCACCGAGCTCGTATCGATCACCATGCGCGAAGCGCTGCGCGACGCCATGGCCGAGGAAATGCGTCGCGATCCCGACGTCCTGGTCATGGGCGAGGAGGTCGCCGAATATCAGGGCGCCTACAAAGTCACGCAGGGATTATTGGACGAATTCGGCGCGCGGCGCGTCATCGACACGCCGATCACCGAACACGGTTTCGCCGGCGTCGGCATCGGCGCGGCCCTTGCGGGATTAAAGCCGATCGTCGAATTCATGACCTTTAACTTCGCCATGCAGGCGATGGATCAGCTCATCAACTCGGCGGCAAAAACCCAGTACATGTCCGGCGGACAGGTCAGAGTCTCTATCGTGTTCCGCGGTCCGAACGGACCGGCTTCGCGCGTCGCCGCGCAGCACAGCCAGGATTATTCAGCCTGGTACTCGCATATCCCCGGCTTGAAGGTGATCGCTCCGTCCAACGCAGCCGACGCCAAGGGCCTACTCAAGGCCGCGATTCGCGATCCCAATCCGGTGATCTTTCTTGAAAACGAAATTCTCTACGGCCATTCCTCGCCAGTGCCAAAGCTCGACGATTACGTGCTGCCGATCGGCCGCGCGCGTGTGGTACGCCCAGGTAAGGACGTCACGATCGTCGCCTGGTCGATGGGAATGAGCTACGCACTCAAGGCGGCGGAGGAATTGGCCAAGGAGAATATCGAGGCCGAGCTGATCGATTTGCGCACGCTCAAGCCGATGGACACCGATACCATCGTCGAGTCGGTGAAGAAGACTGGCCGGCTTGTCACCGTCGAGGAAGGCTGGAAGCAATCGGGCGTCGGCGCCGAGATCGCCGCGCGCGTGATGGAAGACGCGTTCGATTACCTCGATGCGCCGGTGACCCGCGTCAGCGGCAAAGACGTGCCGATGCCTTATGCGGCAAATTTGGAGAAGCTCGCGCTGCCCTCGGTCGCCGAAGTCGTCGAGGCGACCAAGGCAGTTTGCTACAGGTAACCCTTTTGCGGTGAAACTGGCGCGCCATGCCCGTCAATATCCTGATGCCCGCGCTGTCGCCCACGATGGAAAAGGGCAATCTTGCGAAGTGGCTCAAGAAAGAGGGCGACCCGGTCAAGACAGGCGATGTGATTGCCGAGATCGAGACCGACAAGGCGACGATGGAATACGAGGCCATCGAGGACGGCACGCTGGCCAAGATCGTGGTGCCGGAGGGCACCAATGACGTGCCGGTCAATCAGCTCATCGCCGTGCTGGCTCAGGAAGGCGAGGATGTGAAGGCCGCCGCCGCGGCCGCGGCGAAAGCCGGTCCGCCGGCAAAGGCGCCGAGCGCAGTGGAAGCCCCGCCCAAACCAGCCCAACCGGCAGCTCCTTCGGCTGCGCCAGCACCGCCCGCCGCGCCAGCGCAGCGGCGCGATGGCGGCGAGGCGGCCCGAACCAATGGCCGCGGTTTGGCTGCGGCTGCCGCTCCTGCGGCAGGGCGCATTTTCTCATCGCCGCTGGCGCGCCGGCTCGCCAAAGAGGCGGGCATCGAGATTGGCCGCATCCAGGGTTCGGGTCCGCATGGCCGCGTCGTCGCCCGCGATATCGCAGTGGCGCGCGAAGGCCGTGGCTTGCGTGCGCCTGCGGCGGTTCCCGTCGGCGGCCCGGCGCCGATGATCGCGCCGGCGATGACCGATCAGCAGATCCGCGCGCTCTATGAGGACGGCAGCTACGACATCGTGCCGCACGATGGCATGCGCCGCACCATCGCGGCGCGGCTCACCGCATCGGTGCAGACGATTCCGCATTTTTATCTCACGGTTGATTGCGATATCGGCAAACTTCTGCAAGCGCGCGAAGACATCAACGCCACTGCGCCCAAGGACAAAGACGGCAAGCCGGCCTACAAGCTCTCGGTCAACGATTTCGTCATTAAGGCTCTGGCGCTCGCGCTGCAGCGTATTCCCGACGCCAATGTCAGCTGGACCGAAGCCGGCATGCTCAAGCACAAACATTCCGATATCGGCGTGGCAGTAGCGATGCCGAATGGCTTGATCACGCCGATCATCCGCGATGCCGAGAACAAATCGCTTTCAGTGATTTCGAACGAGATGCGCGAACTCGCGGGCCGGGCCCGGGCGCGCAAACTCAAGCCGCAGGAATATCAGGGTGGCACCACGGCGGTTTCGAATCTCGGCATGTACGGCATCAAGGATTTCACCGCGGTGATTAATCCGCCGCATGCGACGATCCTGGCGGTCGGCGCCGGCGAGGAACGTGCAGTGGTGCGCAACGGCAAGATCGAAGCCGCCCACATCATGAGCGTCACCATGTCCTGCGACCATCGCGCCGTCGATGGCGCGCTTGGCGCGGAGCTGATCGGCGCCTTCAAATCGCTGATCGAAAATCCGGTGATGATGCTGGTGTAGCGCGTTTAGCGCGGATCGAGGCCCTTGGAGCGGAACACGGCCGCCGCTTCAGGCGAGCGCAAATTGCCGATCAGTGCCTTTCCGGTTTCCGCATTTTTGCTTCCCGTCATGATGGCGGCGGCAAATTCGGTGACCATGTTCAAATCACTAGGCAGAAAGCCGACGATTTCGACGCCTGGCACATGCAGCAATTCGGGCTTCTGCTGGACCGCAAGCTCAGCCTCGCCGGTCAAAAGGAGTTCGGCGGAAAAACCGCCAGCCGGCGGATATTTGGTCTTCGGCTTCATTTGCTCGGCAATACCCATGCGCTCGAGCAATTTGGCGAAATAGACACCGCTGGCGCCGCCCGCCGACGGCTCGCTATAGGCGATCGATTTTGCCTTGAGCAGTGTTTGCTTGAGAGCTTCGGGAGTGGAGATATCCGGCTTCGGCGCGCCCGCCTTGACCGCAATGGCAACGCCCGACCCGGCTAGCGTCACGTCCGAACCGGGCAGAACTCTTCCTTGCTTAAGCAACGCATCGATTCCGGCCCGGCTGAGGATTAAGACGTCGGTTCGCTCGCCAGCCTCGATGCGCGCGACCAGCATCGGCGCCGTGCCCCAGGTGACAGCAAGCCGGCTGTCATTTTGCTTTTCGAATGTCCGGAACAATTCTTCGGCGGCGCTGCGCATGCCGATGCTGCTGTAAACGCTTAGTTCGCTCATTGCCAACAATCCTTGGCCAACGATCCTTGTTGCATCGCTTTATATCGCGTGCAAATGAGCGGGCGAAACTGAAATCGGGATCGCAGCCGATGGAAGACTTCATCGCCGGCTACCGCCGCTTTCGCGCCGGCACTTGGCGCAACGAACGCGCCCGTTTGGATGCGTTGAGCAAGTTCGGACAGAAGCCGCGCGCGCTGGTGATCGGCTGTTCGGATAGCCGAACCGATCCGCAAATGGTCTTTAATGCGGCCCCGGGCGAGCTCTTCGTCATCCGCAATGTCGCTAATCTTGTGCCGCCCTACGGGCCGGATGATCAACCGCACGGGATCAGCGCCGCAATCGAATTTGCGGTGCGGGCGCTCAAGGTCCCACAGATTATTGTGATGGGGCACGCAATGTGCGGCGGCATTCAGGCGCTCTTAAACGGTACGCCCGCAGAAGTCTCAGATTTCGTCGGTCAATGGGTGCGTATCGCCGAACCGGCGCGGCTGCGCGCCATGGCGGCGCCGGCGGAGCGTCGGCAAGATGTTTGTGAACACGAATCGGTCCGGCTTTCGCTCGACAATCTGATGACCTTCCCATGGATCAAAACTGCCATCGAAACCGGTCAACTTGAGCTTCACGGCTGCTTTTTTGATATCCGTTCCGGTATTTTGGAACGGCTCGGCAGCGATGGCATTTTTCGCGCTATTGCGGATTGAACTCTCCTCCAATCAGTGGTGGGCTTGGTTCGCTTCGCGCCCATGTCTAAATCGTCTGGCGTTTTGGTTATCCTTGCGCCGTCGAACCAAACTACTTACTAACCACTGCGCCATCGACATTTCTAGCACGACAACTCCCGCCAAGCGCCGACCCGCGCCGACCAGAATTATCGTTGCGTTGACGACTAAAAACGACTAAATTCCGACATGTCAATCGCGAGTGTGGGAGCGCAAATGGCAGTCGGGAAAGTCACGATCTCATCAGTCGCGAAGTTGGATGGTTGGCTGTGGGATACCCACGTCACCGGGTTTGGCGCGCGCAGACAGACCAACGGAGTGTTTTATTACGTCCGCTATCGCCACAACGGCACACAGACTGTGCACAGCATTGGTCGTCATGGCGCACTAACACCCGACACAGCACGCACCAAAGCGAAGCAGCTACTCGGCACAGTGGCCGGGGGCACTGATCCATTTGCGCAGGCCTTGGCAGGGGAGGGCTTCTCCACAGCAGTCGAACGCTACCTTGAACGCAAGCGCCCCGCGCTCAAGCCAAACTCATTCAGTGAGGCCGGGCGTTATCTCCGCAACCATTCCGCACCACTCCATAGGCTACGTTTAGACCAGATTGACCGGCGCAAAGTCGCGGCCCTACTTGGCGAGATCGAGACTAGTCGTGGCCCAGTCTCACGTAATCGGTTGCGTAACGCGCTCTCTGCCTTCTTCAGTTGGTGCGTTCAGGAAGGCTTACTCGACGCTAATCCAGTCACCGGCACTGGCAAGGCCAACGAGAATGCCTCGCGGGAGCGTGTCCTAACCCGCGACGAACTGCACAAGCTCTGGCGGGGTCTAGGCGATGATCCCTTCAGCGATGCTGTGCGTCTACTTCTGCTCACTGGCCAACGCCGCAATGAAATCGGTAGGCTCCAATGGAGCGAGGTAGACCTCGCCAGGGGCATGATCGTGCTTGGGCCTGAGCGCACCAAGAACTCCCGCGAGCATTCGCTGCCACTCTCTCGCCAAGCCCAAGCAATTCTTGAGCGTTTGCCTCGCCGCAACACCACAGACTTCTTGTTCGGTAAGCGTGGCTTCTCGGATTGGGATCGTGGCAAGCAGGAGTTAGACCAGAGCTTGCGGATTGCGCCATACAGAATTCACGATCTACGCCGCACTTGCGCAACGGGAATGGCAGAGCTTGGCGTACAGCCTCACATCATCGAGGCGGTCCTAAATCATGTGAGTGGCCACAAGGCCGGTGTGGCCGGAATTTATAATCGCGCGCGCTACGAAGGCGAGATGCGCGAAGCCTTGCAGCGTTGGGCGGATCATGTCGAGCAAATAACAAAGTCGTGAACTGACGACAGGCGGCGACAGATGGCGACAGAGGTCGCCTTAGCGGGTTTGGTACCCCCGCCTCTCGCGTGTTATGCGTTCGTCTGAAAGACCAGTGGTCGGGCTTAAAGGTCAGTCACCGGCTGACTGAATTAGCTGCACTGGCGGCGGGGTAAGGCGCACGACGCACCCGCGTCCGAATGCCAGCCGGTTTCATCAACTAAAAACGCAAGGTAAGCGTCATGCTAATCACGCATGAGGCGGCAAGTTATTGTCGGCTGTCGAAGCGTACTTTGGAAAGGCTGCGCGTCAGTGGCCTTGGTCCAAGGTTCGTGAAG
This sequence comes from Xanthobacteraceae bacterium, assembly GCA_035703785.1. Classification (GTDB taxonomy): domain Bacteria; phylum Pseudomonadota; class Alphaproteobacteria; order Rhizobiales; family Xanthobacteraceae; genus BOG-931. The sequence continues at coordinate 23,457 of DASSXN010000183.1, forward strand.
TACGGTCGATCAATCCGCTATCGCCAATCTGATCTAGATCAGTGGATTGCTAGTCGGGTTGTCGCATCCACTAGCGAAACTGTGGGGAGGGCAGTGCGATGACCGAAGAGCCCCGCTCCCTCAAACAACTCGCAAGTGAAATCAATCGGGCCTATCAGCAAATCATCGACGGCGAAAAGAAGTCGATTGAGTACGCAACCGAAATCGGTGAGATGCTGATCGCCGCAAAGAAGCAACATGGCGAGCATGGCAAGTGGCTCGATTGGCTAAAAGCTGAATGCCCAAACATCGCCGAGACCACAGCTACGCTTTACATGCGGATTGCAAAAAACGGCGATAAGCTTGCGGCTGAAGCGGAGGCAAATGGGCAACGCGTTGCCGATTTGACAATTCGTGGTGCGGCCAGACTTCTTGCAAAACCGAAGAACGATGGCGCGCCTCGATCTAGTCGGTCCCGCACAAAGGCGAGCGATGAACCGGTCCAGTCGGCTGTGTCGCCGGACCTACCATCGTTGCTTATGAATGTCGGCGCTGACGAACTCGTAACTGCACTAAGGCAAGCGAAGTGGGATGGGGAGGAAGTAAAGAAGTTAGTTTCCATCTTAACTGCATCTCTACAATCAACCGCAAGCGCGCCTTCACGTCGGTCGTTGTCACAGCCACAAGCAAGCGTATCGAGTTAAAACCTAAAAGCGGATCGCCTAGTCCGCTTTTTTCTGTCTGTCGGCTCGATGTTTAGGGCCGAGTTGTTTGAAATCGTAGAGACGCTGAAATGAGGGGCCGGAATTTTTGGCCCCTCATTCTCACTTTTGCGCGTCCGCGTATCCATACTTGCAGAGCGAGGATGAGCGACGTGCGCGTGCAGAGGCCAAAGCAAAGCACTACAGCCGAGAGCAATGGGAGGCTGCATTGGAAAAAGCTGAGCGACGAACGGAGCCTGAGAGTTGGCCTCTGATAATAACAGATGATTTCTTCTGAGAGCGCAAATTAAGCTAACTATTTTGTTCGTCGTTGTCGTCGGCGCAATTCTGGTTTGGTGATTGAGAAGCGTGAAGCCCAAGTGCAGGATTTGATCACGGACTTGCGGCGACCAGACTTTGCTTTAGCGCGCGGGATCAGGCTGAAGCTTTGGACGTTTGGGACAGGCGCAAGGCTCGCAGGCGGTGCATGTTCTTAACTGCGCTCGCGTGTCGCTCCGCTTCCTGCTTCATCGCAAGTGCAATCTCGGCTTCTCGCCGTTCATTACGAGACGCGATGCTTTCTTTTGGCTCGCTTTCTATCCGTTCAGGCTGTTTTGCTTCGTCCATGATCGGCAGGCCGTGTACGCAATATCATGCCCCAATAGATAGGTATTCAGAGCGCAGATTGACACCGAGTGACCGCGTATTTGATCTTGCTAATTCTGTATTGACCGCTCGCACAGATAATGAGGGGAGCAGAAGCCCCAGATGGGAAGTGGGAATGTGCTGGGGCTTCTGCTTGGCAAAACAACTGACCCCCTTACCAGTTGCGAAGCTGAGGCTATGGCCCAATTGATGACCATGCGGTTAGCCGAATTGGTAAACGCGAGAATGAGCGAGGAGTGAGGCGAGGGGCAGGGCGTGACGGGAACCCACAGGCTAGGCTTGGACTTGTAATTTACGCCGTGCCTGTCTGTAAAAAAGGGCCGTCAAATTGCGACGGCCCAAGTGAGGAGGAAAGGCACCGCCGGGGACGACGGTGCAGTCACAGCAGAGCAAGTAAACCGTTGAGGCGCTGTGACCCTGGTCACAAGGGCAGGCACGGCACCCGATCCAGCTGCAAGACAAGCCGCAGGGCTTGGATGAGCTTCGCTCGCCCCCGACATTGCGAGACCCGTTACATGGACATTCCTGAGCAGCAAGAGCAGTCCGTTGAAGAGCGCATTGGCAGCATGATTGGAAAAATCATTGTCCTCGCCCTGATCACGTTTTTTGTTTGGGGCTATGCGTCTACGTTGGCTGCAAAGTTGGGGCTATTCTGACTTCCCTCGCCCCAACTATTCGCGCTTCAGCAACTCTGGCAACTTGGCGATGTTGGCCGCTGACCTTCGGCCCGTAGCGCGCAAAAGCTTGTCCGTTTCAAGGGTAACAAAAAGGCCTGAAGCTCTTTGCTGCGCGCGCTTCATCAGCGCCCTTATGGCATTTGGGGCAAAGCAACTCGACATCTTCCGGCTGCTCGCTTCCCAAGGAATGATAGTGCAAGTGGTGTAGCTCTAGAGAAGCACTCACTTGCCTACAACGCTCGCACCGATTGCCGCGCTGCTTAATGACTTCACATCTAAATCGCTTCCACTCCGCGGAACCGATATGACAGTTGTAGTCATGCCTCGACGAGTGCCGTGCACAGCTGTCGGGGGGAAGCTCCTGCTTCTTCCTCCAATACCGCGCCGCGCATTCCTTGTGCCTGTCCGCTGCTTCCTCCTCACCGGGCAATTGAATGAGGTAAACGTCTCGACCCGAGCCGCAGTGTTCACAGCGTTGGCCGGGAGCAATGCCGAACACCTTGCTGCCGGACGGCAGTTGCATGGCTGATGCCGCCTCCCAACCAGCCCGACACCCTCCATGCAGGAAGTGCTGCTCGCCCACGACCCAACATTCCTGCACCGGCTCTCTCCGGCGCTTGGGCATGCCGCAATGCTCGCAACAAACGCGGAAAAAGCTTCTCATCGTGCAAACTCCAAGAATGCGCACACAGCGCAGCGTTGCTGGCTGTCAGCGGGCATAGTGGTTCTGGGTTCACCGATGGGAGGCGGGTTGGCCCCGCTTACTTCTTATTGCTTATTACCCGTTAGTTCGGGCGTTCTTACTTCTTGGCCCATCGAGGCCACGTTAAGCGAATATCGATTCCGCCAAGATGTCAACTCGCGGATTCAAGCCGCCCGGTTGGCGTGGTCGCGCAGGACAAAGCAGGCGGGCTGTTCCTCGACAGACCAAGGCGGCGGGAAGCGTCGGGCGGCATTCACTACCGAAAAGCCCGAAGACAATAAACCATTCCGCTGACAACGACTGCACCAACGAGCGCCCAGATAAGTACGATGAACCATCCGCTCCCAGCCAAGGAGCTAGTAACGATGCCGAGCACAGCACCGACTACAGCCGCGAGTTGTAACTTTGCTCGATCCTGGTCGATCATCGGTGCGCTCCGCAATGTTCACTCAATCAGGACGTTGATCGAGCAGCCCGCTCCGAGCCTAATAACCGTCACGGAAGTTGAGGAGACACGTAAAGCGAGCTGAACCGGAGGCACCCCCCATCGAAACAAAAGAGGCCGCCAACTAAGACGGCCTCTTAAGGGCACGTAGAAGATCAAGGAGAACGTCCCGGGCCCCTCACCCTCAATCACCGGAACCTTCAAATCCTCATCCCGAATTGTGCAAGTCCTGAGGCGATAAGATGGCGGTCGGTTGAATTAGCTGAGGCCAGGGATCGTCTTGGCCGCGCTTCGGTGCCTGAAAAAGAATGAACCCCAACCGCTAGAGCAGCCGGGGTTCGACGCCGAGTGAATTGAGGGTGAGGGGCTGGGGGGCTTCACCCGGCGACTGACTGGCAACGATATGCCAATGGCAATCGGCGTTCACTTGTTAGATGGAGCCGAGGGAGCGACCCCCGGCTCCTCCGCCTAACGTTAGACAGGCTTGCCTGATCACGCATCTGGGGAGCGACCCCGCGGATCAAAAGCTCCGCCTTGTCTCAAGGCTAGGCTCGCCAATAGTAATTCGCTCGTGCTTCTTTGTCACCGAGCAAGATCGGTCCTTAGGGGAACGCCATGACGATCACTCGAACATTTTGCTCTGCCAGCTTACTGGCGCTCGCCGCCATCATGGGACATGCGGCGTCCAGCTTGGCGGCAGCGGAGACACCGCTAACGATTCGACCAACTGCTCGCGCAAGGATGGGAGATCGCAGGCTATGCGAGCGGTTACGATAAACGTACGTCGCTGATACTGTTCCGCCACCCGGGCGTAAACGCGCTTGTCCAGTGCGGCATCCTCTTCGATGTGACGCGCACTCCGCGCACAGTCGTCAATTGCTACGAGCTGCGGTAGGGCCGGGCCAGCGCATTGGCTCCCGGCGACGACTGACGACTACGCGACGACTACGCCCGGTTGCTACCTTGAAATATACTATATATCAATTATTTATCTAATCAGAGACATATCTAAATCACATGTCTAAATCAACAAAGCCGAGGCACCGGCCGCGACAAGAGCGGAGATGCTCGATAAGGTGCAGCACAGTTGCGTTTGGCGAGGAATGAATGGCTGATACTAACTACGACATTATCATTATCGGTTCGGGACCCGGAGGCTACGTCACCGCCATTCGCGCCGCGCAACTCGGTTTCAAGACTGCCATCGTCGAACGCGATTATCTCGGCGGCATTTGCCTCAACTGGGGCTGCATCCCGACCAAAGCGCTCCTGCGATCGGCGGAGATCTTGCATTATCTCCAGCATGCCAAGGATTACGGACTGTCGGCCGGCGAGGTGAACTACGATCCCTCCGTTGTCGTCAAACGCTCGCGCGCTGTCGCCAAGCGGCTCAATGACGGCGTCGGCTTTCTTATGAAGAAGAACAAGGTTGCCGTGATCTGGGGCGAGGCCTCGATCGATGCGCCGGGCAAGGTAACCGTGAAGGCAAGCCGAAGCGAAGCGCCGAAAGGCGCGCTCGGCGCCGGTGCCTATGCGGCCAAGCACATCATTATCGCGACCGGCGCGCGGCCGCGCGTGTTGCCCGGCATCGAACCCGACAAGAAACTGGTGTGGACCTATTTTGAAGCCATGGTGCCGGATCGGATACCAAAATCGCTTCTTGTCATCGGTTCGGGCGCGATCGGCATCGAATTCGCATCTTTCTACCGCACGCTCGGTGCGGAAGTGACCGTCGTCGAGCTGCTACCGCAGATCCTGCCAGTTGAGGATGCCGAGATCGCCGCCTTTGCCCGCAAGAGCTTCGAAAAACAGGGCATCAAGATCTTCACCGGCGCCAAAGTGACAAAGCTCGATAAAAAATCGGATAGCGTCGCCGTGACGATGGACGACGGCAAGGGTGGCACGCAAACGCTCACGGTCGAGCGCGTGATCTCGGCAGTCGGGGTCGTCGGCAATATCGAGACGCTTGGACTGGAAAAGCTCGGCGTGAAAACCGACCGCGGCGCTATTGTCATCAATGGGATGTGCAAAACCAACGTACCGGGAATCTACGCCATCGGCGATGTCGCCGGTCCGCCGCTTTTGGCGCACAAAGCCGAGCATGAAGGCGTGATTTGCGTCGAGGCCATCAAGGGCCTGCATCCGCATCCGATGGACAAGCTCTTAATTCCCGGATGCACCTATTGCTCGCCGCAGATCGCTTCGGTCGGGCTCACCGAACAAGCCGCCAAGGAGAAGAAGCTCGACATCCGCGTCGGTCGCTTCCCGTTCGTCGGCAATGGCAAGGCAATCGCGCTGGGCGAAGATCAGGGCCTCGTCAAAGTGATCTTTGACAAAAAGACCGGTCAACTCTTGGGCGCACACATGGTCGGCGCCGAGGTCACCGAACTGATCCAGGGTTATGTGATCGCGATGAACCTCGAGACCACCGAAGAAGAGCTGATGCACACCGTATTCCCGCATCCGACGCTGTCGGAGATGATGAAGGAAGCGGTATTGGACGCCTATGGACGGGTACTGAACATTTAAACGACTAACCCCGTCATCGGCTTCACCGCGTCGCTGCCGGGGAACACAGTCTGCGCCAACGCCTTTTCATCGGCGCGCAGATGGTCGCGCAGCACGCCCTTGAGTATGGCGCGCAGATCGGTCGTCGGTTTGAGATCGCGATCCTGGTAGAGGTTCGCCGGCTTTAATCCCGGCCAATCGGCAATCACGCGCCCGCCTTTCAGGGCGCCGCCGACCAGAAGCGCCACAGTCGCGGTGCCATGGTCGGTACCCTCGGTGCCATTGATGCGGGCGGTGCGGCCGAATTCGGTTGCCAGCGCAACCACCGTTTCGCGCCAGGCCGGGCCCATATTGGTTTTGATTGCAGCGAGCGCCTCGTCCAGCGCGACAAGCAGTTGCGACAATCGGCCTTGTGCGATGCCTTCGTTGAAATGAGTGTCCCAACCGTCAAGCGCGAGCGCGCCGACTCGTGGTCCGTCTAGTTGGGACAAGAACTTCGCAGCGGTGCCCGCCGCTTCGGAAAAGTAAGCACGAACTTGTCCAGGACCCGGCGCGCCCGGCTTTTGCCCGTTGCCGGGTTGTTCGATCCCTGCCACGCGCTTGGAATTGTCTTCAAGGACGCCCGCGAGTTTGGCGTCACAATCGCGATAGAGAGCGAGAAGCCGCTGCACGGTATCCTCGCTCGCCGGCATCACCCGCTGCGGCGACCACGACAGCACCGGCGCGGGGCCGCGCACCACGAGCGGGGTTACCGGTCCGACGGCGAATAATTTGCTGCCGCGCGGATCGACGCGTCCGGCCGGAGCCAGTCCGGCAAGCGCGCGATTAAGCCAGCCACTGTCGCTGGGGCCCGGCTTCGGCAATCCGCTCTCCAACAGATCCTGACCATCAAAATGCGAGCGCTCGCGATAGGGCGTAGCGCTGGCATGAATGACGATGGCCTCTTTTGCCTCAAACAAGCGGTGCAGGTTTGGCATCGCCGGATTGAGCGCAAAGAACTCATCGAGCTTGAGTGCCGGCGTCTTGCCATCGAGCGTCAACGCGTTGTCGCCGCGCAGCGCGAGCCAATCCGGATCGCCGACCGGTGCCACCGTCGCCAGTCCGTCCAGCGCGCCGCGGAGAATGATAGTGAGAAAACGCGGATCGCGGCCTTCGGCGCGTGCAATCTTCGGCAGATGCGCCCAGGCGAATAGCGTTCCCGAGGCAAACAATAATTCACGGCGCGAGGGTGCATGCAATCTCATTGTCATCTCCGCAGAAATTCGGGCGCCATAACCAGAAGCGCTAAACCCTGGCTGCGGCTTTCGGCGCGCGCCACGGTCTCATGCGTCTGCGGCGAGGCGAGGGGGCCAAGCCCGCTCTCCAGAAGTTCCAGCGGCTCGGCGCGGGACGCGCGTCCGGCAAATTCGGTGGCGATATCGATGCGCCGTGGTACGCCGTCGATCCACGCCGCTTCGTTGTCCGAATAACCGTTCGGTGCCGGGGGGCGCCACAGCGGCGCGCCTAGCGCCACTTGCGCATTCATGATGCGGCCGATCGGGATGTCCGCCGCAGTCCCGCTGATACGAATGACGCCAGCAATCCATTCCGCCGGCGGCTTGAGCTTTTGCCGCGGCGTGTTCCACGATTCCTCGGCCGTCACCAATGTTCTCGCCACCTGTTTCAAGTCGCCATCGGTGTCGAGAAAGGTTCTTGCCAGTTTGGCCACGAGCGCCGGTGGCGGATCGTCCGCGACAAAATGCCGAGCGAGCTTTTCGCCAATGTGCTGCGCTGTTGCCGGATGCTGCGCCAAATCAGCAAGCACGGCACGGCCTTGATCGAGGCCACCCTCGGCGTAACGCTTGCCGAGCACGACCTGATCGCCCGGCTCATGGAAACGTCGCACGAAGACGAATTCGCCGCCATGGATCGGCTCCTCGGGGCGCAGCCAGGTCCAGCCGGTGAGGACTTTGGCGAAATTCGTCACGTC
>DASSXN010000036.1:0-9911 GCA_035703785.1 Xanthobacteraceae bacterium
TGAGGGGGCGTATCCGCGCTTCTGAGCCAAGCGGTACCGCCCCCTCATCCCAACCTTCTCCCCGCACGCGGGGAGAAGGAGCGCGCATCGTGCAGGTCGGGGTGAGCGCGGCGAATTTGTGCAGGTGAATCGGCTATTTGGAGCCGGATGAGTTCAGATTGTCATGGCCGGGCTTGTCCCGGCCATCCCGATCACGAAGCACGGGAGTGCCCGCCTAAGCGGGATGCCCGCGACAAGCGCGGGCATGACGGCAAACAAACCTCATACGACCAGGAATTCGATTCTAGAATCCGCTCCGCCTTTGAGACAGCAGAAAAAGAAAAAAGGGGAGGCAAGAATGCCTCCCCAGAACAAGGATGAATGCGATGGGTCGTGATCAGAATGTCGACGTCAGCCGCAGCATCGGACCGTTGTAGATCTGATCCACGTTGCTTGAGAAGGTGGAGGTACCTGGTTTTATTGTTTTCAGCGCATTGAAATAGGCGTCGACCCGATAGCTCGCGGTGATTTTCAGGTTGGGGCTAAACCAGTAGGAGAGTCCGGCTTGGCCGTCCACGTTGAAAACCACGGGAGTGTCGGAACTGGCTTGCCCCGGGAAGCTAACCACTGTGACACCCCCTGGGTGAAGCACCGTTGCTGTTACTTGTGAACTGTGGCGCTCGCCAACCAGAAGGGCGGCGCCTGCCAGCCAATCAATGCTCCAGCCGCCGCCCAGCGGGGTTGAGCCCTCGACGCCCAGGCGCGGCCCCGCGCCAACGAAAGTGTCGTTTTGTTGGGCAGCAAAAGCGCCCACTGTGCCTGCCGAAACCGAAAGGGGTCCACTGGCAGTCAGCTTGGCACGGAGATCGGCGACACGAAGGCCGAGTTTCCACTGGGCATTGGCGTTGCCTAAGCCGAAATCGCGGCCGACGGCAAAATCGACCAGCCAGTGATCGTTACGTATTTTCTCGTTGTTGCTGGCAGTCGTAACAAGTGTTGTACCGCCGCCGGGAGTAATAAGAGTCGTTGACTGCCCGCCTCCGATTCCAGCATGGAAAGCTTGAGTTTTTTGCGCTGAACCGTAGCGGAATTGGCCGCTGAGATGCCACGGCCCCCAGCCTGGCTGCCAGTCGAAGCCTGCCGCGCCTTCCCAGCCCCATCTCGGTTTGATGTTGCTGACCCGAGCGCCCAGACTGAAGGTATCGCCTCCCGGATTGAATGCTCCGCCCTCGATCCACCAGGTCCACCGCTCTTTGGGAGCCGGGGCAGGCGGCGGCGCTTTGGTGAGTGTCGGCTTGTTAAGGTCGGCGGCGCCGGCGCTTGGAGCGGCGGCGGCGAGTGCTACAACGGAAGCGCCCGCGAGGAGGGCGATCCGGAGTCCATGGCTGCTGTGTTGCATTTTGTTCATCCCTGTAGTGAATCTTATTCAACTGTAGCGTGCATCAGAGATTTGACACTACTATTGGGATGTATCGAGGAAAATACGCCCAAATCAGAATCCGGCGGGCTGTGCCTAAAATGTCACAGCAGCGCGCGTCTAACCTGCTGTGAAAACTGAGGAATTTGAGATGACTTCTGAGGCGCTCCAAAACCCACAAGAATCACGTGAGCAGAGGACGGTCGAAGCCCCGCGCTCCGGAATCGTGTGGCTCGCGTCCTATCCGAAATCGGGCAACACCTGGACGCGCGCCTTCCTGCACAATCTGGTCCACGTTACGTCCGGGCAAACGCGGGCGCAGAAAATTAATGAACTCGATCAATTTTCCGTCGGCTCTGCGGCCAAACCATTCTTCGAAGAGGTCATGGGCTTCGACCCTACCGACAAACACCGAAACGAGATCGCCGCTGCGCGCGCCAAGGTGCAACAACGCATTGCGGATGCCGTCGAAGGACTGGCTTTTGTTAAAACCCATCAAGCGATCGTCATCGATCGTGAGCATCCGACAATCAACTTTGCCGTCACGGCCGGCGCAATCTACATCGTCCGTAATCCGCTCGACGTAGCGATTTCTTACGCGCATCATCTGAACAAGCCGATCGATTTCGCAATCGATTTTATAAACATGAAAAACGCGGAAACGTCGGTCAGCGAGAAACAGGTTTACGAAGTCTATGGCTCATGGAGCCAGCACGTCTTGAGTTGGACGCGAAAGCCGCATCCGGCGATTTACGTCATGCGCTATGAGGACATGCTCGCCGAGCCGCAAAAAACTTTCGGTGCCTTGGCACGGCACTTATTGTTCACGCCGAGCGAAAGCGAGCTCGCCGACGCGATCGCTCGCTCGTCATTCGAACGGCTGCGCGAGCAAGAAGAAAAAGCCGGGTTCCGCGAACGCCCGGAGAAGGCCGAGCGATTTTTCCGCGACGGCCGGGCAGGGCAGTGGAAGGAAGTCCTCACGCCGCAGCAGATCCAACGCATCGTCGACGCCAATGGGGAGCAGATGCAGCGCTTTGGCTATCTGCCGGCCTAACTTCGCGCTCATCGTGTCCCGGGCGCAGCGCAATATGAAATATTGCGCTGCTGAACCGGGACCTTTGGAAACTCAGCGTGTGAGACGTTCCCGGGTCTGCGGCGCACCGCGATCGCGCTGCGCCGCGCCCGGGAAACGCCGCAAAGGATCATCGCCATGCCGCAGCGTTATCTCGACGATTTCACGCCCGGTGAAGTCTTCAAGTCAGTACCGCAAGTTTTGAGTGATAAACATTTTGCCGCTTTCGCGGAAATGACCGGCGATGCGCATCCGCTTCATTACGATGCCGATTACGCGCGGGCCAAAGGCTGGGATGCGCCGCTGGCGCACGGGCTTTTACTTTTCGGACTGTGCGCGCTCGGTGCGGCGCCGCTCAGCCAGGACCTCACCGAGTCCATGATCGCCATGCTCGGCAATGAAGCGCGATACAAGCGGCCTGCCTTTATTGGCGATACGGTGACGCCGCAATTCACCGTCGTCTCCGTCGAGCCCAAGGGCAACGACCGCGGCATCGTCCGGCTCGCCATCACCCTCCACAACCAGCGCAACGAGGTGGTGCTCGAAGGCGTGCATATCCTGATGCTCAAGCGGCGTGGGAATTAGAAGCGGCACCATCTCGCGCGTCATGGCGGGGAGCCCGCCGGGCGTTCTCGCTCAGAACAGCGCCGGCACCGCAGCGACCGGAATGATCCCGACATAAACGATGCCGTCGGTGACGCGAAGCGGCAGCGCGACCGCCGGCTTGCCGTCGAGCTTGGTGGGCTCGCCCATTCTCCTGATGGTCTCGATCAAGCCGGCGCTGGCGCTTTCCCGCACGACGCCACCCAAGCCCGGCAGCAAGCGGTCAAGCGCGCCGAGCCCTTGTGCCGGCGAGCCGCTCCCGCCGGTAAGCCGATCGATCCCTTGCCCGATCAATTGATCGACGCCGAGCAGCGGCACAATATTTTCGACGCCGGCGATGGTGACGCGAAGCTCGCCCTCGAGCCGGCCGGAGGCGTTGATCGTGAACGTGCCGGCGCCGAGCAGAGCGGAATCACTGCGGGCGAGGCGTAAGGTTTTGATCTCGATGCCGCCGCCGGAGGCTTGCATGTCACGGAACAGAACGGGCCATGGCTTGGGCAGGAAATCCTTAAAACCCCGCATGACTGCATCGATCTCGGCTTGGAGCGGCTCGGCAAGGAGCGGATGAAAGCTCGGCGCCAGCGCCGCGGTGAACTTGCCGCTCGCTTCGATGACAGGGTTGCGGCGCGCGGAACCCGCGATGATGCGGCCATCGACCTCGAGTCGGTCAGCTTGAAAGATCATTCCGGCGTTCGGGCCGGCCGTACGGTCGAGCCGGGGTTGGGTCAAATCAACGGTCACGCGCTCGGGCTCGGGCGGCAGCCCGAGCAATGTCAGCTGCGCCGCCGACCAATTGGCGACAAAAGCCGGTCCCTGGCCCGGGTCGGCGAGCATGACTGGCGCGCTGATTTCGCCATTCAACAGCGTCGGACGAAACACTTGCGCCGAGAACGTGATCTCGCCGGCGCTGACGTCGAATGGCGGGCGATTGCTTTTGAAGGCGGCTGTCACCTTGTCGCAACGGATCGCGATCCCGAACGGGAAGCCGCCGATGGTCTGCGATCCGCACGCATAAACGCGGCCAAGCGCCGCCTCGCGATTGAGCCATCCGGTCAAAGCCTCGTTGGCGATCGAGGCGGCGTAGGACCACAGCAGGGTCCAGCCGATCGGCAGCGCCACAATAACGGCGGCGAGGAGGAGAAAGCGCCAGAAGCGCCGGCGCGGGGGAGGCCCGCGGCGTGGGCGAGCCGCAGCCCGCCGCGGCTGCATCATGCTCAGCGGGGATTGCGCAGACATCGCACTTCGTCGCCTCTGGTCATGGCATTTCGAAGATGCAGGCTTATGGTCCTATTTTGGACTTTTGGACCGGCGCAAAGTTCGGCCATAGTTTCACGCGACCTCCACTGCGGGCCAATACCGCCAATACCACCAAGCCAATTCCAAAACACGCCAGGGGCGATGATCAAGACCGCTGAGCACGATAACAAGGACCTGTGGCTGTTTGCCTACGGCTCACTGATGTGGCGGCCGGGATTTTCCTATCTCGAGCGGGTCCCGGCCCGGCTGATCGGGCTGCATCGCGCCCTTTGCGTGTTCTCGTTTGTCCATCGCGGCACCCCGGAGCGGCCCGGGCTTGTGCTCGGGCTTGATCGCGGCGGCATGTGCCGCGGCATCGCCTATCGGGTCGCCGCTACGGCGCGCGCGGCAACGCTGCATTACTTGCGCGCGCGCGAGCAGGTCACGACGGTCTATGTCGAAACCATGCGGCAGATCGAGCTCGAAGAACACGCGCGGCGCCGCGTGCGAGCGGTGTGCTACGTCATCGATCGCAGCCACGTGCAATATGCCGGTCGGCTGACGCTGGCGGAAAGTTTGCATCATGTGCGTCAGGGCCACGGCCAATCCGGGGCTAACCGCGATTATGTGCTGGAAACCGTGCGTGCGCTGGAAGCGCTCGGTTATCGCGAGAGCGATTTGCATTTGCTGGCGGAGCGGCTGGCGAGTCAGGGATCGGGGGTCAGCCACCAGGGATCGGCGATCAGGGATCAGAAATCGGCAAGCAGGGATCAGCAAGCGGGATCAGTTGTCAGGGATCAGATTCCTGAATCCTGATTCCTGATTACTGTTTCCTGGAGCAAGCGTGCGCTTGCGTCTTCGATTGCGTCTTGCAGACGCGGAAGGAACCCGGCCCGGTCGAACCCCGGTGCGATCGGTGGCAAAAATTCCACGACGATCGTGCCCGGCAGCCGAACGAGCGAACGGCGCGGCCAGAACAATCCGGAATTAAGCGCAGCCGGCACGCAAGGCAGGCCGATCTTGGCATAGAGATGCACGATGCCCGGCTTGTAGCTCGGTTCGGCGCCGGGCATGCGGCGGGTACCTTCCGGGAAGATGACGAGCTGCCGCGGGCGTGGGCCGGCCATCGCCTGCTGCGCCCGCGCGGTCATGCGGGCCAGGGCGGCCATGCCGGCGCTGCGGTCGACCGGGATCAGGCCGGCTTTCCACGTGTACCATCCGAATAGCGGGATCCACATCAATTCGCGCTTGAGGATGTAGATCGGGTCCTCAAGCACCGTGTAAAGCGCGAAGGTCTCCCATGCCGACTGATGCTTGCATGCCACGATGCAGGCGCCTTGCGGAATATTTTCTGTGCCGCGCCAACAGACCTCGGTACCGCAGATGACGCGCAGCAGCCAAAGACTGCTGCGCGCATAGGAGCGGATGAAGGCGCGCAGGACTGCATGAGGCAGCATCAGCGTTGGCAGCGCCACGATCATATGAACGAGCAAATTCGCGTAAAACAGCGCGTTGAAGGCAAGCGATCGAGCGAGAATCAACAATCGGGACACTGAGAGCTTTCCGAAAAACTGACCCCGGTGTCCGCTCATTCGCGCTCAGCTCGACGCCGGGGACTCAAATTGCATGCGCAGCTTGGCGGCGAGGTATTTGAAGTATTCCGACAACACGACCTTTGTCGTCGCACCATTCGACCACCATGGCTCGACACGCAACCGGTCGGAGACGACCGGGTACGGAATCAACGCGACTTCCGGCAGCTGGTGCGACAGTTCAGCGAGCGCACGCGGCATGTGATAGGCGGACGTCACAACGATCAAAGAATGGAAACCGTTCTTCAGCGTCCACTGCCGTGTCCCCACCGCATTGCCCAGCGTGTTGACCGCCGAATAGTCGAGATCGACGCAACAGGTCAGCATGCGATTGTAGTCGACCACCTGACGGGCGATGTCGCTTGTCGTGGTGCCGGTATAAACGCCGGAGATCAAGAGCCGCTTGGCGCGCCCGGCAGCGAGCAGTGCGAGGGCGTCGCTGACGCGCGAGTCGCCGCCGGTCAGCACCACGATGCCGTCGGCATTGCGGTCGAGCTCGACTGGTTGGTCGGGCAGATGCCAAGTGAAATAGCCGAAGCCGCCGACAAGCAGGATCGCGGCAAGGACAATGAGCTTGATGCCGATTGATCCGGCCCGGCGCCGTCTCACCGCCTTTCTAAGGCTCGGCATCCCAGCACTCCCTCGCCGCAGCGCGCCTGCCAGCGGCCGCCTCATACCCAGTCGTCACGCGCTCATCGACATCTGTGTCGTGCCTCACTCGATATTCTCCAGGGTGTGGCCGACAGTGCGGCGCGACGCCACCGCGGTGACCAGCGCCATCAGCACGATAACGACAAACATGGCGATATAACCGGCGGGCCCGATCGCCAGGCTGCCGAACAGAGCCGCCGCCTCGTCGCCTCCTGGCGTACCGATGAGCCAGGCATCGGCCGCTTGCAGAATTCCGAACAACGCCATGGCGGCACCGCCGCCAATCGCGCCGCCTTTGAGACCCAAAACCAGGAAATGCCGCTGAAACTGGCTGGCGACGAAGCTGTCGGTGGCACCGACATAATGCAGCACTTCGATGGTCGGGCGGTTGGTTGCCATGGCGCCGCGGGTGGCGAAGGTGACGGATAGTACGGTGACGGCAATAACGAGCGCGAGAATGACCATGCCGGTGGCGACCGCGGTTTCCGCCATGGTCCGCATGCGATCGATCCAGCCGCGATGGTCATCGAGGCTTGCGGCCGGCACCTGCGCCGCCAGCGCTTGGCGCAGATCGGCGAAATTGGCGGTGCCGCCAGGCAAAAGCTTGACCACGATAATGCGTGGAATTGGCAGATCGCCAAGGGTGATGCCCGAGCCGAGCCATGGCTCGACGAGCTCTGCGGATTCCTTCCTGGTATAGGCGCGCACGTCGGCAATGCCTGGGGCCTGGCGCATGATGGCAGAAGCGGCGGCGACGTCGGCCTCCAGATCGCGCCCGGGGACGGGGCGAACCTGGATCGTCACCTCGCGCCCCACCTCCGACTGCCAGTCGCTCGCTGCACCGGCGACCAGCATGGCCGCGCCGGCGGCCAGCGCGGCAAGGAACGTCATGATGGCAACGACCGCGCCCAGCGATCGCCCGGCTATTGAATCGCTCGGCACGATCGCAGTCGGCCCCCGGCGCGCGGCAATGGCCGAAGCTGCTTCGCGCTCGGCCCATGATCGCGCCGCGGTGTCACTCGTAGACATGCAATCGTCCCTCGTGCAGCACCAGACGGCGGGCGTCGTACTCGTCCATGAGCGCGATGTCGTGCGTGGCGATAACGACCGAGGTCCCCAATCGATAGAGCTCGATGAACAGCCGCAGCAGCCGCTGGCCGAGATTGGGATCGACGTTGCCGGTCGGCTCGTCGGCGAGCAACAGCTGCGGCCGTGCAATCACGGCGCGCGCAATTGCGGCCCGCTGCTTTTCGCCGCCCGACAGCACCGGGGGCAGCGCGTCCATGCGCTCGCCGAGACCGACCCATTGTAACAACTCGACAACTTCGCCGCGATACGCGGCCTCTTCCTTGCCCAGGACGCGAAACGGCAGCGCCACATTTTCATATGTGGTCAGATGATCGAGCAGACGAAAATCCTGGAAAACAATGCCGATGCGACGGCGCAGCGTGGCGCGGTCGTCCTTCGTCAGCGTGGCGGTATCCCGATTGAACATCGAAATCAGACCGCGCGTGGGTTTAAGCGACAGAAATAACAGGCGCAGCAGCGAGGTTTTCCCGGCGCCCGATGGGCCGGTAAGGAACTGAAAAGAGTGGCTGTCGATGTGGAAGCTCAGGTCGCGCAGGACCTCCGGGCCGAAGCCATAGCGCAAGCCGACATTCTCAAATCGGATCACGCGGTCCTCCGCAAGGCCGGCATCGTGATTCGCCCCCGCGCCCGCAATCTAGCAGCGGAACTGCGCTAGCTCCTATGGCGTCGAAATGGCAAGCCCGCGGCCGGGCAGACCGCCTGGCGCGGTCCTCCTCCCATTTTTCTAGCGTGCTAAAATGACTTTGTTTGGAGGGTTTTATCCATGAAATTCGAAGGCGGGTGCTATTGCCGCAAAATTCGCTACGTGGCGGAAGGCGAACCTCGACTCAAGGCGCAATGCCATTGCCGCGAATGCCAGTACATCAGCGGTGGCGCGCCGAACATGTTCATGCTCGTGGCGCCTCAGGGGTTTCGTTACACGAACGGCGAACCGCGCAAATTTTCGCGTTCCGATCTCGAAAGCCCAGTGACGCGTGAGTTTTGCGGCGAATGCGGGACCCATCTAACAACGCGACGACCAGGTCTGCCGCTGGTAATCCTAAAGGTCGGCACGCTTGATAATCCGAGTCTATTTGGCACGCCGCAAATGGCGATCTATACCGTCGACAAACAGCCCTTCCATGTCATTCCAGACGGCTTGCAGACATTTGAGCGTTTACCTCCGCGCTAGCGCCGTACGGTCTAGTCGTCCGACGCTGCGTAGGGCCGCGGCAGAGGAGCGGCGGGCAGACCGGGATGCGACCGGCCGAAATCCGGCGCCGGGGAATCTTGGCCGATTTCGACAATCCCGCGCCGTATAGCTCGCGTCCGTTTGAAATGTTCAAACAAGGCCTCGCCGTCGCCACGGCGAATGGCGCGGGTCAATTGCGCCAGATCTTCATTGAACGTGCCCAGCATTTCCAAGACCGCATCCTTGTTGGCGAGGAAAACATCGCGCCACATGGTCGGGTCCGAGGCGGCAATGCGGGTGAAATCGCGAAAGCCGCCGGCGGAAAATTTGAGCACCTCTGAGCGCGTGACTTCGGCCAATTCGTCGGCGGTGCCGACAATCGTATAGGCGATCAGATGCGGCAGATGACTGGTGATCGCCAGCACCAGGTCATGATGGTCCGCCGCCATGGTTTCAACATTGGCGCCGAGCAGGCGCCAAAACGCCGCCAGCCTGTCGACCGCGGCGGGTTCGGTCCCTTGTGGCGGGGTGAGAATGCACCAGCGGTCAACAAAAAGTTCGGCGAAGCCGGCGTCGGGGCCGGAATGCTCGGTGCCGGCGACTGGATGCGCCGGCACAAAGTGCACTCCCGCGGGCAAGTGCGGGGCCATGTCGCGCACGATCGCGGCTTTGACCGATCCGACATCGGAAACGGTCGCGCCACGCTTGAGATGCGGCGCAATCTCTTTGGCCACTTCGCCGCAAACCCCGACCGGCACGCAGGCAATGATGAGATCGGCGCCCGCCGCTGCGGCGCCGTTGCTCTCGACGACCTGATCCGCCAGCCCCAATTCAGCCACGCGCCGCCGTGTCGCCGGCGACCGCGCGGTGGCGACAATCTCGCGCACCGCTCCTTGTGCGCGCGCCGCGCGCGCGATCGAGGAGCCGATCAATCCGACGCCGATCAGCGCCAGGCGGTTAAATAGCGGTGTTTGGCTAGTCATGGCGCCAACTTTACCTCTCCCCGTTGGGGAGAGGTAAAGAGCATCGACGCGGCCAATCAGTAATCCACTTTCACCAGATACAGCCCATCAGGGGGCGCGACGATGCCGCAAGCGGTGC
>DASSXN010000045.1:0-21796 GCA_035703785.1 Xanthobacteraceae bacterium
GGCGCTAACAAGCCGAAGCTCTTGGACAAAGCTCTTGGACAAAGCATGGTCAATCGATGGCTGGAAAATGATTCTGCGCGCCGCGCGGCCGTCACGAACGGAAAAGTTCCGCGCGACGAATTTTCGCCGCGAGCGATTCACAATCGTTGCCGATTGCATTCGCCGTTTTGCCCTCGAATCACGTCTGCACTTCGTCATTGCGAGGAGCCAACGGGTCCGGCCCGAAGTGGCCGGCCCGATGACAAGTTCCGCAACGAAGCAATCCAGTAGACTTGTGTCCCGGGCGCAGCGCAGCATGAAATGATGCGCTGCTGAACCGAGACCTTTACATACCCAGAGTATGGAACGATCCCGGATCTGCGGTGCACCGCTGACGCGCTGCACCGCGTCCGGGAAACGCTGTTTGCGGCGGCACCGTCACCCGTCAGTTTCTTGCAACGGCCGCGCTGTAGGTCTCCGGCGCAAAGCCGACGAGCAGCTTGCCGCGGCCGAGACTGAGCACCGGCCGCTTGATCATCGACGGTTGCACAAGCATCAGCGCAATCGCCTTTTTGGCATCGAGCCCGTTCTTGTCCTTGTCCGGCAGTTTGCGAAAGGTGGTGCCAGCGCGGTTGAGCAACGTGTCCCAGCCGACCTTCTTGCACCAGTGTTCGAGCTGCGCGCGTTCGATGCCGGCGGTCTTATAATCATGAAAGGCGTAATCGACGCCGCGCTTGTCGAGCCAAGCGCGCGCCTTCTTCATCGTGTCGCAGTTTTTGATGCCGTAGATGGTGATGGGCATTCGATCTCCAAGTAGCACGCGCAATGGATTTTCGGAAAGCCACCAGACGTAGCGACATGCGACAAGTCAAGCGAAGGATCGTCTGGGCTACCTTAGCTGGGTAGGCTTCAACTCAGGATATTTTGCGACAATTGGATTTATGATCTCGAATAGCATACCTCCCATGGATTTTCCGATCATTCGCCGGTATTCATTAAATTCATCTTCGGTACACAACGACCGAATTTCTATCAGAACCGCATCCTGTTCTGCGACGTTTCTTATGGCAACGTCCATTATCATCTTGGCTGCGTCACGCGACATGCTCTCGTCCTCCATTCTATCCGCCTGCCCTATAAACAATGCCTACCTATGAACGGAAGAGAAACGGGTCGTGACCGTTGCGCATCAACAAGCCGACGCTGGACTGGCCCCCTGCGACCGAGCTTGCCGAGCAGATCACGCGTGCGATTATTCGGCCCAAGGTGCGAAAGCGAAAACTGACACTCAAGTAGGGCGGTAGCGCCCCCCTACTCCCACTCAATCGTCCCCGGCGGCTTACTGGTCACGTCATAGACCACGCGGTTGACGCCTTTGACCTCGTTGACGATGCGGGTCGCCACCGTGCCGAGGAAATTCATGTCGAACGGGTAAAAATCCGCGGTCATGCCGTCGGTCGAGGTCACTGCGCGCAAGCCGACGACATAGTCGTAGGTGCGGAAGTCGCCCATCACGCCGACCGTGCGCACCGGCAACAGCACCACGAAAGCCTGCCAGATGTCGTCGTAGAGGCCGGCGCGGCGGATTTCCTCGACGAAAACGTCGTCGGCAAGCCGCAGGATGTCGAGCTTGTCGCGCGTGACCGCGCCCGGGCAGCGGATCGCGAGACCGGGCCCCGGAAACGGATGCCGGCCGACAAAAGCCTCCGGCAGCCCGAGCTCGCGGCCGAGCGCGCGCACCTCGTCCTTGAACAATTCGCGCAGTGGCTCGACGAGTTTCAGATGCATGCGCTCGGGGAGACCGCCGACATTGTGGTGTGACTTGATCGTGACCGACGGTCCGCCGGTGAACGACACGCTCTCGATCACGTCCGGATAGAGCGTGCCTTGCGCCAGAAATTGCGCCGATCCTTTCCCGTCACTTGCGATCTTCCTCGCTTCGGCTTCGAACACATCGATGAACAATTTGCCGATGGTCTTGCGCTTTTGCTCGGGATCGTCGACGCCCGCGAGCGCTTTGAGAAAGGTATCCTCAGCTTGCACGTGAACGAGCGGAATATTGTAGGAATCGCGGAACAGCGCCACGACGCGCTCGCCCTCGCCTAATCGCAGCAGCCCGTGATCGACGAAGACGCAGGTGAGCTGCTCGCCGATCGCCTCATGGATGAGCACCGCAGCGACGGCGGAATCGACGCCACCGGACAATCCGCAGATCACTTTGCCCTTGCCGACTTGGCGGCGAACCTTGTCGATCGCCTCCTCTTTGAACGCGCGCATGGTCCAGTCGCCGGTGCAACCGGCGATGTTGCGGACGAAATTGCGCAGGATGGCGGCGCCGTGCGGGGTGTGCACGACTTCCAGATGAAATTGCGTGGCGTAGAATTTGCGCGCTTCGTCGGCGATCATCGCGATCGGCGCGTTCGGCGAAGTCCCGATCGCGCCAAATCCGGGTGGCAGCTTGGTGACGCGGTCGCCGTGGCTCATCCACACCGGATAGCGCTGGCCCGTCTCCCACACGCCATCCGTCAGCGGCGAGCGTTGCGTGATTTCAATTTCGGCGCGGCCGAATTCACGATGATGTCCGCTCTCGACCTTGCCGCCGAGCTGCTGCGCCATGGCCTGCTCGCCGTAGCAGATGCCGAGCACCGGCACGCCGGCCTGATAGACGGCCATGGGCGCGAGCGGCGCGTCCTTGTCGAGCACCGAGGCCGGCCCGCCGGAGAGAATGATTGCCTTCGGCTGTAAAGCGCGCAGCGCGTCTTCGGCCTTCTGAAACGGCGCGATCTCGCAATAGACCTTCTCTTCGCGCACCCGCCGCGCGATCAGCTGGGTGACCTGCGAGCCGAAATCGACGATGAGAATCTTGTCGTGGGACGCCATAGCAGGTTCTACGGGAAACACTCCTGGCTGTCGAGGATCGTAGCGAAAGTCATCGCCTCATGAAGACTACCGCCGCCGCAGCACGCTGACGAAAAAACCGTCCGTTTCGGTACGCCGCGGCGTCATCAATAGCCCTGCGTCGGAAATAAGCACCGCGCGCGCGAAAAGATAGGCGCGCTCGCCCAGAGCCTTCATCACCTCGGCCGGCTTTTCCACGGAAAAATCAGTATGCCGTGCCAGAAACGCCCCGACCCGATCGTTGTTTTCCTCAGGTAAGACTGAACAAGTGACATAAGCGATCCGCCCACCCGGCTTGGCGAGCAGCGCCGCCCGCTCAAGCACGACCTGTTGTTCCTTGAAGCGTTCGGCCAGTGCTCCCGGGCGAATGCGCCACTTGGCATCGGGGTTGCGCCGCCAGGCGCCGGTGCCAGTGCATGGCGCATCGATCATGACGAGATCGGCGCGGCCGGCAAGATCGGCCAGAACGTCGGTACCAGCGCCGCGGCCGGTCGGGGTTCGCACTTGAACATTGCGCGCGCCGGCGCGCTCAAGCCGCGCATGGATCGGGGCGAGACGCCGTTTGTCGAGATCGGTGGCGTAGATCTGGCCACGGTTTTCCATCGCCGCCGCAAGCGCCAGCGTCTTGCCGCCGGCTCCGGCGCACAGATCGACGACCTGCTCGCCGGGTTTTGCATCCGCCAAGAGCGCCGCGAGCTGCGAACCTTCGTCCTGGATTTTAATCTGGCCTTTTATAAAGAGCGGCTCGGCGTGGATCGCCGGGCTTTTGGCCTCGGCGGCAAGCCGCATGCGGATGCCGATCGGCGACCAACGGGTCGGCGCGGCATTGAGATGTTGCAGCTTCGCCAGCGCCTCCTCTCGTTCAGCGGCAAGCGTATTGACCCGTAGATCGAGCGGCGCGCGGCTCGCGAGCGCGGCCCCTTCCGCCGCACGCTCATCGCCGAACACGCGTTGAAGATGCGAATCCAGCCATTGCGGATAGTCGCCTTCGACGTAAGCCGGCGCATCGGCGAGCGTGCCGCTGGCAAGCGCCACGGCTTCGTCTTGTGTGAGCGGTGCCGGCGCATGGCGGCCGCCGTTGCAGAGCGCGGCAATGGCGGCGGTATCCAAGCTGCGCTCCCGGCGCAACATGCCGATGAGAACCGCACGGGGACTCTCGTTATCCATGAGCCAGGCCGACGAAGATTTCCGGCGCAGCGCGTCATAGACGAGACCCGCGATCGCGGCGCGATCACCGGATCCGGCAAAGCGGTGCGACAGTCCCCAGTCTTTCAGCGCATCCGCCGCCGGCCGCCGCCGTGTTTCGATCTCGGCGAAAACCTCGATCGCGGCGGACAGTCGGGCCGATGGAGTCATGGGTGGACCACTTTGGGCGGGCTGCTTTGAAGCGCTACTTCGCTGTGCGCGATACCGCAGCGGCGCGCTGCGCGCCGAGCGTGCCGTGACGCCGCACCCGGCGCTGTAATTGCCGGATCGCCTCCGCCAGATCGCGCACATGTAGGCCTTTTGGCGCCTTGCCGGCTTTCACGCTCGCCAGCATGCGCCGCAACAGATCATCATCGTGCTCGTCGCGGTAGGGCTTGAGATCGAGATCCTTCGGCACTTTGGTCAGGCGTTCGTCGCCGATGGTTTTGACATATTTCTGCATGAAGCGGTCGTAGTCGCGCCATGTGATGCCGGCGGCGCGGACTGCCGCCTGCTCGGCCCGGGTCGCGATCTGGTGCGCATGCAGATAGTGCAGGCCGAGCTGATCGATCAGCGTCTTCTCGACTTCCTCATGCAAGATGAGAAAGCGGTCGGTCTCGACGCTGCGGCCGCGAAACTTGAACGCGCGCGGCATATGGCGGTCGATATAGATCGTCTTGCCGTCGAGACTATAGCCGGCGAGATAAGGAACATCGTGCGCACGGTCGAGCTTGTTGACCCGCCGCACCACGGCGTCGAGCGCCCGATCCATCATCAGGCTCGAGACATACCACTCCGGCAATCGAAGCCGCTTGTGCGGGGCGGTGGGATGGCAAAAGTCGAGTGGCATCGCGTCAGATCCAAAAAGCAGAGCGCAATATCAAAACCCCAATATTAAGCCCACGGAGCGGTCAGTATCTCGACCATGTAGATGAGCCACATGATCGCGAGCACGAGTGCTGAGACGCCGAAGAACGCGCCGCGCAGCCGCACCTGATTGCTGGTCACATGCACATAGGCCTGCAGATAGCGGAAGATCACGAATATCCAGGCTAGCACCACGAAGATGAGATCCGCATGCCGCGTCACCCAAGCGAGGATCGTCAGCACGTAAAACAGGACCGGCAGCTCGAACTGATTGCAGTAGGAATAGCCGACTTGCAGACTGCGTTGCGACCAGTTCGGTTCGCGCAGCGCCACGTTCTCCGGCCGCGTTACCCCCGAACTGAAATCGCGCCCGCGCAATGGCGCCAGCCAAAACAACAGCGCAAACGTCAGAATCACTTCGAGGAACAGCGGCAGCAAAACCTCTTGGACGGTCATGATCGCTCCCCCAGTACGAATGTCCGCCAGCTCGGATATGCGGGCCGGCTTAAATCGGCGCTACAGCTTCACACTGATCGCCGTCTCGCCCTTGTCGTCGACCAAGGCGCTGCGCCACGTTTTTCCCTCGAACAAGGCTTTGCGCACGGTGTCCGCCGTGCTGCCGTGATTGAGGTTGGCGGTGATCAAGGTGCCGCCGGTGCGAAGTAGCCCGCGCAAGGCCTTGTGCAGCGCCGGCACCGGCGTGCCGCCGTCGAAAAAAGCAACGTCGTAGCCGGGATCGAGCGTCGGCAGTACGCTTGAAAATTCACCCTCGTGCACGGTGATGCGATGATCGAGGCCGGCGGCGGCGATATTTTCGCGCGCCAGCGCAACGTGATCCGGGTCGCGCTCGATCGTGTCGACGGTCGCGTCACGCACGCCGGATGCAAACGACAGGGCGGTGTAGCCAAGCGCCGTGCCCAGCTCCAGGATCCGCCGCGCATTGGCGGCGCCGGCCAGCGCCGCCAAGAGCGGTCCGTTTGAGTAAGGAAAAGCGCTGCAGCCGTGGCGCTCCCGATGCGCATTGGTGGCGTTGCGGATCTTGGCGAACGGATCGGGCGCCGGCGCTGACATCGGAGAGGCCCTTTAGTCCCGGCTCGGGTAATTGGGACTCTCGCGCGTGATCGTGACGTCGTGAACGTGGCTTTCCCGAAGTCCGGCGCCGGAAATCCGCACGAACTCGGCCTTGTTGTGAAATTCGGCGAGATCCTTGGCGCCGACATAGCCCATGGCGGCGCGCAAGCCGCCGACCAGCTGATGCATCACATTGGCGACCGGACCTTTGTACGGCACCTGCCCTTCGACGCCTTCGGGAACGAGCTTGAGCGTGTCTTTAATCTCCTGCTGGAAGTAACGGTCGGCCGAGCCACGCGCCATAGCGCCGACCGACCCCATGCCGCGATAGGTCTTGTAGGAGCGGCCCTGATAAAGAAACACCTCGCCGGGCGCCTCGTCGGTGCCGGCGAGCAATGAGCCGACCATGGCGCAGTCGGCACCGGCGGCAAGCGCTTTCGCGAGATCCCCGGAATATTTTATGCCGCCATCGGCGATCACCGGTGTGTTGGTCCGTTTCGCCACGTCGACTGCGTCCATGATCGCGGTGAGCTGCGGCACGCCGACGCCGGCAACGACGCGCGTCGTACAGATCGAGCCCGGACCAATTCCAACCTTGATCGAATCGGCGCCGGCCTCGATCAGAGCTTTCGCCCCTTCCGCGGTGGCGATATTGCCGGCAACGACCTGCACCGCATTCGACATGCGCTTGATCCGCGTCACCGCCTCGAGCACGCGCCGGGAATGGCCGTGGGCGGTGTCGACGACCAAAAGATCGACGCCCGCGTCGATCAAGCGCTCGCTTCGCACGTAACCGGCTTCGCCGACCGAAGTCGCAGCCGCGACGCGCAATCGCCCCTGCTCGTCTTTGCAGGCATGCGGATGCGCCACGGACTTTTCGATGTCCTTGACCGTGATCAGGCCGACGCAACGATAAGCGCTGTCAACGACCAGAAGCTTCTCGATACGGTGCTGATGCAGAAGCCGCTTGGCTTCGTCCTGCTTGACGCCTTCGCGCACCGTGACCAGTCCCTCCTTGGTCATCAGCTCGGCAATCTTTTGCCGCTTGTCGGTGGCGAACCGCACGTCGCGGTTGGTAAGAATGCCGACCAGCTTGCCGGCCCGTCCATTGCCGGCGCCTTCCACCACCGGAATCCCGGAGATGTGATGCTCCTGCATCAATGTCAGGGCATCGGCGAGGGTTGCTTCCGGATTGATCGTGACCGGGTTCACGACCATTCCGGATTCGAATTTTTTCACCTGTCGCACCTGGACAGCTTGCGCTTCAGGATCGAGATTGCGGTGGAGCACGCCGATGCCGCCGACCTGCGCCATGGCGATCGCCATATGCGCTTCCGTCACCGTATCCATCGCCGAGGCGACGATCGGAATGTTGAGCAGAATGTTGGGTGTGATCCGCGATCGGATATCGACATCCGACGGCAGGACGTCGGAAAGCCCCGGCTTCAACAACACGTCATCGAAGGTGTATGCTTCGCGCGGTAGGTCTCTTGAATTCGTTGCCATTGCCAACTCCGGCTGGCCCGAAATGGCGGACGCCGCGCGGGCGAGCGGATGGTCGCTCGTCCGAGTCGATGGCCCGCTTGGGCCCACTTTGGGGCCCGCTTTTGGGTTGGCGGCGGTCGATAGCATGCCTTGGTCACAATTCATAGGCCTCCAGCGCGAAATAGCGGAGGAATCACATGAAAAAGGCTATCGATCGTCGCCAGTTCGGGATTGGCGGCGTCGCTGCCGCGGCGCTCGCTGCTTCCGGCCGAGCACGTGCCCAGGGAGCGCCCCTCAAGATTCGGCTCGGTTGGGTGGTAGTGCCCGCATCGTTAGGCCCTTTGGTGCTCGAGAAAAAAGAGCTCCTGACCCATTTCGGCCGCTCCTATGTCGCGGAAGCCACACGCTTTGAAGGCACGCCGCCGGTCATCACTGCGCTCGCGGCCGGCGAACTCGAGATCGGGCCGCTGGCGTTTTCGTCGTTCGGTCTTGCCATCCAGAACGCGCATATGGATGACCTGCGCGTCATCTGCGATGAAATCCAGGATGGCGTGGCAGGCCATGGCACCAACGAGTTCATGGTGCGCAGCGACGGGCCGATCCAAAGCGTCGCCGATCTCAAGGGCAAAGTGCTCGCGACCAATGCCATGGGCAGCGCCGTCGATATCGCCATGCGCGCGATGCTCCGCCGCAGCGGGCTTGAAGCTAATAGAGACTACACCGTGGTCGAGGCGCCGTTCCCGGCCATGCGCGCGATGCTGGCCGAGAAGAAAGCCGATCTGATCAGCGCGGTGCCGCCGTTCTCGCTCGATCCCGATCTTCGCGCCATGGCCCATACGCTATTTACGCAGCGCGATGCCTTCGGCGTCACGCAACTGACGATGTGGACGGCCCGCGAAAGCTTTATCCAGAAGAACCGCGCCGCATTGGTCGATTTTCTCGAAGATACCGTACGCGCGATCCGCTGGTACACCGATCCAAAGAATCACGATGAAGCCGTCGCCATCGTCGCACGATTGAACAAGGCGCCGCCGGCGCGCATGGACTGGGCCTTCACCAGCCGCGATCAATACCGCGACCGCAACGGCATACCGAATTTGAGCGCGCTGCAAAACAATCTCAAACAGCAAAAAGAGGTCGGATTCCTCAAGGACGACCTCGAAGTCAAAAAATATTCCGACCTCAGCATGGTCGAGGAGGCGGCGAAGCGGCTTGCATGAGATTGGCGTACAGGCGGCAGACAGGGTACAGGCGGCAGAGAGCGTGCCTCGGGAATCGATAGCCGCCCAGAATGGAATCGCCCCCTTCCGATCGTATCGTGCCGCTGATCGTGGCGACCGCGTTGTTCATGGAGAACATGGACTCGACGGTCATCTCGACATCGCTGCCGGCGATCGCGCAGGCGCTGGGCACCAATCCGCTCGCCTTGAAGCTCGCCGTCACCTCTTATCTGTTGTCGCTGGCGATCTGCATCCCGGCCAGCGGCTGGACCGCCGACCGGTTCGGCACTCGCAACGTATTCCGCACCGCGATCGGTGTCTTCGTGCTGGGCTCGATCGGCTGCGCCGCCTCGCACTCGCTCGAGGAATTCGTGCTGGCTCGTATCGTGCAGGGCGCCGGGGGCGCCATGATGACACCGGTCGGGCGGTTGATCATGGTGCGCAGCATTGACAAACGACGCCTGGTCAACGCGATGTCGCTCGTCACCATCCCGGCGCTGATCGGACCGATCTGCGGGCCGCCGCTCGGCGGCTTCATCACGACCTATGCGTCCTGGCATTGGATTTTTTTGATCAATGTACCGATTGGGCTCGTCGGCATCGCCATGGCGTCGCGCTTTATTCCGAATATCCGGGTCGAGCGCCCGGACCCATTCGACTATGTCGGCTTTTTACTTTCCGGCTGTGCCATTGCCGGATTGGCGTTCGGTCTTTCGGCCATGGGACTGGAATTTTTGCCGACAAGTATCGTGGCATCGCTGTTGTGCGGCGGCGCAATTTCCGCCGTCGCCTATCTGATCCATGCCAAGCGCACGCCAGCTCCAATTCTCGATCTTAATCTGTTCCGGCTGCCGACCTTTCGCGCCAGTATTTTTGGCGGGTTTTTGTTTCGGCTCGGCATCGGCGCGCTGCCGTTTCTGCTGCCGCTGTTGTTGCAAATCGGCTTTCACCTCACACCGTTTGAGTCAGGGCTCATCACCTTTACCACCGCGCTGGGTTCGATGTTCATGAAGGCGGCGGTCGCGAGCGTGTTGCACCGCTACGGCTACCGCAAAGTGCTGATTTACAACGCGCTGATCAGCAGTGTCTTTTTGACGGCCTGCGCCAGCTTCGTTCAGGGCATGCCATTTGCCGCCATGGTTGCGATTCTGTTGTCCGGCGGGTTTTTCCGCTCGCTGCAATTCACCAGCATCAACACCATCGCCTATGCCGAGATCGAACCGGCGAAAATGAGCCGCGCCACCGCGATGGTCGCCGCCGCGCAGCAGCTTTCATTATCGACAGGCGTTGCGATCGGCGCGCTGGTGGTCGAGCTGACGCTGCGGCTGAAACATTCCACGACCATGGGCATCAATGATTTTCCGCCGGCCTTCCTGTTCGTTGGGCTGTTATCGGCCAGCGCGGTTTTCATTTTCATGCGGCTACCGCACGACGCCGGCGCCGAGCTTGCGGGGCGGAAGACGGATAAAGCGAACTAGGCCTCCGGAATTGGTGAAGCTAGCGCCCACTCATAAATATTGAGGTTGGTCAGCAAGGGCTCGTCAATGTCGGGTCTGCATCCCATCGCGGACTTAAGTCAGACGTTGCACCAAGTCTGCGAACGGCCATTAGCAGACAGACAGCTCCAGCAGCGGTCACGATTGCGTCAAACACAGGTGTTTCATTTCAAGTTTACTGAGCCCAATGTTAACGGCTCGCCCATGATCTAACGGGACTCTTTTCTATGAAGGCAGCGGACGTCAGAAGACTTTCGTCGATACCATCGTCATCACCGTCTTATCCGCGCGGGCCATATCGGTTCATCGATCGCGAATATCCGATCGTGACCACGAATCTGATCCCGATGCCATTCACGAAGCGCTGCCATCGCCGATCTGACATTGCCCCATGGCGGCGTGCTGCATGATTGCAATTCTGGGGCGTGACGAAGGACAAATGCCATGGCTGATGGCGCGCACACAAAGTCATCGCTTCCGGGTCAAGTGGTTCTGGTGTTTCAGGGTGGAGGTGCGCTAGGCGCATATCAGGGTGGTGTTTATCAGGCGCTGCACGAAGCCGGCATCGAGCCGAACTGGGTTATTGGCACCTCGATCGGTGCTATCAACGGCGCCATCATCGCTGGTAACGAGCCGGCACACCGACTCCATCGTCTCTCCGAGTTTTGGGACCGCATGGAGCGAAAGCCAATCTGGGGACAGGGGTCGCTTGCGCTGACGGGCGGCAATGCTGCCGCTCAGATGATGACGATTTTCGGCGGCATCACTGGATATTTCACGCCAAATCGTGATCTAGCCTGGGGTCTGCACGCCCCAGTCGGCGTCGAACGAGCAGGTTTCTATACCGTTGAAGCCTTGCACGAGACGCTCAACAACGTACTCGACTTCACACGAATCAATTCCGGACAGCCGCGGTTGACCGTCGGCGCGGTCAACGTACGCTCCGGCAAGATGCATTACTTCGACAGCCGCAATATGCCGATCACACTCAAGCATGTGCTCGCGTCCGGTGCGCTGCCGCCCGCATTCCCCGCTATCCGTATTGACGGAGATCCCTATTGGGATGGCGGCATCTATTCCAACACCCCCATCGAGACAGTGTTTGACGATTATCCACGGCGCGATTCGATCGTATTTACCGTGCAGATGTGGCACGCCGAAGGGCCCGAACCCGAATCGGTTTGGCAAGTTCTTAATCGTCAAAAAGACATCCAATATGCCAGCCGCGCCGACAGTCATATTGCGCGTCAAGAGCATATCCACCAGCTGCGCCATATCGTGCGCGAGCTCGTTCGCCTGATGCCGGAAGCGCAGCGTGAAACACCTGACGTGAAAGAGATGGCCGGCTATGGCTGCGGCACGTTCATGCACATCGTCCGGCTCAAGGCGCCACGCCTCGACCATGAGGATCATTTGCGCGACATCGACTTCACCAGTGCGGGAATCCACGCGCGCTGGGAGGCAGGCTTTGCCGATACCACGCGGATGCTCGAGCGCCGACCATGGGAAGCACCAATCGACCCGATGGCTGGTGTTGCCGTATATGACTCTGACACTCCGCGATCGTGAGGCGGCCCTGAGCTGGTAAAGATATTCGCCTTGTCGCGGCAGGATCGCGCGCTTACTTATTCAATATAGCGACGCGAGCGGAGTCAGGTGAGCGAGACGGAAGCCCTCTTTGGTGTTTTGCGGCAATCGGCCGAGATCGGCTGCGCCACTGCCATCGAAGGCGCGGTCGCTAATGCGCCCGATCACGAACTTTGCCGAGTCAACGCGCTCGCTTTTGCCGCCAAGAACAAGTTGGACGAAGAACGAACCATCGCTGCGTTCCTCCACGCGGCGCGGCTCGGTCTTTTTGAATTGTCATGGAATGTACTTTGCCCCGCCTGCGGGGGCGTGCTTGATGCCGGGACGACACTAAAGACCGTCAATCACGACGAATATGGCTGCACGCTATGCGCCGCAGACTACAAGCCGACTCTCGACGAAATGGTCGAAGTGACCTTCACGGTGAGTCCGCGCGTCCGCCGCATCGCCGGCCACGATCCCGATACGCTGCCAGAGGTCGAATATTACCGTCAGATTTTCTGGAGCTCGGGCATGGACCTGCCGGATGACCTGGCAGCAAAACTCGCTGAGTTCACGATCGATTCCATCGAGGTACCGCCCGCCGCCAAAGCCGTGCTGTCGGTTCAACTTCCCGAGGGATTCGTCATCGTGTTCGATCCGGTAACCCACGGCAGGCAAATCATCGCTGTCAAGGGCGAATCGACGCGCGACAGGCAAGCGCTGTCGATCGTATTTACCAAGTTTAGGGCGCAACTGGGCACAGTGGAGCTGCGGCCCGGTCCGTTGCGCTTGTTACTTGAGAACCAAACCGACCGACGCGTGCTGCCCGCGCTCTGGGTCTCCAGTGATGCGCTTCATCATCTTCTCGGCAAGCGGCGGCCGTTCCTGACCGCCAAACGCCTCCTCACCAATCAGACATTTCGCGATCTTTATAACACCGACACGCTCGATCCCGATCAACGGCTCAAAATAACAAGCCTCACTTTCCTGTTCACCGATCTGAGAGGCTCTACGGCACTCTATGAGCGCGTGGGCGATCTGGTCGCTTACGACCTCGTGCGCCAACATTTCGGCGTATTGCACGAGATCGTCGCGTCCGAAACAGGCGCGGTCGTCAAGACGATCGGCGATGCCGTGATGGCAACATTTACCACTCCGGACCGCGCTCTTGCGGCGGCGCTGCGAATGCGTGAGGCGATGGTGCGCATCAATGTCGAGCGCGGCAACGAGGACCTTCTCCTCAAGATCGGCATTCACGAGGGACCATGTCTTGCTGTGCGCCTCAACAACAGCCAGGATTATTTCGGGCAGACCGTAAACATTGCTGCCCGCGTGCAGGGGCTTGCCGCCTCGCGCGCAATCCTCGTGACGCAGCCGGTGGTAGAAGATCCCAACGCAGTAAAAATCCTTCAAAGCCAGAGCTTGCGCCCGTCAATGCGGCGGGCGGCACTTCGCGGCATTGCCGACGAAACGACCGTGTACGAGATTCCGTGAAAGCTTGGACCGGTAGCGGCTGAAACATTCGCCGGCCAACCTTTCGCCGCAGATGGGCATCAGCGATTTCCCGCCGGCTTTCGTGATCGTCAGACTTTTATCCGCCAGCGCGGTTTTCATTTTCACGCGGCTGCCGCCGGACGCCGGCGCAGAGCTTTCCGGTCGAACTTAGTCGGCTGCTCGACCGGCATAATCGCCGGCTTTACGCCGTTTGTCCCCAATCTGGCTCACCCGGGCGGCTTTTCGCGCGTTTCGCGCTTCGGCGCGGCCGGCGGTCGCTCGTCGCGCGTTCCAATTCTCTGTGCACAAACGCGCGTTTCTCTGGGAGCAATCCATCGAAAGCTCAAACGCAAATGGCGCGACTCACTTAGCATCGCCGAACGTAAGACTGGGGGATGCCATGCCACCAAAAGAGACGAAGCGAGAGATTGAGGCCGAACTAAACGCCAGCGCACGCGATAAGGTTCTCGCAAAATTCCGAGAACTGATTGCTGGTTGGGACGAATTTGAAACGCGGCTCAGACAAGAAGAAAACAAGGTTTGGCAGCCACATTGGAGCCATCAGGACCCTTATACCGATCGGTTCTTGCGCATTGGGATGAAGCCGCAGCTGGCCGCCGAAATTGGTGGGCGGCTGGCACAATTGGGTGACATTGTCGCAAATAAGCAACTACCACCTGATATTCAGGCAGAGATACATGGAATTAACGCAGCCGGAGATGCGGCTTTGGCCCAACTTAACGCCGTGGTCGCTGCACGAAAGAAACCTAAAACGCCAGGTCACAACGGTTAACCACTCGCCTGTACTGGGCAGCTGGTGCCATCTAATCACAGAGGCAAAACCGGGCGCAGGGAAGTGCAAAGGGAAGATTCACCGAAAACCGTTTTGTGCCAACTAGGCGGCATCGCGGGGGCAACATTCGGACATGATCATTTGAGATGAGCGAAATCCCATTTCTACAGACGACAGTAGCCTGAAATCAAAGCGGCACTCCGTGAACCGAGGTGCCGCTTCACCTGTCGTTGGAACTGCCTCGCCGGTCGTTTCGCCGTAAAGTAAAGGTCCGCGATCACTCAGGCTATCAACGCCCTTTAGCTGCCTCCGCCTCGCTGCGACCGGCGATAGCATCGAGAACAGCCACCTCCGCCTGCTCGACACAAGCTATGGCGTAGTCAACCGCAACTCCCGCCTCCCATTCCAACCTTTCTGCGGTGTTTTCTGCCCTCTTGGCGTCGAACTCCTGCTTGCGGTCGGCAACCATCGTCTTCAGGCCGTCCATGTCGGCGGCGACTTTCGCTTTAAAGGCAGTCCAGTTTGCAGTTGCGGTATTTTGAGCAGATTTGATTTTCTGATTGACCTTTTCTGTCGCTGCCTTCGCGTCAGCACGCGCTTGCTCCCTGCGCGCCATGATTTTATCACGCGCCTCCTTTTGAGCTGCAGATGCCACATCTTCGGCTTTTTTGGCGCGAACCGAGAGGTCGTAGAGTTGCTGAGAAAGCGGCTCAACCATCTTTACCTCCGTTACTTGAAGCCGCCTCGCCCTCAAATCGATGGTACGCCTGCGCCAATCGATCGTCTAGCCGCAAACGGTGCGCGCCGCCGTGCTCGCGGAAATTTCGGGCGACGGCCTCATACTTAGCGCGCGAGCTCGCGAACGTTCGGTTTGAGTCGATACTGTTGAAACACGATTTCGACCCCCTGGAGCGAAGAAGATTTTCGTCGATTGAAAGCTCCTATCAGAAATGTTGACTCAAGAATTCGGCCTATCGGATTCTGACATTCTCCATTTCGTGCAATCGACTGAGGCGCCGGCGATTTTTTCAACAGTATAGGTCAAGGAGGGCTTCGTGACTCCAAGTGATGTCCGCGTTACCCTCGAAAGCGGACATGGATGCGTGTTTATGAGGCCATATCCGCACCGCGAAACCCTTTGGCCAACAGATAAAGCTCGGCCGAATCGCTGCGGCTCGCCGGCGGCTTGACGTGCTTGACGCTTTCGAACTCGCGCTTGAGCTCGGCAAGGAGCCTCGCCTCAGTGCCGCCCTGCAAGACCTTGCACAGAAACGCCCCGCCCGGCGCGAGCACCTGGCGCGCGAAGTCGGCGGCGGCCTCGGCGAGCGCCACAATGCGCAAATGGTCGGTCTGGCGATGCCCGGTCGCATTCGCCGCCATGTCGGAGAGCACGACATCTGCGGTTGCTTGTCCCTTCCCTCCTCCGCTGCCGAGCATCGCTTGGAGACGCTCGGGCGCGGACGGGTCGAGAAAGTCGAGCTGCAAAAATTCGACGCCAGGGACAGGCTTCATGTCCAGAATATCGAGCGCGACGACGCGACCGCTCGTGCCGACGCGTTGCGCGGCGATCTCGCTCCATCCGCCAGGCGCGGCCCCGAGATCGACGACACGAGCGCCGGGTTTGAGTACCTTATAGCGCTCGTCGATTTCGGCGAGCTTGTACGCCGCGCGCGAGCGCAAGCCTTCGCGTTTGGCGCGCGCCACATAAGGATCGCTGATCTGGCGCGTGAGCCAGGCCCGCGATGACGCGGTCCTGCGTTTTTGGTCTTTGAGCCGCGCCATCCGCTGATTTTACGCTTCGCCCCAGACGCCATCCGCGCGCATCATTTCGACCAGCATGCCTTCGCGCAGTCCGCGATCGGCGACGCGCAGCCGCTGGCACGGAAAAGCGCGGCGGATGGCGTCGAGAATGGCGCAGCCCGCAAGCACGAGATCGGCGCGCTCGGCGCCGATGCAAGGATTGGCGGCGCGTTCTTCGAAGCTCATCGCCATGAGTTCGGCGACCACGCGCGAAATTTCGTCGTCGCTGAGCCAGCAGCCGTCGACGCGCCGGCGATCGTAGCGCGCCAGACGCAGGAAAACGCCGGCAATCGTCGTGACGGTGCCGGAGGTACCGAGCATGTGGAAAGCGCCGAGATCGCTGCCATGTTCGACGGCGAAGCGATCGACCAGGATAGCCACCTCCTCAACCATGGCTTGATAGATTTCGCGAGACACGGTTTTTCCGCCATAGCGCTCGGCCAGCGTGACGACGCCGACCGGCAGCGAGGCCCAACCGACAATGTCCGGGCTTGGCGGGCCGCTTCGTCCCGAGTGCGAGCGATTAAGCCGCACCAATTCCGACGATCCGCCGCCGATATCGAACAGGATGATGCCGCTCGCCGCCGGATCGAACAGCTCGGTGCAGCCAGTCGCCGCGAGTCGCGCTTCAGTGGCGGAATCGATGATTTCAAGTTCGAGCCCGGCTTGTTTCGCCACCCTGGAGCGAAACTCCTCGCCGTTTTCGGCGGCGCGGCAAGCCGCCGTAGCGATCAGGCGCGCCCGGCCTACGCCGCGGGCGCGCATTTTCTGGCGGCAGACCAAAAGCGCCTCGACGGCGCGCATAATTGCCGCCTCGCTGATGCGCCCGGAGGCGGCAACACCTTCGCCAAGACGGATAATGCGGGAGAATGCATCGACGACGCGAAACCCATCGGGGGTCGGACGTGCCACCAGCAAGCGGCAATTATTAGTGCCAAGATCGAGCGCCGCATAAGTCGCAGCGTCGTGTAAAGCGACCGGCGTGCGCCAATACTCGCGCGGCTCGCGACGAATGCCATATGGCGTTCTTCGACCCCAGCGAGGCCGGCGCTTGGCCCCATTGGCGTCGAGGCCGCCGCGCGGGGCCTCGTCGTTCATTCCAATGCCTTCCTGCCGCGCCGGAACCGCGATGACACGGGCTCGACGGCAGCGGTCTATTGTTCCAAAGCCTAAATCGGGAGAAATGTAACAGGGGTGGAATACAGGGCAATACCGTGCTTGGCGCGCCTATGAGCTATGTTTGGCGGCCGGTTGCTGGGGTGGGCTAAGTTCTTTATCTCAAACGGGTCTAAGACCTTCCGGATCTGAATCGTCATGAATTTGCATGGAATCCCCAATCGGGCCGAGCAAGCGGCCGAGGACCGGCTGGCAACCGAAAAATTTGCCGTCGGACAATCCGTGCCGCGGCTCGAAGACCCGATGTTGGTCCGCGGCCAGGGACGCTACACCGACGACGTCAGTCTTCCCGGACAGGCCTATGGCGTCATGGTTCGCAGCCGCAATGCGCACGGCATCATCCGCGGCATCGATACCAAGGCGGCTTCGCAGATGCCCGGCGTGCTCGCGGTCTATACCGGCGCCGATCTGAAAGACTACGGTCCGCTCAAATGTCTTGTGGGCCTGAATAATCGCGACGGGTCGCCGCTGAAGAAACCGCGGCGCGATGCGCTGCCGACCGATCGCGTGCGTTACGTCGGCGATCCGGTTGCCTGCGTGATTGCGCAGACGCTGGCGCAGGCGAAAGACGCGGCCGAGGCAGTCGTGGTCGATATCGAGCCTCTGCCCGCGGTGATTTCCGCACAGGAAGCCGCGCGCGACGGCGCGCCGCAGCTCTACGACGATGTGCCAGGCAATGTCGCGCTCGATTATCACTACGGCGACGCCGAGGCGGTGAAAGCCGCATTCGCGGGCGCGGCGCATGTAACGCGACTTACTCTTGTCAACAGCCGGCTTGTGGTCAACTGCATCGAGCCGCGGGGTGCGGTTGCTTCATATGATGGTGGCCGGTTCACGCTTTACGTTCCGTCGCAGGGCGTATTCGGGATGCGCTCGCATCTCGCCGAAGCGCTCGGCGTCGACGCCAAGCAGATGCACGTGCTCACCGGTCAGGTCGGCGGCTCGTTCGGCATGAAGGCCGCGGTGTTTCCGGAATATATTTGTCTCCTTCACGCCGCACGCGCGCTCGCCCGGCCGGTGAAATGGACCGACGAGCGCTCCGGCAGCTTCGTATCGGACGGCCATGGCCGCGCCAACGAAGTGATCGGCGAACTGGCGCTCGATGCCGAAGGCAATTTTCTGGCCGTGCGCCTGACGAACTTCGCCAATATGGGCGCTTATCTCAGTCAGTTCGGCCCGCTGTTCGGCACGCTCAATTGCGTGAAGAACGTCCAGGGTATGTACCGAACGCCGCTGATGGAAGTCTCGACCAAATGCGTGCTCACCAACACGACTCAGGTGACGGCCTATCGCGGCGCCGGGCGGCCCGAGGGCAACTATTATATGGAGCGGCTGATCGACGCCGCCGCCGCCGAAATGGGAATCGATCGCGTCGCGCTGCGGCGGCGCAACCAGATTCGGCGGCAGGAATTGCCGCGGCAGGTGGCCTCCTCCTCCAATTACGACAGCGGTGATTTCATTGCGCTGACAAAACACGCGCTCGAACTCGCCGACAGCAAAGGCTTCGCGCGCCGCAAGCGTGAGAGCCGCAAGCGCGGCAAGCTGCGCGGACTGGGCGTGACCAATTATCTGGAAGTGACCGCGCCGCCGGTGAAGGAGCTGGCCGGCATCACTTTCAATGCCGACGGCACCGTGACTCTCACCACCGGCACGCTCGATTTTGGCATGGGCCACGCCACGCCATTCGCTCAAGTGTTAAGCGATCAGCTCGGCGTCCCTGTCGAGAAAGTGAAGCTGGTCCAGGGGGATAGCGACCGAATTCCGGTCGGCGGCGGCTCCGGCGGTTCGAAGTCGCTGATGCATAGTGGCACCGCGATCGTTCAGGGCGCGGCGAAGGTCGTCGAAAACGGCAAGCAGCTCGCGGCGCATGTGCTCGAAGCCGCGCCCGCGGATATCGCATTTGAACGCGGGCGCTTTGTCATTGTCGGAACCGATCGCGCCATTTCCATTACAGAGCTCGCGCAAAAACTGCACAGCGGTCTCAAGCCGCCCGCCGACGTTCCGCAATCGCTCGACGTGGTGCACATCAGCGACGGACCGGGCGCGTCGACCTATCCGAACGGCTGCCACGTCGCCGAAGTCGAAGTCGATCCACAGACCGGCTCGGTCGAACTTGTCAAATATTCCTGCGTCAATGATTTCGGCACGCTGGTCAATCCGATGATCGTCGAAGGCCAGTTGCATGGCGGCGTCGTGCAAGGCATCGGCCAAGCCTATATGGAGCAAACGGTCTACGACGAGGAAGGTCAGTTATTGACCGGTTCGTTCATGGATTATGCGATGCCACGCGCCGCCGACGTTCCATCCTTCGCGGTCGCAGATCATGGCGTGCCGACCAAAACCAACCCGCTCGGTGTCAAAGGTGTCGGCGAGGCCGGCTGCGCCGGCGGTTTGCCCTGCGCGATGAACGCGGTGCTGGACGCGCTGGCCGATTCCGGCGTGCGGCATGTCGATATGCCGCTGACTCCGTTCCGGATCTGGCAAGCGCTGCAGACGGCAAAATCGTCCCGTCCGCAATGACGCAATTCACGTCAGTGCGTGCGATGCCGTCGGCCGAGTCGCGGCTGATTGCCGGCGTCTGCGCCGCACACCTGATGAGTCATTATTATCTCTTGATGCTGGCGCCGCTATTGGCCTTCGTGCACGCCGATTTCAACGTCAGCTACACCGAGCTTGCGCTGGCGCTCACAGTATTCAATGTGGTCTCGGGCGTATTGCAGACGCCGGTCGGATTTTTAGTCGATCGGATCAGCGCGCGCGTTGTCCTGATCGTCGGCCTGGCGCTGAGCAGCGCGGCCTTTGCGATCGCCGGCCTGTTCAATTCATATTGGGTCTTCGTTGCCATGTACGGCGTCGCCGGGCTCGGCAATACCGCTTATCACCCCGCCGACTATTCGCTGCTTTCGCATCACTCTCCGCCCGAGCGCATCAGCCAGATTTTTGCCTTTCACACTTTCGCCGGCATGCTCGGCTCCGCCATTGCGCCGGTGACGCTCTTGGCGATGCAGAGTTTCTTTGGCTGGCGCGGCGCCTATCTCGGCGCCGCGATTTTCGGCTTTATCGTTCTTGCAGTGCTGCTCGCGCAACCGGAGCCCGTTGCCGAACAGCGTCGCGCCGGCAGAAGCGGCAAGGGCGCCCCGTCCGCCGCAGTGGGCTGGCAGCTTCTGCTCTCGCCCGCGATCCTGCTCAACCTCGCCTTTTTCATCCTCACATCGATCATGGGCAACGGGCTTAACACGTATCTTGTGGTCGCCCTCGGTGCGCTGCATGGAACCCCGCCCGCCATCGCCAACATCGCGCTCACAAGCCTGCTCGCCATGAACGCCATCGGCGTGCTGGCCGGCGGTGTGCTGGCCGGCCGTATCCGCCAGCATGCCCTGATCGCCGCCTCGGGCCTCACCATTGCCGGCGCGGTGACGGTGCTGATCGGTTCGTTCGATCTTCCCTCGGCCGCGCTCATTAGCCTGACCGGGTTAAGCGGCTTTTCGGTGGGCACCACCTATCCGTCGCGCGACATGCTAGTGCGCGCGATCACACCGCCTGGCGCTTTCGGCGCGGTCTTCGGCTTCGTCTCGACGGGATTCAACATCGGCGCGAGCATTGCGCCGATCGTCTATGGCATGCTGATGGATCACGGACAGCCGCGTGGAGTTTTCTTTCTATCGGCCGCGGTCAGCCTCGTGTGCGTATCGACCGTGACGTTTGGATTATCGCGCCGCCAGGCCGAGTGAACTTCCGGCTCTCGCCCGACGCGCTTGCCAGCAATTTGCAAGCGCGAGACAATGCGGCGAGACAATGCGGCGAGAGAATGCCGCAGCAGCCGCGTGAGGGTGTCCGGGGATCGCCTATGAAGCTTTGCCGTTACGATGATGACAGGCTCGGGCTCGTGCGCGGCGACCTCGTGCACGATGTCACAGCTGCGCAGACGGAAATCCGAAACGCCGCGCCCTATGCCATGAAGGGCGATGCCGTGATCGCGGCACTACCGCAGTGGCGCCAACGGCTTGAGCGGCTCGCCGACAAGACGCCGGGCAAAGCATTGGAGCAGGTGAAGCTTCTGGCGCCGGTGGCGCGGCCCACGAAATTGTCCTGTGCGCCGACCAATTATCAGGCCCACATCAGCGAAATGACCGCGGCGGCCGCCCAGCCCGGTTCGCAAGTGGTCACGACGCAATCGGTCAAGATCGGCGAAGCCGGCATGTTTCTCAAAGCAAATTCGGCCTTGGTCGGTCCGGCCGAAGGCATTGCGATTCGTTTCCCCGAACGCCGCAACGATCACGAGGCCGAGCTGGTGATGGTCATTGGCAAAGCCGGCAGCGACATTCCGCGCGCACGCGCGCTCGACCATGTCGCCGGCTATTGCCTCGGCCTCGATATGACAGTGCGCGGACGCGAGGACCGCAGTTTCCGCAAATCGATCGACGGCTATGCCGTGCTCGGTCCGTGGATGGTCACCGCCGACGAGATTGCCGATCCCGACGCGCTACCGTTGTCGCTCACGGTCAATGGCGAGACGCGGCAGAACAGCAATACCAATATGCTGATCTACGACTGCCGCCGCCTGATCGAATTCGCCTCGTCATTCTACACGCTTTATCCAGGTGATCTGATCTATACCGGAACGCCGGAAGGCGTCGGTCCGGTCAAGCCCGGCGACATCATTGTTTGCCGCTCGGGCCCGGCACTGGGTGAACTCAAGGTCGCGGTGCGCGCGCGTGATGCAAGCGGCGCTGATAATATATTCGCGGAAGCAAGCACCTCCT
>DASSXN010000067.1:0-2521 GCA_035703785.1 Xanthobacteraceae bacterium
CGCGCGCGGCGCTCGAGGCCTTCGCCAAAGCAGCGGCGGGTGGGCCGGCATATCCTATTCCCTACGATCAAATGATCCACGGCGTTGCGGTGACAGAAGCCATCGTGCGCGCGGCGGATTCCGGCAAGGTCGAAAAGGTCAACTAAAGGGAAATTAACGCCATGGATCTCGGCAACGGCCTCGGCCATTTGACCTATTCGACGCTGGTGCATCCCGGCGACAATTGGGAGCAGATGTGGACGAGCCTGAACACCTATCTGCCCAAAGTGAAGGCGCGCTTTGCCGGCAACAAGCCGTTTGGCGTGTCGCTGCGGCTGTCGGCAGATTCTGCGCAAACGCTGGTCAGCAGCAAAGCGGAGCGGGATCGGCTGAAGAAATTTTTTACCGACCACGACATGTATCTCTACACCGTGAACGCGTTCCCGTATGGCGCATTCAAGGGCACGGTGGTGAAGGAGCAGGTTTACGAGCCGGATTGGCGGTCCGAGGAGCGCACCCGCTACACCATGAATGTCGCGAGCGTACTCGCCGATGTCTGCCCCGCCGGCATCGCGCCGTCGATCCAGAGCGCGCCGCTGGGTTTCAAGCCGCGCGTCACCGGCGGCGAGGTCGTAACGAGCTACACCGATCACGTCTTGCGCGTGGTCGCGCACCTGATCGCGCTGGAAGCGCAAACCGGACGTACCGTAACGCTCGCGCTCGAGCCGGAACCCTATTGCTTTCTTGAAACCACGGACGAGACGGTTGCCTATTTCACCGACCATCTCTATTCCGGCGCCGCCGCGGAGTCGCTAGCGCGGCTTGCTCACATTCCGATTGCAGAGGCTCACGGCGCGTTGCGCCGGCATCTCGGCGTCGTCTTCGACATCTGCCATCAGGCGGTCGAATACGAGAACATCGCCGAGAATCTGCAGAAGCTGGTCGACGCCGGCATACCGATTTTCAAGCTGCAGGAAGCCGCCGCCCTGCACATGCCGGAAGTGACCCAAGCGATCGTTGACACGCTCAAGCGCTACGCCAAGACGATCTACCTGACGCAGACAGTTGAGAAAAAGAACGGCAAGCTCACGCGCTTTCTTAATCTTGAAGACGCCTTTGCCGCCTGGGAGAAAAATCCCGGCCCGCGCGAATGGCGCACGCACTTTCACGTTCCGGTATTCCTCGACGATCTTGGCCCGTTCCGCACGACGCGCTTTGCGATCGAGGAGGCGCTGCGCTTTCACAAGAAAAAACCGCTGTCGCGTCAGCTCGAGATTGAGACTTACACCTGGGACGTCTTGCCGGAGAATCTGAAGACCGGCGATATCGTCGATTATGTCTGCCGCGAGCTCGAATGGGTGCGCGGCCAGTTGAGCTGACGTTCGTCAAAGAGAGTGCAGATCGTGATCCGTCATCCTGAGGTGCGAGCGAAGCGAACCTCGAAGGATGCGGCCGAGACGATCCGGGCCGTCGCCCTTCGAGGCTCGTCGCTTCGCGCCGAGCACCTCAGGGTGACGGCATTCAGCTTTTGCAGCTCTTCGTTCTATGGAGACACAAAATGAAAGCCGGATTTATCGGTCTTGGCCGCATGGGCCAGGCCATGGCGCGCCGCTTGCTCGATGGCGGCCATGATCTCGGCGTCTATAACCGCACCGCGGAGAAACTAAAACCGCTGCTCGGGCTCGGCGCTAAGCCGCTCGACTCGATCAAGGCGGCGGCCGCTTACGGTGAAGCGGTCTTCACCATGCTGGCCGACGATGCCGCCGTCATCGAAGTCGCGAGCAAGCCAGCCGGTCTTGTCGAATCGCTGCCGCACGGCGGCATCCATATTTGCGCCGGTACGCATAGCGTCGCCTGTATTGGCGAGCTCAAGCAGCGGCACGGCAAAGCCGGGCAGATCTTGCTGGCCACGCCGATGCTCGGCCGCCCGGAAGTGGTGCTGTCCGGGCAGGCGGGAATGGTGCTTGCCGGCGTCAAGTCAAGCCTGGATCGCTGCCGGCCGTTATTCGAGGCGATCGCGCGGCGGACTTTCGACAGCGGTCCCGATCCGGTTGCCGCCGCGGCGATCAAGATCGCCAACAATTTCGTGCTCGGTTGCGCCATTGAGGCAATGGGCGAGGGCTTTGCGCTCGTTCGCAAATACGACGTGGCGCCGGATGTTTTTCTCGACGTGATGACCGACGGCCTGTTCGCCTGCTCGGCTTATAAGGTCTATGGCAAGATCATCGCCGAAGAGCGCTATCAGCCGGCCGGCCAACGCGCCGTGTTGGGACTGAAAGACGCCAATCTCGCGCTCGCCGCCGGCGAAGCCGTCGGCGTGCCGCTGCCGAGCGGCAATGTCTGGCGCGATCGCCTCATCGGCGCGGTCGCGCATGGCGAGGGTGAGCACGACTGGGCGGTGATGGCGAAGGATCAGGCAAGAGCGAGCGGGCTCGACTAGGGACTCTTGGTATTACTCAGCTTTTTGGGTTCGTTCTGCCAAATCGCGTGTAGCAGTTGTATCCACGAGCAACTGCAATCTTAATGATTAAATAGCAAAAAA
>DASSXN010000074.1:0-7150 GCA_035703785.1 Xanthobacteraceae bacterium
GCTCAGATGCGCCCCGTCGGCGCCGGCACGTGCCACGATCTCGGGACGGTTATCGAGGACAAG
Source organism: Xanthobacteraceae bacterium (assembly GCA_035703785.1). GTDB lineage: Bacteria > Pseudomonadota > Alphaproteobacteria > Rhizobiales > Xanthobacteraceae > BOG-931. Next base: position 64 of record DASSXN010000074.1, read on the forward strand.
CGCGACGTCGCGAGGCTGCGCCACCGCGGCGATGTGCTTTGTCCGTTCGATCAGCGCGCGTTCGCCGTCGTCGGCAAAGCGCAGCAGCACCGCGGCGATGTCGCCGGCGCCGAGCGCGCGTTCAAGCTCGCCGGCAAAGGGCGCGGGATCGCTGATCGCCGGGGTGACCAGATAAAGCCGCTGGCGCGGTCTACTTGTCCGCCCCCGCGAAGCGGGGGAAGACCGCCCGGAGGGCGGTGGAGGGGGCGCCGGCGATGTCACGCCGCTTTGCGCTCAAGATCGGCTTTCCATTGCCCGAGCGTGGCAAGGCCGTTCATCATGGCGCGGTGATTGAGAGCGCGCTGCGCGGCGGCGGTGTTTTCCGCCTTGCCCGACCACGTTTTTTGCGGTGCCGCCTGCAAAGCGCGGCCGTATGAGAAGGTGACGCGCCACGGCAGGTCGCCGAGTTTATTGATCGCGTCGAGGTGCGCGGTGGCCTCTTCGTCGGATTGCCCGCCGGACAAAAACGCGATGCCGGGCACTGCGGCGGGCACACAGTCCCTGAGCATGCGCAATGTCTTTTCCGCCACTTCGGCGATCGACGCGCGCTGTGGCGACTTCTTTCCAGGCACCGCCATATTGGGCTTGAGCACCATGCCTTCGAGCGCGACGCGGTTGTAGAACAATTCCTGGAACGTCTCTTTCAGCACCCAGGTCGTTACCTCGACACAGCGGTCGATATCGTGGTCGCCGTCCATCAGCACTTCCGGCTCCACGATCGGGACGATGGTTTCGTCCTGGCAGAGCGCGGCATAGCGCGCCAGCGCGTGCGCATTGGCCCTCACGCAGGTGTAGCTCGGCATGATATGCGTCGGCCCGACATCGATGACCACGCGCCACTTGGCGAATTTGGCGCCCAGCCCGCGATATTCGACGAGTCGCTCGCGCAAACCGTCAAGTCCCTCGGTCATGACTTCGCCGGGGCAGAAGGGCAGGGGCTTGGTGCCTTTATCGACCTTAATCCCGGGAATCGAACCGGCCTTTTCAATAAGCTTGACGAGCGGGGTGCCGTCCCTCGCGTTCTGCCGGATCGTTTCGTCGTAAAGGATGACGCCGGAAATGTATTTTCCCATTGCCTCGCTCGAGCGGAACAGCATTTCGCGATAATCGCGGCGATTATCGGCGGTCGATTCCACGCCGATGGCGTCAAATCGTTTCTTGATTGTGCCGGTCGACTCGTCAGCCGCCAGGATGCCGCGGCCCGGAGCGACCATCGCGGTCGCGACCTTGTTCAACTCGCTTAAGTTCATCGCGCCCTCCTTTCCTCATGCGCGGCGCCGTGCCCCGGCGCCTCTATTTGCTATCCTGCGGTCGCCCGTGTCGGTTCTGCAACCAGCAACACTTTCACTCCGGGCAGCGTCTTGCCTTCCAAGGATTCCAGAAACGCGCCGCCGCCGGTGGAAACGTGCGTCATGCGATCCTTGACCGAGGCGACATTAAGCGCTGCGACGGTGTCGCCGCCTCCCGCGAAGCTGACAAGCTTGCCGGCCGCGGTCAGTTCCGCCGCCGCCTCGGCGACTTCGATTGTACCATTATCGAACGGCTCATGCTCGAAGGCGCCGAACGGGCCATTCCAGACCAGCGTTTTGCTGCGCGCCAGCACCGAGACGACATGCTCGATCGTGCGCGGCCCGATATCGAGGATCATATCGCCGGCGCCGACCTGATCGACGGATAGAACACGCGAAGGCGCATGCGTGGCGAGCTCCGCCGCAACGACAGCATCGACCGGCAGCACGATTTCGCGGCCGAGCGCGCTGGCTCTGCTCATGATGTCGTGCGCCGCGCCGACGAGATCCTTTTCAACCAACGATTTGCCGACGCGCTTGCCTTGGGCGACCAGAAACGTGTTCGCCATGGCGCCGCCGATAATCAACGTCTCGACCTTGGTGAGCAGATTGCCCAGAAGCTCAAGCTTGGTGGATATCTTCGCGCCGCCAACGATTGCGGTCACCGGGTGCTCGGGTCTTTCGAAGGCGCGCTCAAGCGCTTCGAGCTCGGCTTTCATGGCGCGGCCGGGATAAGCGAGGAGCTTGGAAGCGGTCACGATAGTCGTCGTGCTGGCATGTTCGCGATGTACGGCCGAAAAGGCGTCATTGACGAAAATGTCCCCCAGCGCCGCGAGTTTTTTTGCGAATTCCTTGTCGTTTTTTTCCTCGCCCGGATGAAACCGGGTGTTTTCCAGACAAGCAATGTCGCCATTCTTCATGGCGGCGACGGCGGTTTGCGCTTTCGGCCCGATGCAATCGTCGGCGAAGGCGACCGGCCGCTTGACGAGCCGCGCCACTTCGGCCGCCACCGGACGGAGCGAATATTTCAGATCCCGGCCTTTCGGCCGATCGAAATGCGACAGCAGAATGATCTTGCCGCCTTTGTCGGCGAGCTCGGTGATCGTCGGCACGATCTCCTCGATGCGCGTCGAATCCGCGACCTTGCCGTCCTGCATCGGCACGTTGAGATCGACGCGCACGAGCACGCGTTTACCCTTGACGTCGGCGTCGTCGAGGCTGCGGAAGGTCGGCATGAAAGAAGCTTGAGAAAAAGGCCGCGACCGCAATCAGCCGAGCTTGCCCATCGCCACCGCGGTGTCGACCATGCGATTGGAGAAACCCCATTCGTTGTCGTACCACGACATGACGCGGACCAGCGTGCCGTCGATCACCTTGGTTTGGTCCATATGAAAAACCGAGGAATGCGGATCGTGATTGAAGTCGCTGGAAACGTTCGGCGCCTCGGTATAGCCGAGGATGCCCTTGAGCTGCTGCTCGGCGGCGCGTTTGACCGCGCCGTTGACTTCATCCTTGGTCGTTGCGCGCTTGGCGACGAACTTGAAATCGATCACTGACACGTTCGGCGTCGGCACCCGGATCGAGACGCCGTCGAGCCGCCCGGCGAGTTCCGGCAAAACCAGGCCGACCGCCTTGGCGGCGCCGGTCGAGGTCGGGATGATGTTCAATGCCGCGGCGCGCGCGCGATACAAATCCTTGTGCACTTGATCGAGCGACGGCTGGTCATTGGTGTAGGAGTGCACCGTCGTCATAAATCCCTTGTCGATGCCGATCGCGTCATTAAGCACTTTCACGACCGGCACCAGACAATTGGTGGTGCAGGATGCATTCGAGACGACGGTGTGGGTTTTCGCAAGCTTGTCGTGGTTGACGCCATAGACCACGGTGAGATCGGCGCCGTCGGCCGGCGCCGAAACCAACACGCGCTTGGCGCCGGCTTTTAGATGCGCCGACGCCTTGTCCTTCGATGTGAAAATTCCGGTGCATTCCAGCGCGACATCCACGCCGATATCTTTCCACGGCAGTTGTGCGGGATCCTTGACCGCGGTGACTTTGATCGCGCCGTTGCCGCAGCTGATGGTGTCGCCCTTGACGGTCACTTGCGCGGGAAAACGCCCGTGAACCGAGTCGTAGCGCAATAAATGCGCATTGGTTTCAACCGGCGCCAGATCGTTCAGCGCGACGACTTCGATGTCGCTGCGTTCGGCCTCGACGATGGCGCGCAGAATATTGCGGCCGATCCGGCCGAACCCGTTGATGGCAACACGCACGGACATTTCCCCGGTCTCCTATTCGCAAGCAGCCACTTGGCGGGCCGCCGTGCTCTCAATCATATGTGCGCGAGTTTCATAGCTTATTCAACGCCGCTTCGGCGACCTTTTCCGCCGTCTGCCCAAAATGCCGGTACAAGTCCTTGTACGGCGCACTGGCGCCAAAGCTGCTCATGCCGACGAACGTTCCGGCTGATCCGATGATCGCGTCCCAGCCCTGGCGAATCCCGGCTTCGACCGCAATGTTGACTTTGGCCGCGCCGATCACCGCGCGGCGTTCCGCTTCGGGCAAAGCAAGGAACAGCTCAAAGCACGGTACCGAGACCACCCGCGCCGGAATTTTGCGCGCGGCAAGGAGCTTGCGCGCTTCGACGGCGGTCGAAAGCTCCGAGCCTGAGCCGAATAGCGATACTTCCGCAGCTCCGCCCTCGGCGCCGATCAGCTCATAGGCTCCGGACGCGCAGCGATTGCGTGCGTCAAAACCTATCCGCAGTTGCGGCACCGTTTGCCGCGTGAACGCCAGCACGCTCGGACTATCTTGGGATTGCAGCGCGAGCTGCCAGCATTCGACGGTCTCGACTGCGTCGCAGGGCCGAAACACTTTCAGCTTCGGGATCGCGCGCAGCGCCGCGAGATGCTCGATCGGCTGATGGGTCGGACCGTCCTCGCCGAGTCCGATTGAATCGTGCGTCATGACATAAATGACGCGCTGGCCCATCAGGGCCGCGAGACGGATCGCCGGCCGGCAATAATCCGAAAACACCAGAAACGTACCGGAATAGGGGATGACGGCGCCATGCAGCGCCATGCCGTTCATCGCGGCGGCCATGCCATGCTCGCGCACGCCGTAATGAATGAAGGTGCCGGAATAATCCGGCGCCGTGAGCACCTTCATCCCCTTGGAGCGGGTGTTGTTCGAGCCGGTCAGGTCGGCCGAGCCGCCGATCATTTCCGGCAACGCCGTGGTGATCGCATCAAGCGCAACTTCGGAAGCCGCGCGCGTCGCGATGTCCTTGGGCGCCTGCGCGAGCGCATGTTTCACGTCGCCGACCGCCGGTGCGAGTCGCTCGGCGACATCGCCACGCAGGCGGCGGAGAAACTCGGCGCGTCGGCCCGGATCAAGCGCGGCCAAGCGCTGCTCCCAGGCAAGCCGCGCCGGTCGGTTGCGCTCGCCCGCGGCGCGCCATTGCGCCCGGATATCGGCGGGAATTTCGAATGCCGGCGCGGTCCAGCCGAGCCGTTGCCGCGCAGCCGCGATCTCCTCGGCGCCGAGCGGCGAGCCGTGGCTTTTTTCGGTGCCGCCCTTGGTCGGCGCGCCGAAGCCGATCGTGGTGCGGCAGGCAATCAGCGACGGCCGCTCGGAGTGCCGCGCGGCTTCGATCGCGCGCGCGATGGCGGCGGGATCGTGACCGTCGATTCGGGTCGCCGCCCAGCCCGCCGATTCGAAGCGCTTGACCTGGTCGACGGAGTCCGCAAGCGCGGTCGCGCCGTCGATCGAAATGCCGTTGTCGTCGTAGAGCACCGTCAGCTTGTTCAGTTGCAGATGGCCGGCGAGTGCAATCGCTTCCTGGCTCACCCCCTCCATGAGATCGCCGTCGGACGCCAAAACGAAGGTGGCGTGATCGACGAGATCGCCACCGAAAATCGCGGCGAGATGGCGCTCCGCGATCGCCATACCCACCGCATTGGCGAGCCCTTGGCCGAGCGGGCCGGTCGTAGTCTCCACCCCTGGCGTGTGGCCGGATTCCGGATGACCGGGCGTGATCGAGCCCAGCTGGCGAAAGCGTTTGATCTCCTCGATCGTCATGGCTTCGTAGCCGAGGAGATAAAGAAGTGCGTAAAGCAGCATCGATCCGTGGCCGGCGGAGAGCACGAAGCGATCCCGATCAGGCCAAGCCGGATCGGCAGGGTCGAATTTCAGAAATCGGCTGAACAGTACGGTGGCGATGTCGGCTGCGCCCATCGGCAGGCCGGGATGACCGGATTTGGCCTGTTCCACCGCATCCATCGCTAGCGCACGGATCGCATTGGCCATGCGATCGTGCTCGGGGCGCGAAAGCGGTTTCGCGTTCGGATGAGCGGCGGCGGAAAAGGCAGACGTTTGGGCGATTGCACTCGCCGTGGAACGGTCCGGCTTGGTCATGACGCCTGCAATGGGACCCGCAATGGCGCCTGCGATGGGAACCTGCAATCGCGGCGCCATGCGCGGTGCCGCTGACGTGGGAACAGGCGGCGGACTGATAACATGCGAACCATCCAAGTCAATTCCGGGCGGGCTCGTTAGCATCGTCATGCACAGGGTGGACGCCGCGGCGTTGACGTTTTCCCGCGACAGGACGTAAGCTTCTCGCCATAAATAGTTGCGGTCGCACGCTTTTCATAGAAGGTGCGGCGGCGTTTTTGGCCCGGCGGAAGGCCATATGAGCGACACCGATCCGATCGAAGCCGCGACGCGGCGTCTGTCCCAGGCGCTCGAGGCGCTCGAGGCTGCAACCGAACGGCGGCGCGAGGCCGATCGCGCCGATGGCGCGCTGGCGGACCAGGTTCACGTCTTGGGCAGCGACCGCGCCCGGCTTGCCAGCCAACTTGACGAGGCGGCCGCCCGCGCCCGCGCATTGGAAGCCGCCAACCGCGAAGTTGCGCAGCGAATCGATCAGGCGATCGAAACCATCCGCGGCGTTCTGGAGTTCGGCAACTAGTCTGCGCCAATGGGCCGGCGAGAAGCGGCCCGAAGAATAGTGAGTTTAACGAAACGGCCCAACGAAATGGCCTAGAGGAAATCTCCCAAGCGAATGTCTCAAGTCAGCGTAACGATCAATAGCCGGCAGTTTCGGATGGCCTGCGAGGACGGCCAAGAAGGCCATTTGATGAATCTCGCGCGCGAGCTCGATAATCGCATCAATAACCTGCGCACCAAATTCGGTGAGATCGGCGACACCCGGCTGACGGTGATGGCGGCAATCACTGTCGCCGATGAACTTTCCGAAGCCGGGCAGCGTATCAAGCGGCTCGAAGAAGAGCTCGCGGCCCTGCAAAACGCCCAAGTCGCGACCTCCGATCGCAACAAAGCGGCACAGGCTGCGATTGCAGTCGCGCTCAGCAAGGCGGCTGAGCGGGTCGAAAATATAACCAAAGCGCTCAATGCGACGATCGCCAATAGCGGTGTCGCGCTCGGCTAGTTTATTTCACAACAATGGGCTCGGAGCGTCGATGAAACCGCGCTCGGGTTCCGGATCGTTGTTCGCTTTAGCTCGATGAGTCGGCTGTCCGCCGTTTCGATAATCTTAACGCGACTTTCAGCGAGACGTTCTACAAGGCTTGGCGTCGTGCGCCGTTGCGCATTACATTATTGGTGCGGGGCTGCGCGGCGCGTTAGGAGCCATAATCCCCGGGGCCTTATCGATCCTTAAGGGAGCTGTCCCTGACCGGGCTCGTGGGCTCGGACATATGGCGCCCACCTACTTAGGTAGGGGACCCGGGATCGAGCGC
>DASSXN010000079.1:0-8924 GCA_035703785.1 Xanthobacteraceae bacterium
CGCGCCCCCATCGGGGGGCGCACATCTATCGGCGTTCCACCGCGGCTCTGGCTTAGGCGACCGAACGCCACTACCCGGCTTCAGTTCCGCGCTTCCTGAGCTGGTGCCTTTAAGCGGGCGTTACCCGCAAACCGGCCGGCCACAGTGCAGCGAAGCTTCTCGCAGACCGGTCGTAGTGCCGGTCGGGCGGAATTCCCGAAGCCGCCCGGGAGCGGGTTGCAAGTCCGCGCGCGGGCACCGCACTCGCCCCGCAATCCGGCATGCCTGCCGGACCGCGTCCGATTCACTGGGCGAGATATATGCCAGTATGTAACGTAAACAGTGACGTACGTCAACGGTGCCGTGACACGAGATCTCGTCACCCTAAGGTGCGCCTGCGTGCTCCTTCTCCCCGCGTGCGGGGAGAAGGTCGGGATGAGGGGGCGTTGTCGCCAGGCTCAGACTCGCGGGTGCGCCCCCTCACCCGCTCGCTACGCTCGCGACCTCTCCCCGCGCAGCGGGGAGAGGAAAGTAGTTCGTAGGGTGGGCTGAGCGCAGCGAAGCCCACGCCTCAATCGATGACCCGCGATGAAAAAGCGTGGGCACGGCGCGCCGCGCCTTTGCCCACCCTACGCTTGCTAGTCCTCGTATTCGTAATCGCGATCTGGCTTCTCGGGAATAATGAAGCGGCCCATGCCATCAGTGGCAGAGGGGAATGGCTTAAAAACGCGATAGAACGAAGTGCGCCTAATCCTGCGCGTCTCTACCGGACCGGTATCGTAATATCCGACCTGACCAAAACAAATGAGGGTGCGAGTTTCATCGTTGATCGCATCGACCCGAGCCTCATCGAAAGCGGCACCCGATTGTATCCCTACAACTCTGAGCGTGAACCCAAGACCGCATGTCTCTCCGATAAAGGATATAGGCAAATTGGGTGGCTCAAGATCGCCTGGCAACATCCCGACATTCGGGTCGATCACGTTAAAATCTATCCCGAAACTATGTATCACTGCCGGAGCATTGCCTACGTTTACGAGCAAGACATCTACGACGACAGGTTCGTCGGGCACGAGCGGCCGCATGATCCAGACATTTTTGATTCTGATTCTCGGACGGTGCGTGGAATTAAATTCGGCACGAGCGAGTTTGATCGTTTCATTCGTCACTATCCAGAGTTTCGTACTGGAGCGCCAGAGAGTCCAAGTGAACAAAGCGATCAAGAGTGTGCCGATCGCAGTGACATTATCGTGGTTGATATATCCCCAAACAAAAAAGAAACCCCGCACAACCCCCTCATGGAAGGTGGCGCAGGTTTGATAGCCGGACTGATTATTAGCGGACTGATATTGGCTTACTACTATGCAAAGGGGGAACTTTGATGTTTCCCAGCTTAGAACTTCCGCGACCGCTAAATATCCGGCGGTCAAATAAAACAAAAACCACTTATCTTCGCGGGTTAACATCCGCTTATCGCTGTGCCGAACATGTCGGGATTAAAGCGATTATTGTACCGAAACTGAAACTCCGCGACATAGAGCGGCATGTATTTGGCGCTCATTTTGTGGAACGTGCCAACTGTGGCAACTTCTCGCACCCTCACACCGGCAAATTGTCGTGCTTGCGCGGCGGCAGTTCGACGGTCTTGCCGCGGAGCATCGCCAAAGCACGCGCGATGCGCGGGCGCGTGGCGTGCGGCATGATCACGTCGTCGACATAGCCGCGCTCGGCGGCGATGAACGGCGACAGGAAGCGCTCTTCGTATTCCTTGGTGCGCGCGGCGATCTTCTCCGGGTCGCCGATGTCTGAGCGGAAGATGATCTCGACTGCGCCCCTGGCGCCCATCACCGCGATCTGCGCGGTCGGCCAGGCATAATTGACGTCGCCGCCGATATGCTTCGACGCCATCACGTCATAGGCGCCGCCGAACGCCTTGCGCGTTATCACGGTGACGAGTGGCACCGTGGCCTGCGAATAGGCAAACAATAATTTCGCGCCGTGCTTGATCAACCCGCCATATTCCTGCGCCGTGCCGGGCAGAAATCCCGGCACGTCAACGAAAGTGACGATCGGGATGTTGAAGGCGTCGCAAAAGCGCACGAAGCGCGCCGCCTTGCGGCTGGCGTCACTGTCGAGCACGCCGGCGAGCACCATCGGCTGATTGGCGACGAAGCCGACGGTGCGCCCGGCAATGCGGCCGAAGCCGATGACGATGTTGCGCGCGAAGGTTTCCGACAGTTCGAAGAAATCGCCTTCGTCGACGACTTTGAGGATCAGCTCCTTGATGTCGTAGGGCTTGTTGGGGTTGTCGGGCACGAGCGTGTCGAGCGACTTTTCGGTGCGCGCGACGTCGTCGAATGACGGCCATTCCGGCACGCCGGACGACGCATTCGCCGGCAGGAAATCGATCAGCCGGCGCATCTGCAACAGCGTCTCGACGTCGTTGTCGTAGACGCCGTCGGCGATCGAGCTTTTGGTGGCGTGGACCGAGGCGCCGCCGAGCTCCTCGGCAGTGACGATCTCATTGGTCACGGTCTTCACCACGTCCGGCCCGGTGACGAACATGTAGCTCGTGTCGCGCACCATGAAGATGAAATCGGTCATCGCCGGCGAATAGACGTCGCCGCCGGCGCACGGGCCCATGATCACCGAAATCTGCGGAATGACGCCCGAGGCGATGACATTGCGCTTGAACACTTCGCCGTAACCGCCGAGCGCGGCGACGCCCTCCTGGATGCGGGCGCCGCCGGCATCGAACAGGCCGACGATCGGCGCGCGGGCGCGCATCGCCATGTCCTGGATCTTGATGATCTTCTGCGCGTGGGTTTCCGAAAGCGAGCCGCCGAACACGGTGAAATCCTTGGCGAAGGCGAAGACGGTGCGGCCGTTGACGGTGCCGAAGCCGGTGACGACGCCGTCGCCGGCGATCTTTGACTTCTCCATGCCGAAGTCGTTGGAGCGGTGCTCGACGAACATGTCGAGCTCCTCGAACGAATCGCGGTCCATCAGCAATTCCATGCGCTCGCGCGCGGTGAGCTTGCCGCGCTTGTGCTGCGCCTCGATGCGCTTGTCGCCGCCGCCGCGGCGCGCGCCGGCGCGGCGCGCTTCAAGCTTTTCGATGATGTCCTTCATGGTCCGTCAAAGCTGCAGCACACGACCAGAATGCTCACGGTCGGCGCGTTTGGAAACGACATTGCCCCGCCCGGCACTGACGCCATCGCCGCCGCTTCGAGCGCGGCATCGGAGACGTCGCAGCGGAAGATTTCGTCGTCGCCGGTTTGACCACCGCGTTGCTCAAATCCCCCAGCGCTATCAATCATGTTGCATGTCCGTTTGTTGCAGCCAGTGTGTTTGGACATCATAGCCGAGCGTTTGCGGAGGGGGAACTTGGCACCGGCTACGAGGGTAGTTTGCTTGAAGCGAAGACATTGTTTCACCTTCCCCTGGAGGGGGAGGGTCGCGCCCGATAGGGCGCGGGGTGGGGTGAACGACGCATCGGCTTATCGAAGCGTCGCGATCGTGTTCACCCCCTCCCGCTCGCTGCGCTCGCGACCTCCCCCCTCCAGGGGGAGGTGAAATCGTGCTCACTCTCCACCCGCCGCCTATTCGATCACGGTACCCGTCAAGCGGGTCCGCTTGGATGAGCGTGGCGCCGCACGTGCGTCCCGAGCGCGATGAACAAGAGCGAGGCAATGACGGCCATCAAAGTCAGCAAGGCTGTTTGCAAAATGCCGCCGAACACCAGCCCGATCATGCCCGAAGCCGAACCCGTTACCGCGACGCCTCGGCCAATCAGCGCGATTACCGCAAGATCGATGGCGAGCCATGGAACGATGGCGACGAAGAAGATCGCGAAAACGCGCAGCGCGCAGCCTTTCGTATCCTCCAGCGCCGCTCCAAGCCGCGCACCTGGCGCGTCCACCGCGATCGCCGGCGGCAGGATCGACAGCCGCACCATAAGCGCAACCGTCACGACGAGCGCGGCAACAAAACCGGCCGTGCTGGCGGCGAACGTAACATTGAGAGCCTGCAGTGCGCCAAGAATGTCGAGCGGAAACCCAGCGAGGACTTCGAACGTGAACAACCAGGCAAAGAATCGGCGGAACGCCGGCTCGCGGAGCGGAACCGCATAAGTTTTTGTGATCTCATCAAGAATGACGAAACGATGGATGGCGACCAAAATCGGCGTCAGCAGAAATGCGCGCACTGCCGCCTCGGCGAGCGTTATCGCCGTACCGAAAAACTCCTGGTCCGCCAGGCGGGCAGGAACGAATTGGTCGAGCGCGGAGATTGCCAGCACGATGAGAAAGGCATTGATGACGAGAGGACGCAGAGCCGGCAGCATGCGCCGCCATTCGCGGTACGCAGCGCTAAGGGTGGACCAGATCGGCAATTTGTGTTGATACACGCTCGTCATCGAACCCCCGGTTGATAGCAAAATGCTGGAGCGATGTTTCGTTTTCACGGCGAGGATTTCGTCACTTCCTTCACGGCCGCGACGATGCCGGCGTAACCGGTGCAGCGGCACAGATGCCCGCTCAACACGTCGCGGATTTCGGTTTCGGAGGCGTGCGGATTGCGGGACAGATAATCAGTGAACGACATCAGAATGCCCGGCGTGCAGAAGCCGCATTGCAGCGCGTGATTGTTGCGAAACGCCTGCTGCAGCGCATTGAGCGTACCGTCGGGCGCTGCAAGCGACTCCACGGTCTTGACCTCGCGGCCCTCGGCCTGGACCGCGAGCGTCAGACACGAGCGCGTCGCGACGCCATCGATCAGCACGGTGCAGGCGCCGCAGACGCCGTGCTCGCAGCCGACATGGGTGCCGGTCGCGCCGAGCGCGTGACGGATAAAATCGCACAGCAGCGTGCGCGGCTCCGCGTCCGCCGCAAGCTTGCGGCCGTTGAGGGTTAAGCCCACGCGCACGCGCTCGTTGCGGTTTACGCGGCGCATCGGATCGCCTCCTTCACCGCAAGCGGCGCCAGATTGCGGAACAGGTCACGCCGCATCGCCGCCGATGCATGCAGGTCCTCATAGCCTTCGAGCTCGTCCGCCCATGCAGCGATGGCGTGCGCGGCCCCCTCACCCGCGATCCGGCGCAGCATCGGCTTGCCGGCCATGCCGCCGACTCCAAGCCGCACGGCACTTTTGTTCTCCGCGACCGCCGCGACGGCGATGATGGCAAAGTCGCCGTGGCGGCGCGCCACTTCGCGAAATCCGACGCCGGACCCGCTCATAACCGGAAAGCGCACCGCCGTAATCAGCTCATCTAGCGCGCGCGCGGTGGTCAGCATGTCCTTCTGGAAATCCTTTGCCGCGAGCACACGTTCGCCGCGCTGTGATTTGAGAACAATCTCGCCGCCGAGCACCGCGAGCGCCAGCGGCAGCTCCGAACTCGGATCGGCATGCGCGATCGAGCCGCACACCGTGCCTTTGTTGCGGGTCTGAAAATGCCCGACATGCGGCAGCGCGGCGGCGAGGAGGGGGAGTTTTTCCGCGAGTTGCGGCCAGGCCAGCAATTTGTTCTGGGTGACCGCGGCGCCGATCTCGATCCTATCGCCCAGATCGCGGATGACATCGAGCGCGTCGATCCGCGAAATGTCGATCAGCGCTTCGGCCTCGACGATGCGCAAATTGAGCATCGGCACCAGCGATTGCCCGCCGGCGAGAATGCGCGCGTCGTCGCCGTATTCGGCGAGCAGCGCGACCGCCTCCTCGACCGTATCGGGACGGAAATAATCAAACGGGCGCGGCTTCATGCGCTTGGCTTGCTGTTCCCCTCCCCCTTGTGGGGAGGGGTTAGGGGTGGGGGTGGTTTGGGAGTGCGTGAATGATTTTGCCCAACCGCACCACCCCCCTCCCTACCCTCCCCCGTCAAGCTTGCACTCGGGCGCGCGCAAGCGCGGCCCGGGTGGGGGGAGAGAAATTTTTGGTGCGGCTTCATGCGCGGGGCTTGCTGTTCCCCTCCCCCTTGTGGGGAGGGGATAGGGGCGGGGGTGGTTTGGGAGTGCGTGAATGATTTTGCCCAACCGCACCACCCCCCTCCCTACCCTCCCCCGCAAGGGGGGAGGGAAATTTTTGGTTCGCTTGCAGCAATTCATGGATCCGCCGCGGCGTGGCGGGAAGAATAATGTCTTGCGCGCCGAGCGCATCGGCGATGGCATTGGCGATGCAGGCCGGCGTCGACATGCAATTGCCTTCGGCGAGGCCCTTCGCGCCCAGCGGCGTAAACGGCGACGGCGAGTGATGATGAAGAATCTCGACGTCCGGAATTTCGCCGACCGTCGGCACCAGATAATCGGCAAAGGTGCCGTTGAGAAACGCACCCTCCTCGTTATAGGTGAACTCTTCGTAGAGCGCGGCGGCGATGCCTTGCGCGAAGGCACCGCGGATCTGGCCCTCCGCGATCATCGGATTCATGATGCGCCCGGCATCGTGCATCGACACGTAGCGGTCGACGCGCACGTGATAGGTCACCGGATCGATCTCGACGCCGCACATGTCGAAGATGAAGCCGTAAGTCAGTGACGTGTTGATGCGATCGTCGCTCGACGGCGGCTCAAGCTCGGGCGGCGTCCACACCGCGGTCTCGCTCAAGGCCGGCGCCGTTCCTTCCGGCAGCATCACCGGCGACCAATGCGAAGTGCCCGCGACGCGCCCGAACGGCAACGCATTATCGGGATTGGAACGGCTGCGAATTTTGCCGCTCGCCAGTTCGACATCGTCCGGCAGCACGTTGAGCTGCTTCGCCGCGATGGCTTTGAGCTTATCGCGCATCGCCACCGCCGCCATATGCGCGGCGACCGCGGTGCCGGAGGCGAAGCGGCTCGAATAGGTGCCGGCGGCGATCGACCATTGATCCTTCGCCGTATCCAATTCCAACACGACTTCGATCTCGTCGGCCGAGAGGCCGAGCTCCTGCGCGACGATCTGCGCCAGCACGGTTTCGTGGCTTTGGCCTTGCACGGTGACGTCGGCCGTAACCGTGACTGCGCCAAGGGGATCGATCGTCAGGCGCGCCATCGACACCGCGCCGTTCTTCGGACCGGCTTTTTCGCGCGCCTGCGGTGTCATCAGCGTCGAGAGATAGCCCATATTCGACATCGCCGGCTCGACCACAACGGCGAAGCCGATGCCATAGTGGCGGCCCTGCGCGCGCGCCGCCTCGCGCCGCTTTTTGAGATCGGCGAGCCGGCCGTCGCCGGTGGCGATGTCGACGGCGCGGCCATAGTCGCCGGAATCATAGAGCGCGCCGGCTGCCGTGCGGTACGGAAATTTCTGCGCTGGAATGAGATTGCGCCGGATCACCTCGAGCGGGTCGAGCTGCAATTCGATCGCGATGCGGTGCATCAAGCGTTCGAGCGCCAGATAAAGCTGCGGTCCCCCGAAGCCGCGGATCAGGCTCGCCGGCATCTTGTTGGTGAGCACGACGCGATTTTTGACCTCGACATTCTGGATGTCATAGGCGCCGGTCACCGCGCCATGCATGCGGTAAAGCGGACCGGGCATCGGCGCGCGCAAAAACGCGCCATAGTCTTCGAGCTGATCGAGTTTCAGACCGAGAACGCGGCCGTCGTGACCAACCGCCACCTCGATCTCGGTCACCCGGTTCGGTCCGGAGCTGGCTGCAACCAGATGCTCGATACGGTCCTCGGTCCATTTCACCGGGCGTCCGGTGATGCGGGCGGCGAGCGCGATCAGCACGATATAGGGAAAGATCGAAAGCTTGATGCCGAAACTGCCGCCGGAATCCGGCGGGATGCGCAAGCGCAATTTCGGTCCCGGAACGCGCAGCGCGCGCGCCATCACCGGATGCATCGAGAACGGGCCCTGGAAATTGGCGAGAACGTCGTAGCTGTTTTCGGCAGCATTGTGCTGGGCGACGACGACATAACATTCGATCGGCGTGAACGAGAGTCTTGGGAAAGGCACGGTCATGGCGATGCGGCGATCGGCGCTGGCGAAGGCCGCGTCCGGGTCGCCATAGCGGAATTCGCGCACGGAGATTTCGTTGGTGCCGGCTTGCGGATGCAGAAGCGGGGCCGAGCTCTTGCAGGCTTGCACCGGATCGAGCACGACATCGCGCGGCTGATAGTCGATGCTCAAACGTTCGGCGGCGTCCTCGGCGATGTAACGGCTCTCGGCGACGACCACGGCGACAGGCTCGCCGACATAGCGCACCCGCTCGACCGCGAGCGTCCATTGCTGCACCGGCGTCTTCACCGCGGCCAGGAACGGATCCGACAATTTGCGGACATCTTCCCCGGTGATCACGGCCCAGACGCTGTCATGCGCGAGCGCTTGCTCGGCATCGATGCGCAGGATGTCGGCATGCGCGTGCGGCGAGCGAATGACATGGGCATGCAAGGTGCCGACCGCAATCGGAAGATCGTCGGCATAGCGGCCGCGCCCCGAAAGCAGCGCCGGATCCTCCTTGCGCAGAACCGGCTTGCCGAGCTGATCGGGCATGCGTGCTCTCCCGACGTTTTCTCTACCGCCTGTTTTGTCTACCGCTATCGGCGCAGGTTGTCAGCCTGTCGATGCGTCCACTAACATCGCGGCGGCAATGGACCAACCGACGCACGCGCATGACGTCCAAGGCTCCGGCATCGGCCAGCCGGTGCGTCGCCGCGAGGATTTGCGGCTCATTCGCGGCGGCGGCCGCTATACCGCCGATGAAAACCTGCCCGGCCAAGTCTGCGCCGTGATGGTGCGGTCGCCGCATGCGCATGCCCGCATCCGCGGCATCGTCAAGGACGAGGCGCTGGCGGTGCCCGGCGTTCTCGCCGTGCTCACCGGCGCCGACGCCCTCGCCGACGGACTAAAACCCATTCCGCACAAACCATGGTCGCCGCACCCGGCGGAGACGCAGCTCCGTAACGCCGGCGGCGTGCCGCCGTTCGAAGCGCCGCATTATCCCCTGCCCGCCGACAAGGCGCGCTTCG
>DASSXN010000081.1:0-6105 GCA_035703785.1 Xanthobacteraceae bacterium
GCGCACCGCGGACCCAGAGACGTTCGCTGGATGGTCGATGGTCGCTGGTTGTGGAGGAGAAAGGAAATGACGAAGAGAACAGGTCTCCAGGTACTCGGCGTAGGCGATCGCCTTCAGCACCTCAGGGGGCCGCGGCGCTGAAGCTAGCGCTTAAGGCCATGCGTGAAAAATTGAGCAGCGACGAGGCGTTTTACGAGAAGGTTGTGTGGCGGTTCCAAGAGCGCCGCCCCATGACCCAGGAGAAGGCCTGGGACGAGATCGACGACTTCTTCGAGAAGGCGGACTTGATAGCCGAGGTCATGGTCGAGGCGACGAAGAAGAAATCACGGAGCGGGACTATCGCGGCACGGCAGCGATGATGCGTGCGGCCGGTCGCATATGCCGGGTGTGACGGGCGACGAAGCGGGGACTAATTTGGGGACAGTCGCGATTGCGGGGCGCAGCAGCGCTCACCCCCAAACGAACCCACGGCCACGGCCAAGTCATTGCGGGGCATTCAGTCGGTGATGGAGGTGACAGGGTGTCGGCACGCCGACGCCGATGACTGCAGCCTGTATAGGGCCGGCTTGACGTTCTGAAAGACGCGCTAAGCTATTGATCGCAATGGTCTCGAATTTTGCGAATTTTTCAGAACGTGCATTGATATCGCAAAGGAATCAGTCTGTTTTGGAGACCGGTGCTCTAGCCATTGAGCTACACTCCTAGGCCGCACTGACATTTGCCTGCTAGCGCCTGGTGGCGCAAGTCCCGGCCGTTTATCGGATGGGTACGGCGCGTAATCGCGCCCACGGCTGACGGACTTGCGAGCGCCTAAGAATTGGAGCGGGTGAAGGGAATCGAACCCTCGTCATAAGCTTGGAAGGCTTCTGCTCTACCATTGAGCTACACCCGCGGGCCGCGACAACGCCGAGCCGGAAAATAGCGCATCAGGGCAAAGCGGCAAGGGGAGAGCATTTTCGGCAGGCCGCAGCGGTGAAAAAGGCCTACGGATGGCAGCGCAATAAGCCGCTCCAATCGCAATAGCCGCGGCCGAGATGGCAGCAGCCGAACGACGCTTGCGAGCAGTAATAGAATTGATAGTCGCCGCCGCAATGATCGGAACAAAAAGGCCGCGCGGTGAAATATTCGTAACGGCAGTGATCGCGAAAGCGCGGCGGCAATTGCCACGGATATTGCCAATCGACTCGCGCGATCATGTCGTGAACTACGCCGCGAACATCAACTATCCGGCCCGCCATCCAGCCCGCACTCGCGGCCGGCGCCGAAAACGAGAGCACACAGAGCGCCGCGGCGAGGCTGCGCATCAGGCGTCGGCCATGAGCGGCGCGCCGGCCGAGGGTGGTTTGTCGACCGTCAGCGCCGCGCGCGGCAGCCGGACGGTGAAACACGAGCCGTCGCCTTCCCTGCTCTGCACTTCGATAGTGCCGTGATGCAGATCTACCGCGGTCTTGACCAGATAGAGCCCGACGCCGGTGCCGACGATGCCCGAGACATTGCTGCCGCGATGATAGCGCTCGAACAGGCGCGCTAGATCGCTCGCAGGGATTCCAAGGCCATGATCGGTGACCGCGACCACAACCTGGTCCGGCGCACTTTCCATCGTCACGTCGATGGCGCCGCCCGCCGGCGAATATTTGACCGCGTTGGAGAGAAGATTGCTCAATGCCTGGAACAGGAGCTTGGCATCGCCAACCATCGGTACCGGCGTCGCGGCAAAATGTTGGATCAACTGCAAGCCAGGCACCATTTCACGATGCAACTGGCAAACTTCCTGCAGCAGCGCTCGCATGTCCATCGGCGCGACATTGAGATAGAGCCCGACGCCGCCGTCGATCAGCCGCGACGAGTTGAGCAGGTTCTCGATCAGTTGCGTCATGCGCAAGACGGCGCTGCGAATCTTTCCAGCACGCTCGCCGATCTCGGCGGGCGCGACCGTGTCCTTGGTCTTGTCGAGCCGCCGGGCATGGCCATCGATGACCGTCAGCGGCGTGCGGAATTCATGCGAGGCCATGGAGACGAAATTCCGCTGCAACAAGGCAAGTCGCTGCTCGTGCGCCAATTGCTCCTCGAGCAGGGCCGCTTGGCGGGAAAGCGTATCTTGGCTGCGCATCAGCTCAATGGCGTTGTTGCGAAACACCACCGTCGCCTTGGCCATGGCGCCGATCTCGTCTTGCCGCTCGGTCGCGGGCACATCGATGTCGGTATCATTGCCGGCGAGCCGGCGCATGCGATTGGCTAGCGCCAGAAGCGGCGCCGAAATCGATCGGCTGATATGGACGAGCGCGGCAACGACCAATAGCGCCGCGATTACAATCGCCAGCAGGATCAGCCAGTAGGCGTGGCGATAGTCGAGCGCGAGCCGATCGCTCGCAACCTGCGCGCTGGCGACCGCTTGGTCGGTGAGTTGGCCGAGGGTGTCGCTCGCGGCGTTATACGCCAGGCGCGATGAATCGCTGTAAATCTGCAAGGCGTCATCCCGCCGGCCGCTGCGAGACAGCACCAGCATTTGATTGACGATGGTGCGATACGCGTTCCAGCGGGTCTTGAACTGATCGTATAAATCGGCTTCCGCGGCGTCGTGACGGATGCGCTCGAAATTGCGCTCCGCGGCCGCGATCGCGCGATCGAGTTCGGTCATTTGCTTCTCGGTCGCGGCGATCTCGTTCGGATCGGACGTCAAGAGCGCGCTGCCTTCGAAGGCGCGGAAATCGGAGGTGTAATTGTTCAGGTCACCGAGCGCGCGCGTGGTCGGCAACCAAACCTCCGCCACGTCCGCCGACAGAGAATTGAAATTGGCAAGCCGCCACATGCTGAACGCCCCGAGCCCGGCGACCAGCGCGAAGAACAAGAAAAATACCGCGGCGAGATGCAAGCGGATTGAGCGCGGCTGCCACATGTGAGCTTTCCACTCCCCCGCCAGGCCGCGCCAAGAATTGCGCCGCCGGGCGACATCACATTAATTCTATAGCAAAGGCGCAACCATCCGAAACCGAATTGAGGTAAATTAGCCAGCCAGCAGAACCGCTTAGTTCCGGCTCGTTCCGTATAACGACGTTCCAGATCGGATCATGACTGAAGTCCGTAAAAAAATACTGTGCATCGAGGACGACCGCGAGACCGCGGCGCTGATCGCCGAGGAATTGCTCGATCGCGGCTACGAAGTAACGGTCGCGCATGACGGGCGCGAAGGGCTCGCCGCGATCTTGCGGGTGATGCCCGACCTCGTGCTCTCAGACATCAGCATGCCGGCGATGTCCGGCTTCGAGCTTTTGGAACGGCTGACCGCGCTGGCGCCGCGCTTTTCGAACATGCCGGTTGTGTTTTTGACCGCCTTGACTGATCGCGATAACGAACTCAAAGGCCGCCAGCTCGGCGCCGACGATTATGTCACCAAGCCGATCGATTTCGATTTGCTCGCCATGATCATCGAGGCGCGGCTGAAAGCCGTGGCGCGCACCTCCTTGTGGCCGAAGACAGTCGCACTGAACGAGCGGGAGGTGGAGGTGTTAACCTGGGTGGCGCGTGGCAAGACCTCGGCCGAGATCGCGCAAATCCTCGGGCTGACCAAGCGCACGGTCGATTTCCATACCGACAATGCGCGCGGCAAGCTCGGTGCCGCCACCCGCACCGAAGCCGCGATCAAAGCAGCGAGCGGGAAGTTGATTGAGCCGTAGTGTTTCCGGCTAGACGCTTTTCCCGGGCGCAGCGTCCGCCTTCGCGTTCCGCGCTTCGGCGGACCGATGCTTCGGCGGACTCATACCCTCCGAAGCTTGCAGAGCAAGCGTAGGAGGGCAGCACGATGATTCGGTATAGACCCCGGACAAACTAGAATTGAGCGCTGCACTCGCCACCCTCTCCCGCAAGGGGAGAGGGCGAAACATGCACCCTCACCACGCGACGTACAGCACGATCAAAGCAAACGGCACCGCGACGAGCCCAAGATAGAACCAAGTGCGGGAGCTGCCGGCGTCTTTCGGCACCAGAAAGAGCTGGTAAACGAGCCAAGCGCACACGCCGATGCCGAGGATAAGCCGCACCAGATCGGCCGGCGTGTCGTAGGCGGTCCAGATCGTCTCGCTTTGCGGCAGGCTGACACGCAGCGTCAGCACCAGCAACAGAACAATGAATAATGTACGCAACACGATCGCGGCGATGCGCAGCGTATGCGAAACGTCGCCCGACAATTTCGCCTCAGGGGGATGCTCCAGGTTTGCCATTTCGTTCGCTCCGCCCGGCAACCTTGGCATGCACAATTCTAATATAGCCCGAAATCGTCGCGCGATTAAGCGGCGCCGCCGCCATTCTCCGCTGGATTCCCGCTTTCCGCCTTCGCGCTCTGCGCTCCCGCCTTCGCGAAGCCCGCCCTCCGCGGAGCGGATTGATTTCGCCAGACGCTTCGGCGGGCGAAGCAAGGTCGGCGGACTCCAAACCCGCCGAAGCTCGTCCAGCGAGCGTAGGCGGGTCGCGAGAACGGACGGAATTTAATGCTTGTTGTGCACCATCGTGCCGTTGATGCCGTAGCGGGCCGCCGCCGGTCCGCCGATGACCACGGACGTGTTAGGCGGCCGAATCACCGTCGCGCCGTTGACGCTGACGCGGTTGTTTGCGACGTTTACGCGTGCGGCGCCAGACGACACAGGCGCCGCGACAGGCCCGCCGTGGATGATCGGCGCCGACACTGCGCCCGATCTTTGCGGCGCGGGCACCGGCGGCCGCGCGCCGGCAAAATCTTTCGGCGGAACGACGGGCTGGCCGATCGCGTTGCGCACAGTTGGCGCAGTTGCTCCGCCGGCTTGGCCGCGGGCCACATTTCCCGGCGTGACGATTTTCGGATTCTGATTAGCGTTGCGATTTGGTTGCGGCTTTGGTCCGCGCGGCGGTAGGACGGGCGGCGCGATCGTCGCCTCGGCATCGATCGGAACGCTCGCTTTGGCGGTGCCCGGGTTTGCACCGCTTGTGCCCTTCCCGCTGGCGCCGTTGTTGGTCGCGCTGGCGCGGGCACTGTGCTGCGCATGGCCGTCCCTGCCGAAGCACGGATTTGCCGCCAGCGCCGCCAGCACGATGCTTGAAAGGATCAGTCGCAAGGGCATCTCCTTTTCAACGCTGACTTACGCGCTCGGTTGCGGCGGCGCGGAACCGGCTGCAGGCGGCGGCACTCGACGATCCAAGAACAACGTCATAAGCGCCGGAACGACGATGAGCAGAACAATCGGCCCCATAAACATGCCGCCGACCACTACCGTCGCCAGCGGCCGCTGCACCTGACTGCCGATGCCGGTCGAGACTGCGGCGGGCAGCAAGCCGATGCAGGCGGAGAGCGCGGTCATCAACATCGGCCGCATGCGCTGCGACGCGGCGTGGAACATCGCGTCGATCGTGTCGATGCCGTTCGCTCTGACCTCATTATAATATGAGATGATCAAGATGCCGTTCATCACTGAGACACCAAACAACGAAACGAACCCGACCGCCGCCGAAATGCTGAAATTCAAGCCGCTCAGATAGAGCGCGAGAACGCCGCCGCTAGCCGCAAATGGAATGCCCACGAGCGCCATCAAGCTCTCGCGCAGCGAATTGAACAGGCCATAGAGCAGCACAACAATAAGCAAAAGACTGATCGGGACGATCAGCTCAAGCCGCGATTTGGCATTTTCCAGGTCCTCGAACTCGCCTGCCCAAACGAGGCGATAACCGCTCGGCAATTTCACGTTTTGCGCGATGCGCGCTTGCGCTTCGGCAACAGCGCCGCCAAGATCGCGGTCACGCACGCTGAACTTGACCGGAATGTAGCGTTCGCCTTGCTCGTGATAGATGAAGGACGCACCGGTATCGAGCGAGATATTGGCAAGTTCGTTCAAAGGAATGTAAGCGTTGGCGCCGCCAGAGATAGTAATCCCAACTTTCACTTTGGCAGCGGCTTCGAGGTTCGAGCGATACTCAGCCGGCAGCCGAACGACCACAGCGAACTGGCGGTCGCCTTCCAGCAACGTGGTCGCCGTCGTGCCACTCAATGCGGCTTGGATCACGGTGTTCACATCGCCGGTGTTGAGACCGTAGCGGGCGGCTTTGGCGCGATCGATCTTGACGTTGAGATTCGGCTGCCCG
>DASSXN010000005.1:0-17676 GCA_035703785.1 Xanthobacteraceae bacterium
CGACAGCGACCCGTGTTCTTACGAGCGCTGACGGAGCGAAGGCGACCGCCGTTGAATATTACGACGCTAACAAACAAAAGCAGGTTCAGGAGGCGAGCGTCGTGGTTCTGGCCGCGTGGTCGGCGCAGAACCCTCGCATCATGCTTAGCTCGGCGACTGACAAGCACCCGAACGGACTTGCCAATTCAAGCGGGCTTGTCGGCAAATACCTGACGGCGCATTTCGCGTCGGGGACGTCGGCGTTGTTCGACGAGGACTTGCAGCCATACATGGGCACCATCGCCGCGCAATACTTCTCCTACGATCTCTACGACAAGAATTCGCACAAGGATAAAGGCGCGTTCGGCTCGACCTTCATGGTCGCGGGCGCCGCGGCGCGCTATAGCGCGTTGGGCGGCGTCGCCAATTCCCGTCTTGATCTGTTCGGTGCCGAGCTCGCGGCGTTCATGAAACGCGCGGCGCGCGGCTATACGCGGCTAAACGCGTTCGCTGAAGAGATGCCGGTGATCGACAATCGTATCGAGCTTGCCAGCGACAAGGACGAGTTCGGTATGCCGCTGGGCAAGATCACGCACAGTTTCAACGACGAGGCTGTGGCCCTGTTTAATGCCAATTTCGATAAGGGCGTCGAAATCGCCAAGGCAACCGGCGCCAAGGAGGTGTGGCCGAATAAAGGACCGATGCCAACCATCCATCTCATGGGTGGTACCATCATGGGCAAAACTGCCGGCGACTCGGTCACCAATAGTTTTGGCCAGACGCACGAGATCGGCAATCTGTGGATCGCCGGGCCAGGGATTTTCCCGACCAGCGGTGCGCCGAATCCGACTTATACAATTCTCGCGCTGTCGCTGCGCGGCGCGGAACAGCTAGCGAAGAATTGGGGCAGCGTGGCGGGGTAGACGATCTCTGCCATTGTGAGCGGTGCAATCCGGCTTTGAATTGCGGATTGCATCTGTCTACGCAGTGAATTGTAGCTTTATTCCGCCGCCGCTTTCGAGTGCCCGAGCCGCCGATTGAGCGTCGAGAGTAAGTTTTCGGCGGCTTCCGCGATCACTGTTCCGGGCGGGAAGATTGCTTCAGCGCCGGCCACTTTCAACGCCGCATAATCTTGCGGCGGCACCACCCCGCCGACGACGATCATGATGTCGCCGCGGCCGAGCTTCTCGAGCTCGGCCTTGAGCTCCGGCACCAGCGTGAGATGCGCGGCCGCAAGCGAGGAAACGCCAATGATATGGACGTCGTTCTCGACCGCTTGGCGTGCCGCCTCGACCGGCGTTGCGAATAATGCGCCGATATCGACATCGAAACCCAGATCGGCAAAGGCCGTGGCGATGACTTTTTGCCCGCGATCGTGGCCGTCCTGGCCGATCTTGGCGACCAGGATACGCGGGCGGCGGCCTTCATTGTCTTCGAACTCGGCGACGAGTTTCTGTACACGTTCGACGGCATCCGCCATTCTTCCGTCAGCCATGCCGACCTCCCGTCCATAGATGCCGGAAATCGCTCTGATCTCGGCCTGGTGACGCCCGAACGCTTTTTCCAGCGCCAGTGAGATCTCCCCCACGGTCGCCTTGGCGCGCGCCGCGTCGATCGCAAGCGCCAACAGATTGCCGTTGCCGCCGGCGGCGCTGCGGGTCAGCGCCTCGAGCGCCTGCTTGAGCGCTTCGGGGTCGCGCTCGCGCTTGAGCCGCTTGAGCTTGTCGATCTGCAATTGGCGCACCGCGGCATTGTCCACTTTGAGAACATCGATCGGCTTTTCGTCGCGCGGCCGCAATTTATTGACCCCAATCACCGCTTGGGCGCCGGAATCGATGCGCGCTTGCGTGCGTGCCGCCGCCTCTTCGATGCGCAGCTTTGGCAAGCCGGATTCGATGGCGCGGGTCATGCCGCCGAGCTCTTCGACTTCACGAATGTGACCCCAGGTCCGCGCCGCAAGATCGCCGGTCAGCCGTTCGACAAAGAACGAACCGCCCCACGGATCGATCACGCGCGTGGTGCCGCTTTCCTTCTGCAGTACGATCTGCGTGTTGCGCGCGATACGCGCGGAAAAGTCCGTCGGCAGCGCCAGCGCCTCGTCGAGCGCATTGGTGTGCAGCGACTGGGTACCGCCTTGCGTCGCCGCCATCGCCTCGATGCAGGTTCGCGCGACATTGTTAAAGACATCCTGCGCCGCGAGCGACCAGCCCGAGGTCTGGCAATGGGTGCGAAGCGACAGCGAACGCTCGTCTTGCGGCTCGAACTCTTTCATCAGCTTTGCCCACAGCACCCGTGCCGCGCGCAGCTTCGCCACTTCCATGAAAAAATTCATCCCGATGCCGAAGAAAAACGACAGCCGCGGTGCAAAGCGATCGACCGGCAGATTAGCGGCGAGCCCGGCGCGCACATATTCGACGCCGTCGGCGAGCGTGTAAGCGAGTTCGAGATCCGCGGTCGCGCCGGCTTCCTGCATGTGATAGCCGGAAATCGAAATCGAATTGAATTTCGGCATGTGCGCCGAAGTGTAGGAGAAGATATCGGAGATGATGCGCAGCGACGGTTGCGGCGGGTAAATGTAGGTGTTGCGCACCATGAATTCTTTGAGGATGTCGTTCTGAATCGTGCCGGCGAGCTTTTGCGGCGGCACGCCTTGCTCTTCGGCGGCAACGATATAGAGCGCAAGCACCGGCAATACCGCGCCGTTCATCGTCATCGACACCGACATCTGGTCGAGCGGAATGCCGGCAAACAGCGTGCGCATGTCGTAGATCGAATCGATCGCCACGCCGGCCATGCCGACATCGCCGGCAACACGCGGATGATCGCTGTCATAGCCGCGATGGGTGGCGAGATCGAACGCGATCGACAGGCCTTTCTGGCCGGCGGCAAGGTTGCGCCGATAGAAGGCATTTGAATCTTCCGCGGTCGAAAAGCCGGCATATTGCCGGATCGTCCATGGCTGGGTGACATACATGGTCGGGTAGGGGCCACGCAGATAAGGCGGGATGCCGGGAAAGCTGTCGAGACCGATGAGTCCTTCGAGATCGCCGGCGGCATAGGCGGATTTCACCGCAATGCCCTCAGGCGTGAGCCAAGGTGCGCCGCCGGCGGATGCCGGAACTGGCGCATCTGCGAATGCCATGTTCGTGAAGTCCGGAATTCGGGTCATGCGCAGCGCTAAGGTTCAGTGCTCCTTTTGTTGAAGAATATCGTAAGCCGCATTCAGTGTCGCCAGGGCGTCGGAACCTTCATCAATGAACGTTTGCACGCCGGCGGCGCGCAGCATGTCCTCCTGCGCGGCAACCCGCCCTGTGAAATAGATGTGGCGTGCGCCGCTTCGTTTGATCGCTGCGGCGGCCGATGCCAATTCCTGCTCGGAAACCTTGCCCGACGGACAGAGGCAGGCGATCGCGGCCTGTGCGGCGCGATAATCGGAAGGAACCCCGCTGACAGCTTCAATGCCGCCGGCTTTGAAAAAATTCTTGGCAAAGTTCACGCGCATCGTGAATTCCGCCGGCGCGCCAAGCGTGGCGAGGAAAACTTTCGGCCGCGCCCCGGTTGCTGCGAGAATCCGATCGGATTTGTCGCGCAACGCTTCGAATGGCTCGGCGAGCCGCAGTCGCAGCAGTGAAGGTGCGGTTACGCTTGCGGGTTCGTCGCTCGCCGCGGCACGCGGCGCCACGGCAAGTACGGCGGGTGGCGTTTCGGCGATATCGGGATAGGCATTGGTGCCGGTCAAAATCTCCTTTCCACGCGCCAGCGCTTGTTGGCGCGCCGCTCGCACCGCGGCGACGTTTCGCTGCACGAGCCCGCTTTCGAGCGACGGCCATGCGCCGCCCGCGCGTTCGATCTCCTGAAATTGCGTCCACGCGGCAAGACAAAGCTGCTCGGTGAGAGCTTCGAAGGCGCCGGATCCCGCCGCCGGATCGGCAACCCGCGCCAGGTAGGATTCCTGCAACAGCACGAGCTGCATGTTGCGGGCGACGCGGCGCGCAAAGTCATCCGGCAAACCAAGCGTCGCGGTATGCGGTAGAACGGTGATTGCATCGGCGCCGCCAAGCCCGGCCGCGGCGACGGCGATCGTCGACCGCAATATGTTACCGTAGGGATCGCGGCGCGTGAGCATCCGCCACGCGGTTTCGGCGGTCACAATCGCCGGTTTCGCCAAAAGCCCCGCGGCGGCCGCGACACGCGCCCACAATTTTCGCATCGCGCGAAATTTAGCCGTGGTCAGAAACTGATCGGCGTCCGCGCTGAGCCGGAAATAGATCGCGTCATAGCCGGCTTGCAGCGCCATGCCGCTTTGTTCGAGCGCCCGCAAATAGGTCACCGCGCTGGCGAGTGCAAAAGCAAGTTCCTGCGCTTCCGACCCGCCGGCATTATGGATCACGCGCCCGTCGGCGACCGCGAACGGTCCGCGAAACCCATCGCCCGCCAATGCGGCGATCGTTGCGGCAAAGGCCGGCGCGAGTTCTTGCCAGCCTTGCGCGCTGCGCCCCGCCGCGGCGAAACCACCGATTGGATTGATGCTGAAGCGCAGATCGATCGCGCTCGGAGCGATGCCGCGGTTCTTGATCAGCATCGCGACTTCGCGGGTCATGCCGCGCGTCGCCGGACTTAAGTTCAAGTCCAGAACTATGCCGCGAGGATCGATGCCCTCGAGCACGCGTGCAAGCCCGGCCGAGTTTGCCTCAAGCCCAAAACCATTGGCGCTGACAGAGCCGGCAAAAACCAGCACCAAGCCGGTCGCGCCGCCGTCCAGGTCCTCGCGCGCCTGAACGTTCGCCGCCGCCGGATCGGGATGATCGACCCGTTGCATGACGGCCCACGCGGTACCGGCCGGGCGGCCGGCGATGACGCTTGCTTCACGCGCGGACGAGTAAAGCGGCTCGATGGCGAGCCCGTCATAGGTCCGGCTCTTGAGCCGCTCGAACGAGCCGCCCTTGAGCACGGCGTCGACAAGCTTGCGCCAATCCGCCTCGGTGGCGGAGGGGAAGTCGCCGGCCCAAAGGGGAGCTTCGGAGTTCACCATACCGGCAAAATGCCACGCGAAAGCGCTGTGGCCAACCGGCGGCGTCGCCGTGATTTATGTATTGGCGGGTTGGCCGAGCGGCGGCAGCTTCGCGATGCCGCTAACATCGAGGGTGGCAAGCGCATCGCCGATCCGCTGTCCAGCGACGACCCGATCGGAGGCAATCTCGGCGAGCGGTAACAGAACAAACGCGCGCTCGAACAGATGCGGGTGCGGCAGCGTCAAATCCGGTTCGCGCAACACGACGTCGTCATAAGCCAAAATGTCGATGTCGATGGGGCGCGGGCCCCACTGCCGTTCGTTCGCCCGGTCGCGGCCGAGCGCGCGTTCGACGTTCTGCACGCGTCCGAGCAGCGCGTGCGGCTCGAGCGAGGTCGCCACAATGATCACGGCATTGGTGAACGCCGGCTGGTCCGTAACGCCCCAAGGCGGGGTGCGGTAATCGGACGAACGCGCGACAAGCCGCATGGCGCCATCGGCGCACAGCATTGCGATGGCGCGTTCGAACGTGGCGCGGACATCGCCGATATTGCCGCCGAGGGCGAGCAAAGCCTCGGCCGGGGATTGGTTCATGATTTGCGGCTGCGGGCGCGCTCAATCGTCACGCCGACATCCTCGAACGTCGCCGCGACCGGCGCGTGCGGCTTGTGCACCTTGACACGCACGCCGCGCACTTGCGGGCAGCGCGCCAGCACGGCGTCGGCGACCGCGCCAGCAGCCGCTTCCACCAGGCGGTAGCGGCGGCCGCAGAACGCCTCGCCGGCGATCTTGATTACGAAATCGTAAGAAACCGTGTCTTTTAGCTTGTCGGTCCGCGATGCATTACCAAGCTCGAGGTCGAGTTGCAGATCAACATAGAAAGTTTGCCCGACCTTGGCTTCGTGCTGCATCACGCCGTGATAGGCATGCAGCGCCAGTCCTTTGAGAAAAATCGTGTCGCTCATCGTGCCCGCCTGATCGCGGCGGCCACCGCAAGTGCCTGGACCGTCGGCGCAACATCGTGCGTGCGGATGATTGCCGCGCCGCTTTCGGCAGCGATCAGATGCGCGGCGAGCGATCCGCCCAGCCGCTCGCTCGGTTCGGCGGGCACGATCGCGTTGATAAAGCGCTTGCGCGAAGCCCCGACCAAAATCGGCAGATTAAATCCGCGCCAGGCGTCAAGCTGCGCAATGCAGGCAAGGCTCTGCTCCGGCGTCTTGCCGAAGCCGATCCCCGGATCAAGTACGATCTGCTCACGGCCGATGCCGGCCTGCCACGCGATTTCGAGCGAGCGCGAGAAGAATTCGGTCACCGCGGCAATGATGTCGATTGCCGGATCGGCTTTCTCGCGGTTGTGCATGACAATGACCGGAGCGCCATGATCGGCGATGACGCGCGCCATGTCGGGGTCGCGCTGCAATCCCCAGACATCGTTGACGATTGCCGCCCCGGTTTCGAGCGCCCAGGCCGCGACCGGCGCTTTCATCGTATCGATTGAAACCGGCGCGCCCAGCCCGATGATTGCCGGCAGCACCGCGGCGAGGCGGAGACGCTCCTCGTCGAGCGAAACCGGGACGGCGCCGCCATAGGGCCGGGTCGACTCCGCGCCGACATCGATGATGTCGGCGCCTTCATCGACAAGCCGCCGCGCCTGCGCAAGTGCAGCTGTTGGCTCCAGGAAACGGCCCCCGTCGGAGAAAGAATCGGGCGTGACATTAAGAACACCCATCACCAGCGGGCGGCCCTTGGCGAGAAGCCCGGTAAGCACGTTGCCGGCCGGCGCCGCTCCCGAGACCGATGGAGCGCCACGCGTGACATTCGCGGCCGTGGTCCTCGCCGCCATGGTCCTCGCTGCCACGGCCTCCGTCCTTAAGCTTATTCGGCGGCCTCGTGCCGCTCATGGCGCTGGCTTTGCGCGGCCACTCCCGTGAAGTCAAGCGGCGGCGGAAGCTAAATCTGGGGGTCTCGTAAAGGGCGGCCGCCGGCCGCAATCAATAACGGATCAGCGGCGGTAGTTTTTTGGCATCCTCGATCCAGCGCGCCACGGTATTCACTGAAGGCAAAAGGCGCACCAATTTGCGCTTGGTATTGACCTCGGCCATGACCTCTGCGAGCTTTTGCGGATTGCGGTAGCGAAGTTCATTGACCGTCCGCACGCCGGCGGCCCGCAGCAGTTCGGCATATTCCCAGCCCACGCCCTTGATCCTCATGCGATCAGCGGCCGTGACCCAGTCCAGCACGTTTTTCTCCGGCGTTCCGGTCTTGAGCGCCAGCTTTAATCTCTGCTTCGGCGTCTTGGCTAAGCGCAGCAGCGTGACAGTGGTGCGAATCCCATCCGATTTCAAAATGGCGGCAACGTCGGTGCCGATCCCCTGAATTTCGGAAATGGGATAAGCCATCGATGCCCCCTCAGCGCAATTTGGTCGCAACAAACACGTTGTTACTCAAACAAACTGCGCGAGCCCGGGGATTGCAGCGACGATCTCGCCGACCGCATCCTCGCCAGCTTTCTCTCGCGTATACGCAATCACCGCGCGGGTCACGGTCTGCACCTGGCCCATACTCAAACCGGCCGACATCATGCGCATGCCCGCGCCCATGACCCCATCCATTGCTCCAGCCATACCGCCTGAGTCGCTTTCACTCGCGGCCTTTTGCATTACCACCTCGGCTCCGGGAAGTTTGGCCAGCAATGGTTGGACTTTGTCAGCTGGGCCTTCCTTGACCAGAAATTCGAGAATGATGCCGACGGCTTTTTCCGCAGTCGCACGATCTATGCCGACATCAGCGACCAGACGTGCGATCAGTTCGTCCATTACTCCCTCGCCAGCCCCGAAGGTCGTCGGGCACGAGACATATTGCAGGGTCAAAGGCCGGGGTGACAAGCAGGCGCGGTTCGAACGTGCTCAAGCGTTGCAAACTTGCAACGCGTCACCATCGAGAGCGGATGACAAGGACCGCGGTCGCGGACTATAAAATTCCGGCGTATACGAGCGCCGTTTACGGCAAAGCGAGCGCACCCCAGGCATCGATCAATTATGACAGTAAGAACATGAGTGCAAATAATGCTGTGTCCGCGGTCTTGACCCACGTCGACCGCGAGCTCGATTCCAGTCTCGATCGGCTGTTCGCCTTGTTGCGAATTCAATCGATTTCGACGGACCCCGCTTATGCCGCGCAGTGTCGCAAGGCCGCAGAACACGTTGCGGCCGATCTCGGCACTCTCGGCTTCGACGCCAGTCTGCGCCCGACCGCCGGCCATCCGGTGGTGATCGGCAAAAGCGGCAACGGCGCCAATCCACGGCCTCGGGTCTTGTTCTATGGCCATTATGACGTGCAGCCGGTCGACCCGCTCGATCTGTGGCAGACGCCGCCGTTCGAACCGCGCATCGCGACGGAGCAGGGGCGCAAAATCATCGTGGCGCGCGGCGCCTGCGACGATAAAGGCCAGGCGATGACCTTCATCGAGGCGTGCCGCGCATTCAAGGCAGTAACCGGCAAACTTCCGCTCGATATTACGATCATGATCGAAGGCGAGGAGGAGTGCGGCTCGAAACATCTGTTTGGATTTGTGCGCGACAATGCCGACGAGTTTAAGCGCGATCTCGCGCTGGTGTGCGACACCGGGATGTGGGACGCCGAAACGCCGTCGATCACGACCTCGCTGCGTGGCCTGGTCTATGAGGAGGTCCGGCTGACCTGCGCGGACCGCGATCTGCATTCAGGCTTGTTCGGCGGCGCCGCGCGCAATCCGATCCATGTGCTGGTCGATGTTCTTTCCGCTTTGCACCGGCCGGATGGTTCAGTCGCCATTCCAGGATTCTATGACGGCGTGCCAGAATTGCCGGCTGACATCAAAGCGGATCTCGCCGGCCTCGAGCTGACGCCGGAGAAATTTCTGACGCCAATCGGGCTGAAAATTCCGGCCGGCGAAAAGGACCGCATGCTGATCGAGCAAATCTCGACGCGGCCGACCGCCGAAGTGAACGGCATTATCAGCGGCTATACCGGGGAGGGGGCAAAGACCGTCATTCCCGGAAAGGCGATGGCCAAGGTGTCGTTCCGCCTCGTCGGTGCCCAGGATCCGGAGAAAATCCGCCTCGCGTTCCGCGAATTCGTGCGCGCGCGTGTGCCCGCCGACTGCACCGTGGAATTCGGCAATTTCAGCAGCGCGTCGGCTTTCAATGTTGCGTTCGATAATCCGGCGCTCACCAAAGCGCGCGAAGCGCTGGCGCAGGAATGGGGAAAGAAAGCGGTCACTGTCGGCGCCGGCGGTTCGATTCCAATCGTCAGCGATTTCAAGACTGTGCTCGGGATGGACACGCTGATGGTCGGCTTTGCGCTCGACGACGACCGCGTTCACTCGCCCAACGAAAAGTACGATCTCAAGAGCTTTCACAAGGGCATTCGCAGCTGGGTGCGCATTCTGGCGGCCCTGGCCGGCGCATGAGCCGGCGATACTGCCGAGCGCATGAAGCGAAGTGTCGCGCTCTATTCCGCTGCCGCGGCGATCAGGCGCGGCGTGACAAAACGCTCCAACCGTGCCGAATGCAGGCGGAGCTCCGCCCAGTCGTCAATCGGCAGGTCCATCACAACCAGCCCTGACGTCGGCAATTTTTCGCGCAGCTGTTCGCGGGATTCGACATCGCCGGATGCGATCAACTGTAGCGCGAACTCGTGCAGGCTTGGATTGTGGCCGACGATGAAAAGTTTGTTCGCCCTGCGCGGCTCGGCGGCGACCTGGAGAAGCCTATGCGGATTGGCGTTATAGATGCGATCGTCGGTTTCTTTGCGCGGCGGCTTGGCAAAAGCATCAGCGACCAGATCCCACGTTTCCTGGGCGCGCGCCGCCGGCGAAACCAGCGCCAGGTCCGGGATCAGATCGTGGTGGGCCATGTAAGCGCCAAGCGTGGGCGCATCGGCGCGGCCGCGTTTTGTGAGTTTGCGATCGCGATCGCGCTCGCCGGGCTCGGCGCGCTCGGTCTTGGCGTGGCGCAGCAGCATTAAACGGCGCATGGCGGTACTGTCGCTTTCCCGGCCCAAGGTGTCCACTGGCCTCGGTCGCCCGAAAGCCTTACATAGCGGCAGCGATGCGCAATCACACATCTCACAAGAACGCCGCGGTGAGCGAAATCTACGGCGATAGCTGGTATGCCGCGACGATGGTCGATGCGCCGCGCCGGCCGGCGCTTTATTCCGACCTCGACGTCGATGTCTGTGTGATCGGCGGCGGTCTTGCCGGCTTGACCACCGCGCGCGAAGTGGCGCGCAAAGGCTGGTCCGTCGTATTGCTCGAGGCCAACCGGCTCGCCGCCAACGCCTCGGGGCGCAATACCGGCTTCGTCTTGCCGGGCTTCGGTGCCGACGCCGACAAGCTCATTGCCCGCGTCGGCTTCGAGCGCACCAAAGATCTTTGGACGCTGGCGCAGGCCGGCCTCGATTACGTGCGCGATACCATCCGCGACGAACACGCGCCCGGTGTCGATCCGCAAGACGGCTGGCTCTACGTGTCGAAGCGAGACAATAGCGACGAATTTGTAAAATACGTCGCTTTGCTCGGAGAACTGGGCTGCGACATTGAGGGCTGGCCGACCGAGCGCGTGCGTGAAGTGCTGCGCAGCGAGCGTTATTTTTACGCCATCAATCATCTGCGTGCGCTTGCCATCCATCCGCTCAATTACGCGCTCGCGCTGGCCGCCGCCGCAGAGCGCGACGGCGCGCGCATTTTCGAGAACACGCCCGCTCTGTCGATCGATCCGAGCGGGGTGCGCAAACGCATCGTGACGCCGGGGGCGCGGCTGCGCGCCAATCATGTGGTGCTGTGCGGCAATATTGGGCTCAAATCACTAATGCCGCGGCTCGCCGCGACGATGGTGCCGCTGACGACCTATGTGATCACGACCGCGCCGCTTGGGGATCGCCTTGGCGAAGCGGTGCGCTATCGCGGCGGGGTCAGCGACAGCGATGCCGCCGACAATCACTATCGCGTAGTTGGCGGCGATCGGCTGATGCTTTCGGGCCGCGCCACCACGTGGGCACGCAACTCGCGCCGTTACGTCAGGGCGCTGAAAGTCGACATCAAACACACCTATCCGCAACTCGGCGATGTCGAGATCGACTATGCCTGGGCCGGCACCTTGGGGATTACCGTGCACCGCATGCCCCAGATCGGCGAGGTCGGTCCGGGCGTCTGGCTGGCCAGCGGTTTCGGCGGGCACGGTCTCAATACCACGGCGATGGGCGGCAATCTCGTCGCGCGCGCCATCGTCGATGGCGATCACACCTGGCGACAGTTTACGCCGTTCGAGCTGGTCTGGGCCGGTGGCGTGTTCGGTCGGGCGGCGGGGCAGATCCGCATCTGGGTCAAACGGCTGCGCGCCGCCGTCGAACAGCGGCGCGCCAAGGCGCGCGAATTGGCGCACTGGCAGGCGCGGCTGGCCGCGGCCGAGTCAGCGCCGCCGGACAGCCTCGCCGTTTCGCAGCATCAATCCGCGCTTTCTGTCCCGAATCACCTCGACAGCGGTGCGGCTGGCACCGCGGTCTCTGAAGCCGCACCGCCCGACAGCGCGCCGCCCGAAACCATCGATCACGCCTCGGAACCTGCGAGCATTGAACGAGCGGCCCCGCGCGCGGCCCGGCGCAGAAAACGCACGCGAACAGGCGCCGGCCGGGCGGTCGAGCACGATGCCGAGGCCTAGCGGGCGGCGCACGGCCGATCGGCAACAGGTGTGCACTAAATTTACCTTGGGCCGCCCCGTGCCTTCGTCCTTGACTGCTGCTGCTGTACGATGGCGATCCTGAGGGGATGACGGGGCGCGGGGCCGCACGGCATGACAAGAGTTTGGCGCTCAAGCGGTTGGCAGGCCGCCTGCATTGCCATGGGGGTGGTGATGGGCGTGGCGGTCGCGCCGGCGATTGGCTTTGCGGCTGACCTGCCGACGCCAGCGCCGACTGCGGCGCCAGCAGCCCTCGTGTCTCCCGTGCCAGATTGGATCGTGACCATCGGCGGCGAGTTGCGCATCGGGCCGAAATGGGCAGGCGCACCAACGGACAAATTTCGCCTCACCGGCGGCCCGGTCTTCAGTATTCGCAAGGTAGGAACGCCACCGGAATATTTCGGCCCGCGCGACAGCTTCGGCTTCTCCATCCTCGATCTTGGCCAGATCAAGATCGGCCCAGCTGTGCAGATCATTTGGCGGCGAAAGGCCTCCAGTGACACAGCGCTCAACGGTTTGGGCGATGTTGATTACGCCCTGCAGGCCGGCGCCTTCGCCGAATACTGGCCAGCGCAGTGGCTGCGCCTGCGCGGCGAAGTACGGCAAGGCTTCGGCGGCGAAAAAGGCGTCACCGGCGATCTCTTTGTGGACGCTGTTGTTCCAGCGGGACAGTTCCGGTTTTCAGGAGGACCACGCTTGACGCTGCAATCCACCGCCGCCGTCAGCCCGTATTTCAGCATCACGCCCGTCCAGTCCGCCAACTCCACCGTCGCCGGCCTGCCGGCACTACCGGTCTATCATGCCAGCGGCGGGCTCTATTCGTATGGCGCCGGAGGGCAGGTGGAATATTTTTTCAATCCCCAATGGGCCACGTATGGCTATGTCGAATATGAGCGGCTGACCGGTTCCGCCGCCGATTCGCCGCTGGTCATCCAGCGCGGCTCGCCCAACCAGTTCACGTTCGCCCTGGGCGCGCGGTATTCCTTCACCATGCATCCCGTGTGGTGAACGCAGAGGCGGTTGATCTGGCTAGCGTCCTTCTCTTCGCGTCATAAAAGCCAGCCGCTCGAACAGGTGCACATCCTGCTCGTTCTTAAGCAGCGCCCCATGCAGCGGGGGTATCAACCGCTTCGGATCGCGTTCGCGCAGCGTTTCGACCGAAATATCTTCGACCATTAAAAGCTTGAGCCAATCGAGTAATTCCGAGGTCGATGGTTTCTTCTTCAATCCGGGCACTTCGCGGATCTCGTAGAACAGCTTGAGCGCCTCGGCCACCAGGCGGTGCTTAATGCCGGGAAAATGGACCTCGACGATGGCGCGCATCGTGTCGGGATCCGGAAAGCGGATGTAATGGAAGAAGCAGCGGCGCAGGAAAGCATCCGGTAATTCTTTTTCATTGTTTGAGGTAATGACGACAATCGGGCGGCGGCGCGCATGAATCGTTTCGCCGGTCTCGTAGACGAAGAATTCCATGCGATCGAGTTCTTGCAGGAGATCGTTGGGAAATTCGATATCGGCCTTGTCGATTTCGTCGATCAACAAAACCGGCCTTCCATCGGCAATGAACGCTTCCCACAACTTGCCGCGCTTGATGTAATTGCGGATGTCCTTGACCCGAGCGTCGCCTAATTGACTGTCGCGCAGCCGCGTCACCGCGTCGTATTCGTAGAGGCCCTGCAGCGCTTTGGTGGTCGATTTGATGTGCCATTCGATCAGCGGCGCCCCCAGGGCCTTGGCGATTTCCAGCGCCAGGACGGTTTTGCCGGTCCCGGGTTCCCCCTTCACCAGGAGCGGGCGCTCGAGCGCGATTGCGGCGTTAACCGCAACCTTCAAATCATCGGTGGCGACGTAGCCGCTGGTACCTTCGAAACGCATGAAACGCGGGCCTCCGGGGCGGCAAATTAAATCACCCTGGCGACCCGCCACAAGCGCGGGCCCGCCGCCCGATCCGAACCCGACCACAGTCATCGTGTTCCCGGCGCACGATCTTGTTGTCACTGTCATGTGGCTTCGTTATAAGCCGCCGCGCGAGAGGGCGCTTCGCAAGTTGGTTGCGGGAGTACACCCAGATGCAATTGTCCAAGGGCAGAAATAGACGTCCGGAAAAGCCCCAAAAGAACGGTAAAGGTGATGGAGTGGGCCTTGTGGCGGACGCGAGATTCTATCGGCCAACCGACAAAGAGCCGTTCATGAATGAGCGCCAGCGGGAGTATTTCCGGCTGAAGCTGCTCAATTGGCGGGAGGACATCCTTAAGGAGGCCAAAGAGACCCTGCAGCACTTGCAGGACGAAAGCCAGAATCATCCAGACCTTGCCGACCGGGCATCGTCTGAGACTGACCGTGCGATCGAACTGCGCGCCCGCGACCGGCAACGCAAACTGATCGCCAAAATCGATGCTGCGTTGCAGCGTATTGAGGACGGCACCTACGGATATTGCGAGGAAACCGGCGAACCGATCACGCTCAAGCGCCTAGAGGCGCGGCCGATAGCCACGCTATCAATCGAGGCCCAGGAACGCCATGAGCGGCGCGAACGGGTGTACCGTGACGACTGAGGTGGCTTAAGCGCCAGCACCCCAATAACGGTGACAGGCCGCACAAGGTATTCCATTGAAGCCATTGAGACTGCAGCAACTCGGGTTGGCCTCTTAGCGCAGCACTTAAATTGGCAAGACAACGCTCCGTCAGACTGAATTGTCGAACTGACACGCTAAGTTTGGGCACGCAACGATTGACAGCTTTCTGACCAACTTTGACAATTTGGAATGCAGATCACCGCCGCCGTCGTCCGTGAACGTTCGGCACCCTTCGCATTAGAAAAATTGGAGCTCTGCGATCCGCGCCCGGACGAAGTGATCGTGCGTGTGGTGGCGAGCGGGATGTGCCAGACCGATCTGCATGGCCGGGACGGCTACTTCGCTTCGCCCTATCCCGCGGTTTACGGCCACGAGGGTGCCGGTGTGGTGCATGCAGTCGGCAGCGCGGTTCGCTCGTTGGCGCCCGGCGATCACGTCGTCATGTCGTTTCCGTGGTGCGGAACCTGCCCCAACTGTCAGCAGCATAAATATTGCTACTGCGTACATGGACGTCGTCTGAAAATGCACGGTCGGCGCGCCGACGGCTCGACGCTGATGTCGAGAAACGGCGCGGCGGTTTATAGCGCCTTTTTTCAACAGTCTTCGTTCGGCACTTATGCGCTCACCCAGGAGCGTTATGCGGTGAAGGTACGAAAAGATGCGCCGCTGGAAGCCTTGGGGCCGCTCGCCTGCAGCGGCCAGACCGGAGCTGGAGCCGTTCTCAACGCCATGCAACCGCAGCCCGGCGACAGTCTCGCGATCTTCGGTGTCGGCGCCGTCGGGCTATCGGCTCTGATGGCGGCAAAAATCGCGGGCTGCGATCCTATCGTCGCTGTTGACGTGCACGCCCATCGGCTGGCGCTGGCACGCGAACTCGGCGCCACCCATACGATCGATCACAGCGGCCGCGACAAAGTCGTCGACGAAGTTCGTACGGTCGCGCCGGGCGGCGTGTGCTATGCGCTCGATACTTCGGCGCTACCCGGCGTGTTCCGAGAGGCAATCGAAGCGTTAATGCCAGGCGGGACCTGCGTGCTGCTCGGCAGCGCTCCGCCCGGCACCGACGTCGCGATCGAAATGCCGTTTTTGCAGCAAGGCCGCACCGTGCGGGGCGTGGTGCAGGGCGAAAGCTTGCCGAAAGAATTTATCCCCCGGCTGGTCGATCTCATCGTCGCCGGGATGTTTCCAATTCAGAAGATGATTAAATTCTACGACTTCGCCGACATTAATCAGGCGGCGCAAGAATCCTCAGCCGGGATCGCGATCAAGCCAGTGCTGCGGATGCCTGTCGGGTGACGGACGGCAGATGTCAGTGTCGGGGGCCGGCGCTCAGATAGCAGAGATGCCGGATCAATCCTTTTCTGACATCTGACATCCGTCATCCGACCTCAGCTCTTCGACGGCCGCCCCAACAGATTCGCCATCTCTTGTTCGAGAGTGTCGTAGATGGCGGTCTTGTTTTGGTTGGGCTTATTGGCCTCGGGCGTTGCCGGTCGTTGCTCGCTGCCGCGCGGATTGCGCGGCGGAGGCGGTAGCGAATCACTGCGCGCTGCCTGATCGGGCGACGCCGGCGGACGTGCCGGTGTAGTGGGTGTGCGTGCCTCGCCCGCCGGTTTGCGCAGCGCCGCTTCAAGCCGCTGAGCCATATCGGCAAGGTTTTGGTCCCCACCGGCCGCAGCTTCACCGCCGCCGGCGGCGATCGAAGGCGGCGGTGAGGATGCCGCAGCCGGCTGCACGGGCTTGCGCGGTTCCAGCCGTGGCTCTGCGCGCTGGTCTGGTCGCTGGTCGGGTCGTTGGTCTGGTCGCTGGTCTTGGCGCGGCGGCTCGCCGGCATTACCGCGGTTGCGCGGCGGCGGCGTGATCCGCGTTGAAAGCTCATCAGCGAGCGCGGCCAGGGTGTCGCGTTGGCGGGGTCCTGACTCTGGCTGCGGACGGCCGGGGAGGTCGTCATGCTGCGCATCCGGCCGTGCGCCGGGCCGCGCTCCACCATTGGCCTCAGGCTGTAATGGCCATGAACCGCCGCCGCTTTCCGGCAGCGGGATAGCGCGTGTGATTGCCTCGATCCCCGCAGGGGCGCGCCCCACATCACGCGCCGCCGGAACGGCGCGGACGATATTAGGCTCAACCACGATGTCGGTCGGTCCGCCGATCATCAAGAGATGCTCGACATTATCGCGCCGCACTAGAATAAGCCGGCGGCGATTGTCGACGCTGGCGTAATCGATCACCGCGAGGCGAGGCTGGCGCCCGCGCGCACTGGAGCCGAGCCGACCGCTGCCGAACCGCCGCACGGTCCACCAGATCGCACCGATCACACCGAGTACGATCAGAAACGCCACGAAAAAGCGCACGGCGAGCGGCATTTCCGCGCCGAATAAGCTCTCAAACATCCGCGCTACTCCCCGTCTCGATGGCGTGGCCGACCGCCGCTAACGGTTGCCTTTAAAGGTTAATAGTGCCGGCGATATTCGCCCGCCCGACCAAAAGCAATGATTTAATAACGATAGCCGATTTCCCGCAAAGCCGATGCCTGCAGCATTCTCATGGTTAACGGCGGTTTGAAGGCAAAACCGGTGGAACTTTGGCGATTTGGCGAAACGAGCGTGGGAACCGGCGCACTGGTGGCTCAGTTGTGCACGCCAGCGCCAAACCTCTTGCGCGATTCAGTCGCACAGGGCACTGGAAACCGGCATGACAGAGCAGCTCATGTCGGTGCCTGCTATCAGCAAGGTCCCCGCCGTGTCTGTTTCAGGGGAGGCGCGCGGCCCAGAGATCGGCTCGGCGGCTGGCGGCGCCGCCGGTGCCGAACGCGGCGGCAGCATTGTCATGGTGCTGCTGGTCGCGGTGGCGCTGGTCGCGGCACTTAGCGCGATCATGACGCTCGGCGGCAGCAATGCCGAGCAATACACCATCGCTTTTCTCGCTGTCCTCGCCAGCATTGGCGTGTTCTCGCTGTTCGCCTTTGCCTGCGGAATCTTACGAGTGCGCGCGGCCTATCGCGACAATCCGCTGATCAAAGCAGCGGTCGACGGCGCTCCGGAGGCTGTCGTCGTCACCGCCAATGACGGTCACGTTCTCTATGCCAATGCGGCTTATCTCGATCTGATCGAAGCGAGCGATGGCAAGGAAACGCGGCCGGTGGAACGCGCGTTCATCGGCGATGCCGATGCGTCGGAAGCCATATATCGGCTGCTCAGAGGGGCCCGGGAAGGCCGGCAGCTCGAGGAGGAGGTGCGCGTCACCGGGGTGAAAGGCCGGCCCGCCCGCTGGCTGCGATTTCGCATCCGGCCGCTCGGCGACGACAAGCGCGCGGGGCGCCTGACCGTCTGGTCGCTTGCGGATGTCACGCGAGAACGTGAGCGGCAGGAGAACGTGTTCCAGGAATTGCAACACG
>DASSXN010000180.1:0-5292 GCA_035703785.1 Xanthobacteraceae bacterium
CAAACCGGCCGGACTCCGTGCCTATCAGCACGTCGATACCGCCGCGGCCCTGGCGCGCTGCGTTAAAGAACTCAACCGGTTTGTGCCGCGGCCGGATCTCGTGGTCATTTCCGGCGATCTAGTTGATGCGCCGTCCGAGGCCGCTTATGACCACCTTGTTCAGCTACTGTCGCCGCTTGAGATTCCGTTCGCCGCGGTGCCGGGCAATCATGACGATCGCGATTTGATGCGCGTGGCCTTGCCTGACGGCTATGCGTGCGCAGCGGGCGCCCTGCATTCCCTCCGCGCGATCCGCGAAATCGATGTCGTGCTGATCGATTCGATCGTGCCGGGTCGCGACTACGGTGCGCTCGATGCGGACGCCCTCGCTTGGCTGCAAGGTGTTTTGGCAGCCTCATCGACGCGTCCGGCGCTGCTTTTTTTGCACCACCCGCCGTTTGTCACCGGTATCGGCCATATGGACGTACAAAATCTGCGCAATGCTGGAGAATTCGCTGCCGTTTTACGGCAGCATCGACGCGCGCGGCTGGTCGCGGCGGGGCACGTGCACCGCGCGACGCTGACGAGCTTCGCCGGCGCGGTGGCCACCATATGCCCAGCGCCTAATCATGCCGTTGCGCTGGATTTCAACGGGGATTTGCCGCCGTCTTTCACGATCGAGCCGCCGGCATTTCATCTGCACGTCTGGTTTGCCGGCGACGAATTCGGATCGATCGTCACGCATTGGATCCCGATCGGAGACTTCGAAGGTCCGTACCGGTTTTTCGATGATTGTGGTGAGCTTCTCTAGGCCTTACAGGCGATCTGCCGCGCCGCGTCACACTTTCGCTCGTTTCGCAGACGATTGCAGGCATGCGCCGCTTGGCGCCAGAGACGAGGGGCATTGTCGATGAGTGGCTCACTGTTTGGGGAGCTTGACCGGTTTTGCGGTCAGTTCGCGCTTGCGCTGCACAACGCGGAACTTCAGGTCTACGCGATCCTCACTCTTTTACTTGTGCTTGGGATTTTGCTGTTTCCCCCACGGAACGATCCCGACCAGGCCTGAGCGGTCCGCGCACGGAACCGCGCTGGTTGTGGCGAGTTTATTGCTCGGCAACTTAAGATGCGGAGCGCACATATGTTGAGCCTCGTCATTACGCTTTTGATCATCGCCCTCATCGCCGGCATCTTGGGCTTTGGCGGAATTGCAGGAGCCGCGGTGGGCATTGCGAAGATCGTGTTCTTTGTCGCGCTGGTACTGTTCGTCATTTCACTCTTGACGCACGGCCTGCGCGGTGGGTTTGGCCGGCTTTAACGACCGAGGTTTGCGGTCACCGGGCTTGAATTCCGGCAGCGCGGATCACCGCCGACCATTTGGATTCTTCCCGGTCGATCACGGCAGCATGCTGTTCTGGCGTGGTCGGTTCGGGCTCGCCGCCCTCGGCGATAATACGCGCGCGGACCTCGTCGCTGGCGAGGGCCGCGCGCAATTCCTTATTCAGCCGGTCCACGATTGCACGGGGCGTGCCCGCCGGCGCCAGCAAGCCATAGGTCAATGTCGCGTCGAAGCCCGACAAGCCGGACTCCGCGAGCGTCGCCAGATCCGGCATCAAGCTCGAATGTTTGCTCGAGGTAACAGCCAAAGCACGCACATAGCCGCCGTCGAGCGCAGGCCGTGACACCGGAATCGGGTTGAATCCGACCTTGACGAAACCACCCATCATGTCCGTGATCAGCGGATTGGAGCCTTTCTCGATAATCTGCTGAACCTCGACCCCAGCCTGCTGCGCAAACAGCACCGAAGCGAGGTAATTGACGGTGCCGGCGCCCGGCGTCGCGACCTGATATGGCTCCTTTGAGGCCTTCATCAAGGCGATCAGTTCGCTGACCGTGTGAACCGGCAAGTCGCGGTGCACGAGCAACAGCGCCGGCGCCGATGCGATCAACCCAAGCGGCGCGAAGTCCTTGCGCGGATCGTAGCCGGCATTGCTAAAAATGTGCGGACCGGTCGCCAGTGTCGAGGTGTAACCGAGGATGATCGTGTAACCGTCGGGCGCAGCGCGTGCGACTTCGCGCGTTCCCACCGTGCCGCTGCCACCGGCATTGCGGTTTTCGATGACGATTCCGCCGCTTCTTTCACGGCGAATGGGTATTCCTGACCGCCTGGGATGACTGTACCGCCTGGGCGTGGGTCAACATCGCACCGGGAACTTGGGCGTGGAGGCCGGTAGATATCTGCGTCGGCTAACCCGCGCGGATCCCAGTCAACAGGACTTTAAAATGGGACTAAGGATCGGGCCCGGCTTCAACGCCGTTCCCGATTTTTTGCAACGGTGCGTCAATCGATCTGTGCGATTCCGGCTTTGGTGATGATGTCGTGATACTTCACGATCTCGTGGCCGATGAATTTTTTGGACTGATCCACCGTCATGTAGGTGGCCTCGGCGCCCTGCTGGGCAAACCGCGCGCGCACCGCGGGATCCTCGACCGCTGTCTTGAGCTCGCCGTTGAGTCTGGCAACGATCGCCGGCGGCGTCCCGTGCGGCGCCAACAGCGCAAACCAACCGGAGACGACGTATTGCGGCAGGCCCGCCTCCTTGGCGGTGGGCACATCCGGCAGCGCATCGAGGCGATTGCTGCCCGCGACCGCGAGCGCTTTGGCGCCTTTGGCGGTCAACGCGGCGGAGACGTTCGGATACCATTGGAATCCGAGCGGCACCTGGCCCGACATCAGATCGGGCACGTATTGGCCGATATTGCGATAAGGCACGTGCGTGATCTTCACGCCGGTAAGCTGTGCGAAATATTCGCCGGCGAGATGTTGTGAGCTGCCGATACCGACTGAGCCGTAATTGAGCTCACCGGGATGCGCCTTCGCATAGGTAATCAGCTCCTGCAGGTTGTTGACCGGCAGCTTGCCGCTGGCGACCACGACGATCGTGAACGATGCGAATGGCGAGATCGCCACCAGATCCTTTTGCGGATCGTAATCGAGATGCTTGTACAGCGTGACATTCGCCGCCACCGGACCCGAGCCGCCGCCGACAATGGTGTAGCCGTCAGGCGCCGCTTTGGCCGCATCCGCGGTGCCGCTATTGCCGCCGGCGCCTGGCCGATTCTCGACAACGATCGGTTGGCCCAAGGATTTCGACATGCGGTCGAACAGGATGCGGCTGACCACGTCGCTGGCGCTGCCGCCGGCGAAGGGCACAATCGCCGTGATCGGTCGTGTCGGATAGCCCTGGGCGCGCGCGGCAGCGGCGGCTCCGATCAGCATCGCCGCCAAGGTGGGGACTGTCAGGAAGGATTTTCTAAAAAGCGGCATTGCGGGTTCCTAAACTGTGAGTAGCGAGGTTCGCCGGCCCGAAACTGCGAGCCAGCTCCGGGCATAGCAAGGCAATCGACGAGTGGATTTACGACGAGGGTTTGCGGAAATGCTTTGCCAGGCCCTGCCAGCCCTCGAAATAATCATGCTGCAACTCTGACGACTCGATGGCGTAGCGCGTGAGTCGCATGGCGTAGCGGCTTTCGAACATGAACGCCATCGTGTCTTCCAGCTTTTGCGGTTTGAGTTCGGCGCCGGTCGCGCGCGCCCAGGTCTCGGCGTCCGGCCCATGGGCGCTCATGCAATTGTGCAGGCTGGCGCCGCCGGGCAGAAAACCTTCGGCCTTGGCATCGTAAACCCCGTGCAACAAGCCCATAAATTCGCTCATGGTATTGCGATGAAACCACGGCGGACGGAAGGTGTCCTCACCGACAAGCCAGCGCGGTGGAAAGACAACAAAATCCACATTGGCCGTGCCGGCCACATCGGAGGGTGCGCTCAGCACCGTATAGATGGAGGGATCGGGGTGATCGAAACTGACCGTGCCGATCACCATAAAGCGCGCCAAGTCATATTTGTACGGGGCTAGGTTGCCGTGCCAGGCCACGACATTGAGTGGCGAATGATCCATCTCGGCCGCCCATAGGTTGCCCTGGAATTTCGAGATCAAGACACAGCGCTTGTCGGTATCTTCATAAGCGGCCACGGGGCTGAGGAAGTCGCGCGGATTGGCGAGCCCGTTTGAGCCGAGCGGACCGAGCTCCGGAAGACGAAACATGGGTCCGTAATTTTCGCAGATATAGCCGCGCGAGGGTCCATCGGGAAATTCGACCCGAAAGCGCAAGCCGCGCGGAATGACCGCGATTTCGCCGCACGCGGCTTCGACAAAGCCAAGTTCGGTGATGAGCCGGGCTCGGCCCTGCTGCGGCACGATGAGCAGTTCGCCGTCGGCATTATAAAAGTAGCGATCAATCATCGAACGATTGGCGGCGTAAATATGAACCGCG
Organism: Xanthobacteraceae bacterium; assembly: GCA_035703785.1. Taxonomy (GTDB): domain Bacteria; phylum Pseudomonadota; class Alphaproteobacteria; order Rhizobiales; family Xanthobacteraceae; genus BOG-931. The sequence continues at coordinate 4,312 of DASSXN010000180.1, forward strand.
ATGCCGACTTGGGCCGCGACGTCGCCATTGCCGCCGAGCGTCACGATGCCTTCGACGAAATCAGCAGGCTTGTCGGGAATCGTCATGGGACTCCAACGCAGCTGGGTCGGTGTGGCGTCGGCGTCGTTGAACGGCGCGCTACGGATGTGGCCATTGTCGATGCGCGCATAGGGACGATGTACGACCGATGGCTGGATGCGATAGGTCCAGGTCCGGCGATTGTCGTGGCGGGGAGCGGTGAATGAGGTTCCCGAAATCAATTCGGCATAAAGCCCGTGCGGCGGTCGCTGCGGCGAATTGCGGCCCACCGGCAGCGCTCCCGGAACCGCCTCACTGGCGAAGTGATTGCCGAAGCCGGACTGATAGCGCAGTTCGCCGCGTCCGCGGTCGCGCGCGGCATTCTGCAAAGCGGTTTGTTGCTTGATCTCATTCATGGCAGATCGGGAATCGAGGCCAGCACATCACCTTCAAAATCAGTTACTTGACCGAGCCCATTCGCCGCCGTTGCGCTCTCCCGGCAAGGGGCTGCGCGTTGCCGGATTGCGCGGCGAGGATTGGTCGCAATCGTAACTAAACACCGATGCCATGCAAAGTAAGCTCGATCGCCGAACGGCTGCAAGTTCCGGCCGCTTCTCGAATGCCGTAATTCGCCACGTATGCCTCACAATACCTTCAAAAAGCTGCCCGTTTGCAGCGGCATGAGCCGCAACGCGTGTCTCGATTTCGATCTGGGGCGGCATTCGGCGGGCGCAGAGCGCAATCGAGGGCCACGGCAGACAATTAAGGGTGGGGTGTGGTCGTTTGATCTGGACTTCCTATTCGGTCGCGCCGCCGGGCAACAGGAAATTTTGGATCGATCGCACTCGTCGAGGGGAAATCTCTCAGCACCGCCTTGCGCGGCGCCCAGCGGGCGCCGCCGCCCAGCCTTCTGTGCGGGAACGGGGAAAATGCGCGCGATCCTTGTCTTTACGATCCTGTTGC
>DASSXN010000209.1:0-15876 GCA_035703785.1 Xanthobacteraceae bacterium
GGCTCGCCGCTGTTTTGATCGAGCGCGTAGACGACAAGGTTATCTTCGCCGCCTAGGGAAACTTCCCTGCCGCCTTCTCGCGCCGGAAAGGTCCGGTTGGTCAGATACACGAATTTGCCGTTGGCATGGACATGGATCGCCCCCGCGCCTTGGCTTGCCGGTGTCTTGGGATTGGACAAAGTCTCTTTGATGAAGATCGGCTCGCGGGACAGCCCGGTCGCTTCGTTCAGCTCATACACGTAAAGTTTGTTCTGGCGCTCAATCGAGGCGAAAACCCACGGCTTGGTCGGATGAAAATCAAGATGCCGCGGACCGAAGCCAAAACCCTTACCGGGCGTGATCGACGCCAAATTTTTCAAGTTTCCATTATCGAAAGCAAATATCTTGATCGCGCCGGGATCCTCCGGCTTGCTCGCCGTGGAATTATTGCCGCGCGTCACCAGGATGACGCAGCGGTTCGACGGCGTCGCCAGGATCTGGTGTGCATAGATGCCGGTATCGAGGTCCGGCTGCTGGGCGACGCGCGCGCCAATGGTGCCGTCGCTGCCGATGCGATGCACGGTCAGACCGCTCGGATCGTTGTACGCCGTCAGCAAATAACCGCCGCTGCGATCGAGACTGGCATGGATGGGCCGGGACGGCAGCGCCGCGGGCTCGCCGTGCGGACGCAGCGCGCCCGTTGCTGGATCGATGGCGAACGCACTGGCGAAATGTTTGTCGCCGGGAATGCCGGGACCGCCGTTGCTTGAAACCTCGTAAAGGTAGTGCCGCGACGGGTGCGGCCAGGCATATTGGATGTTGGCGGGAAGTGTAACGGCGCCGCGTTCGTGCAATTGCGCGCCGTCGACGTCGACGTCAAAGATTTTCAGGAGCGGTCCGACGCTCGCGTAGAACATTGTTTTGGGATTGGTGGTGACCATTATGTCTGCCCGCGTTTGCGCATGATGCGATCGGCGCTGCCGGTGACAGGCATTCGCCTTGCCGATATGGCTCCGTACTCGCCACGCGGGTAAAAGATCAAATCTCGATCACCGCGTCCATGGTGACGCGCGCCGGGGCCAAAGCAGAGGCAAGCGCAGCAAGGTGCGTGCGATCGCAGAAGGCGGGAATAATGGTGCGCGGCCGTACCGTTCGCGCCAGCGCGAGCGTGTCGGCCAGCCGCGGATGCACGTTCCAGCGCAGGCGCTGCGCGCGCCCGTCCTGCGCCAATCGCTCGGCCGGCGTGTTCGGATTGATGTAGCCGGTGAACAGAATCGCGACATCAGGCGAGCGCTCGAATTCCGGCAATAGGCGCGCGGTCGCGCCCGACGTGCCGTCCGCTGAGGCGGCGAGCATCACGCCGCGCGCGCCATCGATCGGGCGCGTCAATTCGGCGAGCCGATGGATCTCTTCGGCAAGCCCCGGGCGCAGCGAAATGCTGGCGCCATCGCCGAGCTGTCGCACCGCCTTTTGCATCGCATCGTCGATGAAAATATCGCGAAAGCCGTGCCGCATCAGTTCGAGCGCAATTTCAGGTCCGCGGCCATTGGCTGGCACCGGCAACAGCAGCGGACCTTTGCCGAGATGTGCAGCAAGCTCGCTCCAGCATGCCGCCAGTGCGCGGTCATAATCGCCGTAGGAGCAGTCGATCAGTGCGGTGGCGGCCTCACGCGTCGGCGGGTCGTAGGCATAGAGAGCGGACTCCGCCGAATAGTCGCCGGTATAGAGAAACCCATCCCCGATACCGAAATGAAGCCAGACGCCGCCCGGCGCGTGGCCATCGCGTCCGGTTTCGAGCGGAACGCCAAGCATCTCGGTCGTGCCGCGGACTGGTAGCGTGCGCGCCTTGATTTCGCCGGGCAGGCTTTGCGCCACGATGTCGGTGGCATAGACCGGCGGATCGCTGAGCTTGGCGAGGAGCGAAAGACCGCCGATGTGATCCTTGTGGCCGTGGCTGAGGATCAGCGCGTCGGCCGGCACTGCCGAGGCTATGTCGGGCAAGCAGCCCGGCGGCGGACCTTCGCCGAGATCGAGCACAAAGCGCTTGCCCTGCGCCTCGATGGCAAAGCAGGCCGGGCCCTTTTTGCCGACCCCGGAAATAAGCCGCAGCACTGAGCGATGCCGGTCCATGTTCGATTAAACTCTCGTTTCAACTCTCGTTCGTTTGGGTGTTTGCCTGCCAAGATTGACAAGCCTGCCCAGCCCCCCTAATCAACCGCTCAAGCTTAGGAAATCGTGCCATGAAAGTCCGCAATTCATTGAAATCGCTGCGCGGCCGCCATCGCGACAATCGCATCGTGCGGCGCAAGGGCCGCGTCTATGTCATCAATAAGACGCAGCGCCGATTCAAAGCCCGCCAAGGCTGACTCGCTAAGGCTGACCGATCAGGCTGAGAATTCCACTTATAGATCCTGCATCGTCCGGTTGCGCCGCTGGTTGCGACCGGCCGGCGTTCGCGCCCTGTTTTCCCGCTTGCCGTGCGGCTGCGGGGGAATAGATTTATCGGCATGAGCCCAGGATTCCCGGTCCTCGTCGTCGCCGCCGCACTGGCAATCCCGGCAGTTTTACCGCTCGCTTCATCGGCCTTCGCACAGACCTCGCGCGACTTGCCGTCACCCTCCACCCCGCCGCAGAGCGGACGTGGCGGCTTGACGTTCAGTCTCGATACGCTGTTCGGGGCGCTCAAGATTGCGCCCGATGAAGCGAGCGCCAAGGCAATCGAGGATCGCATCTGGGCGATCTGGATGTCGTCCGACAGCGACACCTGCAATCTCCTGATGAGCCGGGTGAAGGACGCGACCGAGGACAAGGATTACGATCTCGCGATCAACCTTTTGGACGCGGTCGTCACCATCAAGCCCGATTACGTTGAAGCCTGGAACCGGCGCGCGACGCTGCATTACATCAAGCATGAATACGGTCGGGCGCTTGCCGATATTCGCGAAGTGCTGGCGCGCGAACCGCGCCATTTCGGTGCGCTCGCGGGGCTGGGGCTGATTTTGCAAGACATCGGCGACGATAAGCACGCATTGGAAGCTTATCAGGCGGCGCTGGCAATCGATCCGCACCTGCGCAATCTGCCGGACGTCGTCAAAACGCTACGCGAAAAAGTCGAGGGGCGGGATATTTGATCAAGCTTCGATTCTGCTGACTATGTGATTTCTCACCTTCGCCTCGCCACAACCCGACCGTTCCTCCTCACAACAGCCGGTCTCGACGCCATGAGTATCGACGACGACAAACGCATCATCCGCGAACTCGTGGAAAATTGGGCACTGTGGCGCGACGCACGGCTATGGGATCGCTTCCGCACGGTCTGGCACGCCGACGGCCGCATGATGGCAACGTGGTTTCAGGGCAGCTTCGAGGAGTTCATCAACGCCAATGAGCAGGGCTGGGCGCGTGGCGTGCGCATCCTGCATTTTCTCGGCGGCAGCTCGATCGACGTCGCGGGCAGCCGCGTGATCGCACAAACCAAGATGACGATTTCGCAGCGCGCGCCGGTCGACGGCGTCGTCTGCGATGTGGTTTGCACCGGCCGGTTCTATGATTTCTTCGAGTATCGCGGCGGCCGCTGGGGACTGGTGCTGCGCCGACTGGTTTACGAAAAGGACCGCCTCGATCCGATCGATCCCGCGGCCAAGCTCGCGCTCGATCAGGACCTGCTCAAGCGCTTCCCAGAAGGCTACCGGCATCTGGCTTATTTGCAGACCAAGATCGGCTACAAGGTGAAAACAGATATGGCAGGCCTCGAAGGGCCGGAGTTGGACGCGCTCTATGCGCAAGGCGCGCGCTGGCTCAAGGGCGAGGCGCTGTGATTGTTTTTCTCCCCCGTTTCACGGGGGAGGATTAGAAGAAATGCATACGCTCATAGTCGTTGCTGTTGTGCTCGCGCTTGGTGCGCTCATCACCGCGATCGGTTCGTGGCTGATCCGGCGCGCGCATCCGCCGCGCGGCCGCTTCATTAAAGTGCGCCGTATCCGTCAGCATGTGGTCGAGCTCGGAACGGCGGCGGCCGATGCGCCGCCAATCGTTCTTATCCACGGCGCTGGCTGCAACCTCGAAGACATGCGGCTCGATTTGGGCGAGCAACTGGCCGCGCATCACCGCGTCATTCTCGTCGACCGGCCGGGCATGGGCTGGAGCAAACGCAAAGGCCGTGACGGCAGCGCGCCGCAATTCCAAGCGGCAATCCTGCGCGAGGTGCTGGATCGGCTCGGCGTCGAGCGGGCTGTCATTGTCGGTCATTCCTGGGGCGGCGCGCTGGCTACAAGCTTTGCGCTCGATTATCCCGATCGTACCGCGGCGCTGATCCTGCTGGCGTCTCCGCTCTATCCGCTCGCCCATCCGACGACGTCGCTTTATGCGCTGTTCGCAATGCCGATCGTGGGATGGATCTATGCACGCACCTTGGCGCTACCGGTCGGCCTGCCGTTCGTCGGCCTGGCATTGGGCTCCGCCTTTCTGCCGCAGCTGCCGCCGCGCGATTATCTCAAGCGCTCAGCCGCGCTCCTTTTGTTGCGGCCTTCGACCTTTCTCGCCAATGCGCGCGACATGGCCGATCTTAAGCGTAACCTCGAGCCGCAGCCCGCGCGCTATCGGGGACTTTCCATCCCGACCGTTGTCATGAGCGGGAGTTCGGACTTCGTCGTCGCACCGCAGCTCCATGCCGTGCCCTTTGCTGCGGCCGTGCCGCGCGCGAAACTCGTGATCCTTCCAGGCATCGGCCATATGCTGCATCACGCCGCGGCCGAACGGGTGCTTGCGGAGATCGAGGGACTTGCGGCAATGATGGCGGCCTCGAGGGATTGACCCAGCAAGTGAGAGTAAATGATGTGGCTTGAAAGCGCTGACAATCTTGCGCCTGCGCGCGAATACAAGTTCGGCAGGCAGTCCGGTGCGGTGATCGGATTGCCGAGCCCAAGACCGGACGCCAGCGCGGATCGGTGTTGATGGCCGCCTATATTCAAGCCCGCAACGTCAAGCTGACCTTTCGGCCGCCCAACCGCGCGGCGGTGTCCGCGCTCGACGCCTTCGACATGGATGTCGAGGACGGCGAGTTTTTGTCGATTGTCGGCCCCTCCGGCTGCGGCAAAAGCACATTCCTCAACGTGCTGCTCGGTCTCATTAAGCCGGATTCCGGCGAAGTGCGCATCCGCGGCAAAAAGATCAGCGGTCCGGGCAGCGAACGCGCCATGGTGTTCCAGGAGTTCGGATTACTGCCTTGGCGAACCGTGCAGCACAATATCGAGCTGGGGCTCGAATTAAAGCGGACCGCGGCGGCCAAGCGTCGCCACGTCGCCGAGCGGCTCATTTCACTTGTCGGCCTTGCCGGCTTCGAAAATCATTATCCGCACGAATTATCGGGCGGCATGAAGCAGCGTGTCGGCTTGGCACGCGCGCTGGCGACCGATCCTGACGTGCTCTTGATGGACGAGCCGTTTGCGGCGCTTGATGCGCAAACCCGCGACCTGATGCAGGTCGAGCTGTTGCGCATCTGGCGCGAGGCGCGCAAGACCGTGCTGTTCGTCACGCACCAGATCGACGAAGCGATCTATTTGTCCGACCGCGTCCTGGTCATGAGCAAGCGTCCGGGCCGGACCAAGAAAATCTTCGACATCAAGCTGCCGCGTCCGCGCGAATACGAGATGCGCGTCACGCCGGAATTCAACGATCTCAAGCTCGAAATCTGGAATACGCTGAAAGACGAAATCGTGATTTAGACGATGGCGGCCGAACATATGGCAGTGGAAAATCTGGCTGTACAGCCATCACCGGGCGCAAGCTTCGTGTCGCGCCATCGCAGCGCCTTGTTGGGCGCGCTCGCCGTTGCGTTGTTCTTCGCCGCCTGGCAGGCGATATTTCTCATCGTTCCGCTCAACCCGCTGTTTTTCACCACGCCGAGCCTGATTGCCGCCGGTTACGTCGATTTGATCGAAAGCGGAGACTTGCTCCACGATCTCGCGGTCAGCGCCGTTCCATTTGGCCTTGGGCTGTTGGCGGCGGTGATCGTCGGCGTGCCGCTCGGCATCCTGATGGGCTGGCGGGTGCGGGTCGGCTATGCGCTCGATCCGTTGATGACGGTGTTTTATGCGAGTCCGCTGGTTGCGCTCGCGCCGTTACTGGTGATTTTTTTCGGCGTCGGCGTATCGGGAAAGACGATCATCGTCTTTACGCTTGCCGTGTTCCCGTTCATTTTCAACGTCGCTGCCGGCGTGCGCGCCGTCGACCGGCTTTTGATCAATGTGGTGCGTTCGCTCGGCGGCCGCGAGCGGGACATCTACCTGAAAATCCTCTTTCCCAGCGTTCTGCCCTATATCGTCGCCGGCGCGCGCATCGCCGTCGGCCGTGCGCTGATCGCCGTCCTGGTCGGCGAGTTCTTCGCCGCGTCCGAGGGCATCGGCTATGCCATTTCGCGGTTCGGCGACATCTTTGCCATCGACCGCATGTTCGCCTGCATTCTCACCGTCATGGTCATCGCCGTGGTGCTGACCGAAGGCATCCGCCGGGCCGAACGCGCCGCGTTTCCGTGGCGCGCGAGTCAATAAGCGGAATAACAGGGTCGATAGAGATGGCCGACCAAGCTCTTGATCTCAATGTCGCCGCGAGTGCAGGGCGTTTCGTGACGCCGGCGTTGCGCCAGCGCCTCGAATCGATCGCGCTTGGCACCGCAACGATCGCGCTTCTGCTCGTGGTTTGGCAATTGCTGCCGCATGTCTTGCCGATGCAACAAGGCACCAGACTGTTCTTCACGGTGCCCAGCCGGATTTTCGCAACCCTGTGGCAGATGTTTGCCACTGGCACGATCTGGGCGCCGCTCGGGGTGAGCGCCACCGCATTCGCAATTGGGCTTGCCTTGGCGATTGCCGCCGGTCTGCCACTCGGGATCCTGCTCGGCCGATCGGCCACGCTCAACGCGATGTTTGATCCGTTCGTCACCGCATTCAATGCAACGCCGCGGCTGGTGTTTCTGCCGCTCGTGATGCTGTGGCTGGGGATCGGGCTGTGGTCGAAAGTCGCCATCGTCTTCTCCGGCGCACTGTTCCCGCTTCTGATCAATACGCATGAAGGCGTGCGCAACGCCGATAAACTCCTGATCAATGTCGTTCGGTCGTTCGGCGCCAGCGGTTGGGATGTCGCGCGCCTCGTCGTGATCCCGAATTCGCTGCCGTTCATTGTCGTAGGGCTGCGGCTCGCGATCGGCCGCGCCATACTCGGGGTGGTGGTGGCGGAGTTTTTCGGTGCCCAGGACGGGCTTGGCGTGGTGATGGTCCGCGCCGCGAGTAGCTTTAACGTCGATGTTGTTTTTGCCGGGCTGATTGTATTTGCAGCGCTGTCACTGGTCATGACGGGCCTGGTGAAGATAATTGAGGACCGGATGGGCCGCTGGCGCCCGCAACGGGCGGGGGGCGAGTGAGCGCTCACCGTCATGGCCGGACTGGTTCCGGCCATCCACGTCTTAGCTGATGTCGCGTGGATTTTAAGACGTGGATGCCCGTGACATAGGCGAGCGTAGCGACCCCGTTCTTCGAACGGCTATGCACGGGCATGACGGTCAATTCGATTTCGCTGGCGGCGCGATCGTGGCGGGCACGTAATTTAATTCCTTCAGCGTCGACTCGAGCAAGGAACGCGCCAAAAACTGCTCCGGATCGGGCAGCGGCTTATCGGCCGGCCACTGCCGCGCGGCGATCATCGTGAGCCGGCGCGATTCCAGAATTTCCCGGAACAGGTCCGGCGGTACTTCGGCGCCAAACGAATCGTGGAGCTGATCCCAGATCAGGCCTGCTTCCTCGTCTGATTTGATGCTGCCGATGTGGTGCTCCATCACCTTGATCGATCCTTCTTTGTTGGTGCGGAAATACATCACCGCCTTGGCAATGGCACGGATGATTTTTTTCGCGGTGTCGGGATGCTGCTCGACCAGGCTCTGCATGCACCAAATCGTGCCGCCGGCCCGGGGAATGTAGTCGCCGGTGCGCAACAATATTTTCAATCCGGCCGCGGCGGCGACGACGGCGTGGGGGATCGATAGCGAGGCGGCCTGAATGTCGTTGTTGACCATGGCGGCGATGCGTTCGGGCTCGCCTTGAAACGAGATCACCTTGTAGTCCCGCCCCGCGTCCATCTGAAAGAAGCGATGCAGCACGGCTTGCGCTTCGTCATAATCGGCGCCGCCGGGGCGGCCCAAGCCCAGCGTCTTGCCTTTGAGGTCTTCCGGCTTGCCGATGTCCTGCCGCGTCGTGACGGTCCATTGCGATTTGAGCGATTCACCGACGATGTACATGATCTTGGCGCCACTCAGCGCCGCTTGTGCGCCGCCGGAGGGAATCGGCGCGCAGTCGAGGTTCCCGGAAATGACCGCTGACACGATGGAGCTCGGCGGCAATTCGACCAGTGTCGCATCGAGGCCTTCGGCTTTAAAGAAATCCTCATCCAGCGCCACATAGGTCGGAATGTGGAACCCGTCGCCGCCGACCACTTTCCCCATTGTCAGCTGGGTCTGGGCGCTCGCGGTTTTCATCGGCGCCATGGTCAATGCGATGGTCAATGCGATGGCTGCCACGGAAGCGAATACGAGGCCTGGCGCCCGCATGAGATTCTCCTACTTTGTACTGAAGCTGGACTAGTTCGGAACGTGGGGCAGACAGCTTAGCACAAGATCGAATTTGATTGCCTAAGATTGGAGCAACACTGAAGACAATATCCCGGTCAGAACGTCGTCATCCATACCCTTGCTTATACCGGCAGCATTGCGACAATGTGGTTGCCAATGAGGTTGCCAATGAGTTGGCTATGAGCTGCTGCGATGAAACGACCGCCCGGGTGCCCAGCACCGATTTCTCTCGGCGCTCGTTGCTCAAAGGCGCAAGCCTTGCCGCAAGTGTGATTCCCGCAGCGGCAACCGGCCGTGCAGAAGCACAAACCCGGCAAATCAAGCTCGCTTATTGCAGCCAGCTCTTGTGCGGAGTGCCATACGAAGTCGCGCGCGCCGACGGCTATTTCAAGAATCACGGCCTCGACGTGCAGCTCGTTTACACCCGCGGCGGCAATGCCGCGATGCAAGCGCTGATCGGCGGCGCCGTCGACTACGCCGCCACGGCTTTGGATGTGGCGTTGCAGGCTTATGTCAACGTCCGCGCCGATATCCGCCGCTTCGCGGTCACCGGGCGCTTGCCGCTGTTCGCCGTGGTCACCGCGCCCAAGGCCGCAAACCAGATCCAGTCGATCAAGGATCTTGAAGGAAAAACCGTCGGCGTTTCGGCACTCGGCAATGCTGATCATTCGTTGACGATTTATCTTCTCAAAGAAGCGGGCGCCGATTCCACGAAAGTGCAATTTGCGACCATGGGCGTGAACCTTTTCGAAGCATTGCGCCAAGGCCAGATCGATGCCGGCGTCGTCCAGGAGCCCGCCTTGACATTGCTGCGGCGCGCCGGCGCACGCGTTCTCGTGAACGCGATGGATCTCGATGACGCCAAGCGTTATCTCGGCGGCGCCTACGAGTTCATGGGTGTCGCGGTGCGCGGCAAGGAGCTCGAACGGCGCCGGCCGGAAATGGTGGCGCTGACCGCCGCGCTCGCGGATGCGCTCAAAGCGCTGCGGGCAATGAGCGGTGAGCAACTGACCGCGGCGCTACCGAAAGAGATGACCACCGGGCTCGATCTCAAAGAGTTCGGCGAAATTCTCGAGAATCGCCGCGACGCGCTGTACCCCGAAACCGTGAAGATCGATGTTGAGGCGGGCAAACGCGTCGAGCAGAGCCTCATCGCCGGCGGACTCATCAAGCCGGGCGCGAATATCGCCGGGCTGTACGATACCTCAATTGCCGGAGGCTGACGCTGCGCGTTCGTGATCTGACGATCTCGTACGGCGGGGAACCGGTCCTTGAGGCAGCAAGCCTCGCCGTCGAGGATGGCCGCTTCGTGAGCCTGGTGGGGCCGTCCGGCTCGGGCAAATCGAGTCTGTTGCGCGCCGTGATCGGCTTGCAGCAGCCGCTTTGCGGCGCGGTCGAGACCGGCCTACCGCGTTCGCAAGTTGGCATCTTGTTTCAGGACGATGCGCTCTTGCCGTGGAAGACAGCGCGCGACAATGTCGCGCTGGGGCTGATTTTGAATGGCACCGACGGCAGGACCGCGCGCGCCGAGGCCGAAGCTTGGCTGGCGCGGCTCGATCTTGCCGGGTTTGGCGATCGCTTTCCGCGGCATTTGAGCGGCGGGCAGCGTAAACGCGTGGCGCTCGCGCAAGTGCTGGCGTTGAAGCCCAAATTGATCCTCATGGACGAACCGTTCGCCTCGCTCGATGCGATCGTGCGTGCGCGTGTGGTCAAGGACCTCGTCGCCTTGGTCGAGCGCGAGCGGATCAGCGTCCTTCTGGTCACGCACGATCTCGAAGAGGCGCTCAGCCTGTCGGATGAAATTTACCTCCTCTCGCAAGGACCGCGCGCGCACATCACGCAGCATTACGTGGTACCGATCCCGCGGCCGCGCGATCCGGTTCGTTCGCGCATGCATCCCGCCTTCGCGCCGCTCTATGAGAAAATCTGGGCCGATCTGTCGCGCGCGGTGGACCCGCGAGCGGAGGCGGCATGATGCTCGGAGCCGCGCGCTATAGCTGGGTCCGCCAGGTTGTGGCCTTGCTGGTGCTGCTCGCACTGTGGGAAACGGCGGGACGCGCCGGCATGCTCAACCCGCTTTATCTACCGAGCCCGAGCCAGATCGGCGCCGCGATTTTTGACCTGTTCTCCGACGGCCGCATCTGGCCGCATCTTGAGGCAACATTCACGGCCGCGCTCGGCGGTCTTGCGCTCGGCATCGCGGTCGGGGTCGTTCTTGGCGTCGCCGCGGCGCTGGTGCGATTGGTCGCCGAGCTGCTCGAGCCGGTGATGACGCTGCTTAACGCCGTGCCGCGCGTGATCCTAGCGCCGCTCTTCGTGATCTGGCTCGGCATTGGGCTCGCTTCCAAGATCGCGCTGTCCTTCATTCTGGTGGCGGTGCTGATCTTTTTCACCGTGTTCACCGGCATCCGGCAGGTGGACCGCAGGATGGTCGAGCGCGTGATCACGCTCGGCGGCGATCGTTGGGCGCTGGTGCGGCACGTTTATCTGCCGTCGGTCACAGCATGGATCTTGAGCAATCTGAAGATCGCGGTCGGCTTTGCTTTCACCGGCGCGCTGGTGGGCGAGTTCGTAGCCGCAACCCACGGCCTGGGCTATCTGTTGTCGTTTGCGCAAAGCACCTATAACGCCGCGCTGATGTTCGCGCTGATCGTGCTGATCCTGGTGGTGGTGCTGCTCATTTTCGGCATTGCCGGCCGGCTGGAGAAATATCTGCTGCGCTGGCAATGAGCGCGGCCGCCCTACGCGCGCGTTTCTCTATTTGGCAACCGTTATTGGCCGCCATTATCCGCGATGTAAGCGATGCGCATGAAGTTCGTCGCGCCCGGAGTGCCGAGCGGCAGGCCGGCGACGACGATGACGCGCTGCCCCGGCGCGGCAAAACGCTCCTTGAGCGCAATGCGGCAGGCACGCTCCACCATATCGTTTTGGTCGCGCGCATCCTCGTCGATAACGCAATGGATGCCCCAGACCACGGACAGTTTCCGCCCGGCCGCGTCGGCCGGTGAAATGGCGACAATCGGGCATTTCGGCCGCTCCCGCGATACCCGCAAGCCGGTCGAACCGGAGCAGGTCCAGCAGATGATCGCCGAGAGATCAAGCGTCTCGGCGACCTGCCGCGCCGCGGCGGCGATCGCGTCGGCGCCGGTTCGTTCCGGCTCGGTGTGCAGTACGTGGAGCGACGGCAAATAGGCGCCGTCGTCCTCGACCTCTTCGGCGATGCGGTTCATGGTCGCCACCGCTTCGACCGGATATTGTCCCGACGCCGATTCCGCCGACAGCATGACCGCGTCGGCGCCGTCGAAAATCGCGGTGGCGACGTCGGAGACCTCGGCGCGCGTCGGCACCGGGCTTGAGATCATCGATTCGAGCATCTGGGTTGCAACCACGATCGGCTTGCCGGCGCGCCGGCAGGCGCGCGTCATCTCCTTCTGCACGCCGGGCACCCGCTCCAGCGGCATTTCCACGCCAAGATCGCCGCGGGCGACCATGAGCGCATCGGCCGTTTCGAGAATGTCGCCGAGCTTGGCCACCGCTTGCGGCTTCTCGATCTTGGCCATCACCGCGGCGCGCCCGCGGGTTAGTTTTTTTGCCTCGGCGACGTCCTCGGGGCGCTGAATGAACGACAGCGCGATCCAGTCGACGCCAGCATCGAGCGCAGCTTCGAGATCGGCAATGTCTTTCGGCGCCAGCGCCGCGAGCGGCACCACCGTGTCCGGCAGGCTGACGCCTTTGCGGTTCGACACTTTGCCGCCGACCTCGACTCGCGTGACGATACGCTCCGGCGTCACCGCGGTGGCCTTGAGCCGCAGCTTGCCGTCGTCGATGAGTAGGGTATCGCCCGGCTTGATCGCGGCGAATATCTCCGGATGCGGAAGCTGCACGCGGTTCGCGTCGCCCGGCGCCGTATTGGCGTCGAGCGTGAAATCCTGTCCGCTGTCGATTTCGGCCGACCCGTCCTTGAACGTGCCGACCCGTAATTTCGGGCCTTGCAGATCGACTAGGATGCCGATCGGCCGGCTGTGCTCGCTTTCGACTGCGCGGATCATGGCCACCAATTCCCGCATGCGGTCGGGATTGGTGTGGCTCATATTGATGCGGAACACATCGGCGCCGGCAGCGAACAGCCGGTCGATCGTCACGCGATCCGAAGAAGCCGGTCCCAGCGTGGCAACGACTTTGGTACGGCGTTGCCGCCTCATTGCGTCCGCGCTCCGGGCGGCGCCGACACGCCGGGTGGCGAGCCGGCGCGACCCGGCGGCAACGCAATCGCCGGCGTTCCGATGGCGGGCGAAGCCGCGCCGGGATTACTGCTCACCGGCCCAGGCGGCGCCGGGCTTTGCTTCGGCTGTTCGCTCGATTCCGTCAATTGCACCGTCCAGGCCCGCTGCTCCCCGGTATCGACTTCGAAGAACCCGCTGCGGTCATAACCGCGCGCCAGGCAGTCGCCGATACCGCGGATCGTGAATTCCTTGTCACGGGTACACATATAGGCCTGACCCATCCATTCGCCGCCGTGATCGTAATCTATGGCGTAGACATAATAATAACGGGCGACGAGATTGCCTTTCAGTACGGTTTCGCAGGTCCGCGCCGGCAGGTTCCACCAGCCCTCGGTGGTCCAGCCATCGGCCTCCTTGTAGCCGATGGCGATGCCGACCCGGCTCGAGGTGTTGTTGCACAGACGGAAATCGGCCGCCGCCGGTCCGGTGGACGAAATAGTGAGCGGCAGCGCGGCAATTGCGCTCGCGAACAGCGCTCCGCGTAACCTATTCGCGACAATGGGTAGGCTCATCTGAAGCGCAGGTTCGTTTTCAATCGGCGGGCCTGTCAACGACGATGGCGCGAAAGTCGGTGACGTTGGTGAACGTCGGGCCGGGTACGAACAAATCGCCGATGGCGTTGAAAAACCCCGTGGAATCGTTGTCGGCGAGAAACGAGGCGGGATCGAGGCCGAGCCCTTTGGCCCGTATCAGGGTCGTGTCGTCGATAAAGGCCCCGGCCGGGTCGTCCGGCAGGCCCTGGCCGCCGTCGGTTCCATCGGTATCGGCGGCGAGGGCGGCAATGCCTTTGGCGCCGGCGAGATGGATGGCAAGCGCCAGCGCATATTCCTGGTTCGGACCGCCCCGGCCGCCGCCTTTGAGGGTCACGGTCAGCTCGCCCCCCGAGAGGATCGCCACACGGTGGCCGGCCGCCGCATGGTCGCGGGCCAGCCGGGCGTGTTCGGCGGCGACCTCGCGAGCCTCCCCCTGCAGGCGGTCGCCGAGCACGATGCAGTTGTAACCCGCTTCCCGCGCGCGCTGCTCGGCCGCCGCCAGCGCATCGGCTGGCCGGGCCAGGATGCGGTAGGCGCCCGCGGCAAAAATCGCATCCTCCGGCTTCGGCGATTCGTTGCCCGGATCGGCCAGCGCGCGCGTGACGGCTTGGGGCAGATCGAGCCGGTATTTTTCCACGATTGCCCGCGCATCACCGAGCGTCGTCGGGTCCGGCACCGTCGGTCCCGAACCGATGACCGCGGGGTCGTCTCCCGGGACATCCGAGATCGCCAGCGTGACGACGCGCGCGGGGTGGGCGCGGCGGGCGAGCCGGCCGCCTTTGATGCGCGAGAGATGCTTACGCACGCAATTGATCTCGCGGATATTGGCGCCGCTGCGCAGAAGCGCGCGGGTGGTCGCCTGCTTTTCCGCCAGCGTGATACCCGCGGCCGGCGCGATCCAATTGGCCGAGGCGCCACCGGAGAGAAGAACGAGGACGAGATCATCGGCGCCGGCGCCGTCGGCGCGCGCCAGCGCGCGCTCGGTGCCGGCAATGCCCGCCTCGTCGGGGACGGGGTGTCCCGCTTCGACCATGGCGATGCGCTGCGTCGGCCGCCCGTAGCCATGGCGCGTCACGGCCACACCGTCGAGCCGGCCCTCTTCGATGAGCGCGCGAAAATGTCGTTCCGCCACTTCAGTGAGCGAGCCCGCGGCCTTGCCGGCAGCAAGCACGATCAAGCGTCCACGCCGCGGCGCGTCCGGCAGATGCGGCGGCAGGCAGCGCGACGGATGCGCGGCGGCGACCGCGATCCGAAACAGGGATTCAAGGAGTTCACGCAATTTGGTCGTCACCGTTGCCTCAATGACCGGCGCCCGGCATGGGCTATTGAAAAATCGTGTCGAGAGCGGCGTCAAAGGCGTATGGAAAGATCCGCGCCGCGTCTCTATGTTCGCGCTGTCCATAGGTAGCTTGCGGAGGAGATTATGGCTATCGATCAAAATGCCCGCACGGAACTCGAAGCCGCCGTCTACCGCCGCCTGGTCGAGCACTTGCGTGCCCGCACCGACGTGCAGAACATCGATTTGATGAATCTGGCCGGCTTTTGCCGCAACTGCCTCTCCAACTGGATGAAAGATGCCGCCGACGCCAAAGGAATCCCGATGACCAAGGAGCAGAGCCGCGAGGTCGTCTACGGCATGCCCTACGATGAATGGCGCGCCAAATACCAGAAGGAGGCCTCGGCCGAACAGAAGACCGCGTTCGAAAAAGCAAGTCAAAAGCATTGACGGTCGCAGCGCGGCGCCGTTCGCCTGTGCAGTGCTGTGGATGAGCGCGCTCGTCGCTTGACCGGAAGGCGCGCAGCTTCGAATGCTGGCGGCGGATTGCGAGAACCGCGCCACGGAGTGTCCAATGGCTACTGCTGCCGCCGTCAAAGACGATCAACCCGCCCGCCGTTTCGCCAAGGATCAGCTCAAAGCCTTTATTGAGCGGGTCGAACGGCTCGAGGAGGAAAAGAAGGCGATCGCCGACGACATCCGCGATGTCTATGCCGAGGCCAAGGGCAACGGCTTTGATGTCAAGACACTGCGTGTCGTTGTCCGCCTGCGCAAACAGGACCTCAATGAGCGCAAGGAGCAGGAGGCGTTGCTTGAAACCTATCTGCACGCGCTCGGCATGCTCGGCTGACGAATTAGTTGCTGATGAGCGGTTCCGCACGCCAAGATTCACCTCCGCCTACTCCAGGATAACGCAAGCAAAGTCATCCTAGCCGCGCGCCTTTGCTCCCGAGCTATGCCACGCCACGGTCAAAACCCGTCACCACCGGACTTGATCCGGTGGTCCATGTTGCAGCGATGCGCCCGAACGCCGGTGGAAGCGCTGTGCGAGCAAAAGCTTCCGCATGGATTGCCGGGTCAAGCCCGGCAATGACGAACGGGAAGAACGAAAAGAGTCGGAGGCGAAACGCCGACAGACGGGTTCGCAAAATTCGACAAACTGGTCGCGTAGCGGCCGTGTGCGATAGG
>DASSXN010000011.1:0-8320 GCA_035703785.1 Xanthobacteraceae bacterium
AGCTGTCCGCCGCCGAGGATGCCGATGGTCGCCTCGGGCTCGAGCACAGGCGCGGCTGCGCTCACGCGATATCCTTCGGCGCCTCGGGTACACCCGCGGTCTGCGCTGCCCGCCAGGCTTCGAGCCGCCGCGCCAGTGCCGCATCGTTTAGCGCGAGCACGCTGGCAGCGAGCAGCGCCGCATTGATCGCGCCGGCCCGGCCGATCGCGAGCGTGCCGACCGGTACGCCGGGGGGCATTTGCACGATCGAATACAGCGAGTCTTGTCCGGAGAGCGCCTTGGATTCGATCGGCACGCCGAAAACCGGCAAGCTGGTAAGCGAAGCGGTCATGCCCGGCAGGTGCGCGGCGCCGCCGGCGCCGGCGATGATCACTTTGAAGCCTTCGGCTTTGGCGCCTCTGGCGAAGGCGTATAACCGCTCCGGCGTGCGATGGGCCGAGACAATGCGCGTCTGGTAGCCGACTTGCAGCGCGTCGAGGGTCTCGGCGGCGTGCTTCATCGTCTGCCAGTCAGACTGGCTGCCCATGATAATGGCGATGGATTTCGCTTCCGAAGGCGCCACGATTGAAAAACCCCTGCGCGAAGGAAGCGCCGGATTATAGGCCCGCGCGTTGGACTAGCAAGGCGGCCAAGCTTATCTAAGTCGCAGAAGCTATACGATTTCGGGCAGGGTTAACATTTTAGCTGGACACGACCACGAACAGAGGACCCTGCGCCGATGGAGATGAGCCAATATCATTACCTGCCACTGGCGCCGAGCTTCTTTGCAATCCTGGTCGGCATCTTCATCGCCGTTCTGATCCTCCAATCGCTGCGTTACGCCTATGTCAGTCTCGGCATCAGTTCAGGGACGGCGCTGTTACTCTTGTTCGCCTCGCTGATCGGCAGCGTTTTCAACATTCCAATTGTCCAGCTATCGCCGGAGCCGGTTGTCTCGGACCGCGTCATCGACTTCTTCGGCATGCAATATGCGGTTCCGGTGGTCAGTCATTGGCGAGGCACGGTGATTGCGGTCAATGTCGGCGGCGCGGTGATCCCGACTTTGTTGTCGCTCTATCTGCTATTCGCCCACAACTTGTGGATCAAGGGCACGATCGCGACGGTGATCGTGGCGCTGGTTTTGCACTGGCTCGCTGATCCGGTCCCCGGGCTCGGCATCGCGGTGCCGGTGTTCGTGCCGGTGGTCACCACCGCCGCCGTCGCGCTGATCTTGTCGCGCGAAGACGCCGCGCCGCTTGCCTATATTGCCGGGGCGCTCGGCACTCTGATTGGCGCCGATCTGACCAATCTCGACAAAGTGAGCGGGCTCGGCGCGCCGGTGGCTTCGATCGGAGGCGCCGGCACTTTCGACGGCATTTTTCTCACCGGGATTCTGGCCGTCATTCTTGCCAACCTGTTCCCGCACCGGCGGGCGCGTGACCCACAGCCGCGGGCCACCTGACCGGGTGACCTAGCGAGCCACTGACCGGCCTTGCCAATCGTTTCGCAAGAGTGCGCAATAGCGCCCCCACTCATAAGGCTCACCAAGCAACCATGCAGCAGCCGGCCGTCGCGCAATATCACGCCCATATCTATTATGATCCGGCGAACAGCCGCGGCCGCGCCGAGCGGCTGCGCCAGCGCGTTGCCAAAGACTTTTCGCAAGCCAAGCTCGGCCGCTGGCACGACGAGCTGGTCGGACCGCATCCCCAATCGATGTTTCAGATCGCCTTTCCCGCCGCGATGCTTGCGGCATTTGTGCCGTGGTTGATGCTCAATCGCGACGATCTGGTCGTGCTGCTGCATCCGGAAACCGGCGACGATCTGGCCGATCACACCGCGCATGCCGCCTGGTTCGGCGCAGTCTTGCCGCTACGGCTTGAGGCCTTCGCCGCAGACAAATAAATCGTGTGGGCGATTGCGTGCGCCGATTGTCGAGACGCGCGCAGCGAGAGTAGTTTGCTTTCGGCAATAACAGTGGAGGAAAATCCATGAGAACGATGCTCGCTGCGTTAGGTTTAGCCGCCGGTCTCGGTGTCATCGCCTGCCAAAGTGCGCTAGCGCTGCCAGTGGACGCTGGCGCCGTTCAACAGGCGGCAACGGCAGCCAATAGCTTGCAGCAGGCCCAATATGCCGAACGCCGCCGCCGCGGCACCATTACCAAATGCTATCGTGAATTCGTGGTTGGCAATTACACCTGCCGCACCTATCGCGCCTGGTAAGACCATCATCTGTTAGGACACGAACACATCGCCATGGCGGGAGCCGCGGCAATGCGCTGCAGTATTGCGCCAGAACATTCTTCGCGACGCGGCCGTTAGACTGCAAACGAAGCCGGATTGTTCAGGTGCGGTCATGGCCAGCCAGCGCGACATCGATCGACGAAACGACGCCAGATTTCTCACGCCGCTCTTGTTGATGGCGCTCGTGATCGCGGCGGGCGTTCTGTTCTACGCGCTGACCGGCCATGCCCTAGCCGCCGTCTGAGGAAGCCGCGCGCGCGTTCATCGCCGCGAAGCCACTAATTGCAGTGCGTTTTTTGGTGGCGGGAACAACGCTGTTCCAAGGCTGGCCACAAAGGCTTCTGGGAGCGAACCGATCGCCGCGCGGATCGTTGCCCCTAAAGTGAAAGCGGAGCCGGAACTATGAAGAAACTTCTCTTTGGCGCTGGCCTAGTGATCGCCGCGACGTCGGCGGCTGCAGCGCAGGGCTACTATTACGCCACGCCATATGGCTACGGAGCTTATGGGCCGGACTACTTCCCGCCGGGACTCTATAACTATGTCGGCGAGCCGAATGTGGCGCCGCCCATCGCCTATGGTTACGACCCCTATGGTACCGCCGGCAATTGGCTGTACTACCGGTCCAGCGGGCCGGGGCGAGGCAACAGCGAAGAGTCGCAACGATGAATGCAGCAAAGCTCGTGCTGGCCTTGACTCTGTTCGCAGGCGTGGCGGCGACGAGCTTCCTGGCGCCGACGCTGAGTTTTGCGCAAAGCCAGCCGAATTACGGACCCAATTCGCCGGGCGGCGGCGATACCTATGGCGAACCCTATAGCGGTACTGCCGCGGCACGACGGAAATCAGGTGGCTGGTAGGCTGCCCTTCGAGATAGATTGACCGACCAAAATATCGGACCAACCCCCCCGGTCCTTTCGGATCGGGGGTTTTATCGCCGTTTTCCAGCGCGCAATATTCTCCTGATCGGGTCGAGCAATCTCAACCATGACAACGGGGGCACCGGCGCGGCGGTTGACCGTCGCAGTGATCGGGCTTGGCGGCGTCGGCGGCGGTGCCGCCGGCAGTCTCGCCGCCGCCGGGCGGCACGATATCTTAGCCTGCACGCGCCAGCCGATCGCGCGGTTTACGCTCGAGCGGGCGGAAGGCACGGTCGAGGCGCCGCTTCGCATGTTGACCGATCCGGCGTCAGCCAAACCGGTCGATTGGGTGGTCGTTTGCACCAAGACGCATCAGACCGCGGCCGCCGCTCCATGGCTGGCGCGGCTGTGCCCGGCGGACACCCGCGTTGCGGTCTTGCAGAACGGCATCGATCACGTGGCCTGCGTGGCGCCGCTCGCGCGTGGCGCCACCATCGTGCCGGTGCTGGTCTATTATAACGGCGAGCGTTTGGCGCCGGACCGCGTGCGGATTCGCCATGCCGGCTCCTACGATGCCGTGGTCGCCGATGATGAGCCCGGCCGCGCTTTCGTCGATTTGTTCGAGGGCACGACGCTTCGCATCATTCGCAGCGGCGATTTCGCGACGCTGGCCTGGCGCAAGCTTCTGATCAATGCGGTTGCCAATCCGATCACTGCCTTGACATTGCAGCGGCAGGCGGTGCTGCGTCGTCCTGACGTTCAGGAATTGTGCCGGGGCGTTCTCGACGAAGCGGTCGCGGCGGCGCGCGCCGAGGGTATTAAGCTCGCGGAAGATGAAACCGCCCGCACGATCGCCACGCTGCATAATTTTTCCGGCGAGCTTGGCACCTCGATGTATTTCGATCGCCTCGCCGGGCGCCGGCTCGAGGTCGAGGCGCTCACGGGCGCGATCGTTGCGGCCGGCGACCGCCATGGCATGGCAATGCCACTCAATCGCGCGCTGCTCACCCTATTGCGGGCGATCAACGACGCAATAGGCGCCTAAGGTTGCGTTGCTGGCGGCGCTCGCTTTGCATCAAGCCTTGCTTTGCATCCAGCCTTGCTTTGCATCCAGCCTTGGCAGGCGTCATTATCAGTCTATGGGACGGGACGATTCGAGAGACCGATCGAGAGATTGGCGGGACACGCCGAAGCCGCGGCGCGAGCCCGACGCGCGCGCCGCCGCCGAGAAAGCCTTCAAGGCGGTGACGACCAAGCCGGTCGAAGGTCCGGCGAGGACGGCGCCGGCCGCGTTACCGGGCGGGAAAGAAACAGTGACGCTGCGGATCGACCGCGACGTGCTCGACTTTTTCCAGCAAGACGGCCCCGGTTGGCAGGACCGCATCAATGCGGCGCTGCGCAAGGCGGCGGGAAAGTAAAAATCCGCCGTCGTCCTGAGGTGCGACCCCGACTTGTCGGAGAAGCCTCGAAGGACGGCGGCTCGCATCCTTCGAGGCCCGCCTACGGCGGGCACCTCAGGATGACGTTCTCACAAGGATGATCCGTGCCTACCGCGCAGCCGCGGCCGCAGCGACGGCGGCGTGCGGGTTTTCCATATGCGCGATGTTGTTCTTGACCGCCTTCTGCACTTTCTCGAAGGCGCGCACCTCGATCTGGCGCACGCGCTCGCGCGATACGCCGAACTCGTCGGCGAGTTCTTCGAGCGTGATCGGCTCGTCGGCGAGCCGCCGCGCCTCAAAAATCCGGCGCTCGCGATCATTGAGCACGGTGAGCGCCTCGCCGAGCGCCTTGTGCCGGTTTTCTGACTGCTCGCTTTCGGCCAGCCGGCTTTCCTGGCTGACGCTGTCGTCGACCAGCCAATCCATCCATTCGCCGGAATCGCCATCTTCGCGGATCGGCGCGTTGAGCGAAGCATCGCCGCCGAGCCGGCGGTTCATGTCGATGACATCCTGCTCGGTCACGCCAAGCCGCTTGGCAATGAGCTTGACTTGATCCGGGCGCATGTCGCCTTCATCCAGCGCCGAAATCCGGCTCTTGGCCTTGCGCAGGTTGAAGAACAGCTTCTTCTGATTGGCGGTGGTGCCCATCTTCACGAGCGACCACGAGCGCAGGATGTATTCCTGGATCGCGGCCTTGATCCACCACATCGCATAGGTGGCGAGCCGAAATCCCTTGTCGGGCTCGAAGCGCTTGACCGCCTGCATCAGCCCGACATTGCCTTCGGAGATGACTTCCGAGATCGGCAGGCCATAGCCGCGATAGCCCATGGCAATCTTGGCCACGAGCCGCAAATGGCTGGTGACGAGCCTATGCGCCGCGTCGCGGTCGCCGTGCTCGCGCCAGCGCTTGGCCAGCATAAATTCTTCCTGCGGTTCCAGCATCGGGAACCGCCGGATCTCTTCTAGGTACCGGGTGAGGCCGGTTTCGCCCGATAAGATGGGCAGTGCAGCAGTTTGGGCCATGACAGCGCCCTCCATATTCTAGCCCCCGCGAAGCGGCGGGCGGGCGGAGCCGTCGCTCTTTGAGCCGACGGCTCCGGTTCCATCATTTCGCACCCGCAACATACACGGTCGAATCAGCCGAGCGGAAGGGAAACGGCATCACTTCGCCGCGATGCCGGCTTGATTTTCGCTCAAATGGCGCTGAAAACTCGCGGAATCCTTACCGCCAGACTACTCACCGCCAGTGCCGGCCCGACTCCCGACCAGCGCATTATGCAAACGGGCAAGATCACGCGGCAGTTCCGACCGGAACTCAAGGATTTCGCTGGTTAACGGATGCTTAATACGCAACATATGGGCATGCAGTGCTTGCCTGCCAAGGTCGGCGAGCGCACCTTGCGCCGGCTGCGGCAAAAGCGCCGCCTTGGTGCGAAATCGGGCCCCGTAGACCGGATCCCCTAACAGGGAGTGCCCGATCGAGGCCAAATGGACCCGAATCTGGTGGGTCCGGCCGGTTTCGAGCCGGCAGGCCAATAAGCTCGCCACGGCCTGTGGTCCAATCGCGCGTTTTTGCTTCGCCATGGATCGCGCCATGGATCGCGCCGTGGATCGCGCCGGCTTGGCGGCGGGGTAGCGCTCCAGCATTTGCCAATACGTTACCGCTGCGCGGCCGCCCTCGCGAACCGCCATGCGATCCCGCGCCCGCGGATCGCGGTCGATTGGACGATCGATCCTGCCATGCGGGCGGTCGGGCGCACCCCAGACGAAGGCGAGATAGCCGCGCTCGAACGGCGCGCCGCTGCGGCCGTGATCGGCAAATTGCGCCGCCAGCGCCGCATGCGCGCGATCGTTTTTCGCCACCACCATCAGGCCGGTCGTGTCCTTATCGAGCCGGTGGACGATGCCGGGCCTGCGCTCGCCGCCAATCCCGGAAAGGCTGTCGCCGCAATGGGCGATCAAGGCGTTCACCAGCGTTCCGGTCCAGTTGCCGGCAGCCGGATGAACGACCAGGCCGGCCGGCTTGTCGATCACGATCATGTCGTCGTCTTCGTAAACGACCTTAAGCGGAATGGGCTCGCCCTGCGGGCGCGCCGGATGCGGCGGCGGCACGTCAACCTTGATGGCAGCGCCGGAATTGACGCGATGGCTGGGATCGCGGATCGTATGGCCGTCGACCTCGACCGTGCCCGCCTCGATCATGGTTTTAAGACGCGAGCGGGACAGCTCGGCGAGGTGACGGGCCAGCACGCGATCGAGTCTTTGGCCGGCCTCATCGGGGGCTACCAGAACGGATGTCGGCGTGGGCGAAGACGATGCCGAGGGGGGCGTCATGAATGTTTCCGGCGCGCGGCGAAGTGCCAATCTATCAATCGCGGGTGAGCCCGCCGAGTCCGCGGCGGCGCAAGTGGTGGCCCGCGCGCGCATCATCATGCTGATCTCGGCGCTGACCACCGCGCTCGCGATCGGCGCGGTGGTCGCTGTGATCGGCTATCGGACGTTTGGCGGCGCCGGCCCTGTGGTCGCCACCGACGATCTTATTTCGCTGCCCAAAGGCGCGCGCTTGATCTCGACCTCGGCCTCGGCGGGGCGGCTTGCCGTGCTGATCGAAATCGACGGCGTCAATGAATTGCGCACTTTCGACATCAAGACGCTCAAGCAGACCGGCCAGCTGCGCTTTACCCGCGAGCCTTAAAGGCTGTGATGTTTTTACGAGTATTGCTGCTGACGGCAGGGCTTCTTTCGCCGATGCTCGCCCAAGCAGAGCCGGGCATCACCGCCGGCGGCGCAGACGTCGCAAATCAATCGCAGTCGCAGTCCATCGAAGCGCTTGCCGTCGGGATCGAGCACGAACATGCGCTGGCCGCATTGGAGCTCTGCAAGCATCTGTGGGAAGCGGGCAGGAAGGACGACGCCGTTTTCTTTTTCTACCTGGGGCAACTTCGGTATCGTGCCTATCTGTTGGCAAATCCAAACGGTGATCCTTCGGGCGGACGGGCCCTATTCGATGCCCTGATGTCGACGATGGGTCCGCCCATTAATCAATATGCGTTTGGGGACATCCAAGCTCTGGTCGCCACGATCGACCGGGTCATCGCCTGGGACGACGGCCACGCCGACGACTATGCGACGCGCAAGGCGCGCGAAGACGTAAAAGCCGGGCTAAAAAAGATGCGCGATGATGTCGTCGCGCGGCAGGATGAGATCCGCCGCACGCGCGGTGAAAAGGGCTTGCCCAATCGCAACCCTTGACGTGATTGTCAGCGCTTGCGCCGCCGCGCCATCGCGGCTATTTCGAATTGGTCGCTCCCTTCGTCTAGCGGCCCAGGACGTCGCCCTCTCACGGCGAAAACAGGGGTTCGAGTCCCCTAGGGAGCGCCAATAACTTCAGTGATTTATGTGATTACGCGAATTGCATGTCCAATATATGTCCAATAAGCATGCGTGGACGTCTGTGGACGGTCGGTCACGAATCTTGGCGCTGTAACGTGTTAGTTTGCGACCGCGACAAATGATTCGGCGCGTACAAATCGGCAGATCGAAGAGCTGACGTCGGCATCGCCAACTGCGCTAACTCGCTGGCGTTTGCGACTAGCGAAGGTGAGTATGCTTGAATCTTTCAAGGCCGCTTTGGTTTCATACACGGATGTCTTTGGTCTGACATCGGAGGACCGCGCGCACCTCCAAAGGTGGTCCGACGACGACCGAGCGGACGAAGAGTGGCAGACGATTAATCGCGCCGCCCATGCGCACGGGTTACTGCTTCCCCCGAATGTCTTTATCATAGAGATTTTGGCGATAAGGC
>DASSXN010000123.1:0-13148 GCA_035703785.1 Xanthobacteraceae bacterium
CCGGACAGGCGGGCACTTTCGCCCGGCAATTCTCCGAGCGCGGTCTCGACAAATCCGGCATCAAGCTAATCGGCCCGGGCGACATCGTCGACGACGACGACCTGCCGACCACGGGTGACGCGCTCCTTGGCGTGGTCACCGCCGGTATGTATTCGGCGGCACATCCCTCGCAGCTCAACAAGGACTACGTGGCCGCCTACAAGAAGGCGACCGGCCATCGCGCCAATTTCATCTCGGTCGGCGGCTATGACGGCATGCACCTGATTTATCAGGCGCTGCAACAGACCAATGGCAAGACCGATGCCGACACCGTGGTCGGCGTCATGAAAGAAATGAAATGGGAAAGCCCGCGCGGGCCGATCTCGATCGATCCGCGCACGCGCGACATCGTGCAGAACGTTTACATCCGCAAAGTGCAGAAAGTGAGCGGCGAGCCCTGGGCGATCGAGTTCGAGATCTTCCCCGCCGTGAAGGATCCGCTCAAGGAAGCGGCGGCGAAGTAGCGGCCCTGGATTGCTTTGCAGGGAGGGAGAATTGTTTCGCTTCCGCCTACGCTCCGCGCTCCCGCCTGCGCGAAGCCCGCCGTTCGCGGACTGATTGATTTCGCGTAACGCTTCGGTGGGCGAAGCAAGGTCGGCGGACTCAAACCTGCCGTAGCTCGCCGAGCGAGCGAAGGCGGGTCGCTCGCAGAGATAAATTCATGTTTCAAGACATGAGATGAATTTAATTCTTGTCAGCGCATCGCTTCGTTGATTCATTCGTCAAAAATTTGTGCTCCCCAAAACACAGCGATGAAAATTCACAACTGAATTGTACCTGACTGCGCACGCAACGCGCCGCGCAGCATCGCTCCGATATAAAGTCCATTGGGGGTAAAGGACTCTTCCGAGGGCGGCGTCTTTAAGTGAAAACAATTTGGCAAGCCGGGCGCGATGCTGTTGCGCGCGCGCTTCGCGGATATGTGTTTGTTACCTCGCGCGTGCGGCGAAGCCTGCCGCGCGCTCTCCGCGCGTTGACGCTCGCGAGTGCAGTGTTGCTGGTATCTTTGAGCGGCGCGCGCGCGCAGACGGCGACCACGACCACAGTCGCATCGTCGCAAAATCCCAGCGTTGCCGGCCAATCCGTGACGTTCACCGCTACCGTCTCTGGCGCCGGCGGCACCCCGACCGGCAATGTCACGTTCCTCGATGGGGGCGCTCCGATTGGCTCCGCAACGCTCGGCAGCAATGGCCAAGCTCAAGTCAACATTGCGACGCTTGCGGTCGGCAATCACACCATCACTGCAAGCTACCCGGGCGACGGCACTTTCGCCGGCAGCACCGGAGCGCTCACTGGCAATCCGCAGGTCGTCAACAAGAACGACGTGACCATTGTCGTCGTGTCATCGTTCAATCCGAGCGCCTCAACACAGCTCGTCAACTTCACGGCCGTGCTTTCGGCGGTAACGCCAACCGGAGGCGGACTCGAACCGAGTGGCACCGTGACCTTCCTCGACGGCGGCGCTTCCATCGGCACCGGTACACTCGGCAGCAACGGCCAAGCGGTGCTCAACACTGCGAACCTTGCGCTCGGCAATCACACCATTACCGCAAGCTACAACGGCGACGTCAATTTCAACGGCAGTACCGGATCGCTGCTCAACAATCCGCAAGTAGTGAATAAAGCCACGACGACGATCACGCTAACCTCGTCGCTAAACCCGAGCGTGTCCGGGCAAGCGGTCACCTTTATCGCCACGGTTCAACCGGGGGCCGTGGTAAGCGCAATACCGAGTGGCACGATAACTTTTCTTGACGGCAGCACTTCAATCGGCACCGGGACGCTCATCGCCAGCGGTGTCAACGGTCAAGCAACTCTCACGACGTCCGCGCTGGCGGTCGGCAGCCACACCATCAAGGTGAGCTACACCGGCGATACTAACTTCACCGGCAGCGGACCTACCTCGCTCACGCAGACCGTCAACCAGCCCACCCAGGTCAACACGTCGCTGACGATTTCGGCCTCGCCAACGTCGAGCTTCTTCGGCCAGTCCGTCATGTTCACGGTCACGATTTCGTCCGCGACGGGAACGGGAACACCGACCGGAACGGTGACATTCTCCGACGGCATCAGCACAAT
The DNA here is from genome assembly GCA_035703785.1 of Xanthobacteraceae bacterium. Lineage (GTDB taxonomy): Bacteria > Pseudomonadota > Alphaproteobacteria > Rhizobiales > Xanthobacteraceae > BOG-931. The sequence goes on from DASSXN010000123.1 coordinate 2,119, forward strand.
TGGTTCCGTCGCGCCCACTCCCGGCCCCGGTACCGGCCAATCCACCGCGACATTCACCACGACGGCGCTTCCGGTCGGCAATCTGACGATCACAGCGAATTATAGCGGCGACAGCACCTTCAACCCGAGCTCGATATCAACGCCGTACACCGTTCAAAAACAGGGGGCCGGAACCGGGATATCGTCGTCCGTCGGCGGGCAAAGCAAGCTCGGCCAACCCGTGACGTTCACAGCCTTTGTGAATGCTGCCGTGGCGGGCACAGGGCCACCGACCGGCACTGTGACTTTCACCGTGAATAACGTGGCAGTTGCCACCGTTATGCTCAGCGGGGGCCAAGCGACCTTCACCACCTCGACACTGCCACTCGGAAGCAACACTGTCACTGCGACCTATAATGGCGACAACAATTTCGCTGGCGGCAGCAGCGGAACGCTAACCGTGGTTGTTACCCTTATTGCCCCAACGACGACGACCCTGACGTCATCGCAAAATCCGAGCTTCGTGGGGCAGCCAGTCACTTTTACTGCCACAGTATCGTCGAGCAGCAGCGGCACGCCGACCGGCTCCATCTCCTTCACTGATCAAAGCACCGGCCAATTGCTCGGTAATGTCCCGCTCAGCGGCAACCAGGCAGTGCTCACCACGGCGGCGCTTGCGGCCGGTACCCATAACATCCTGGCGAGCTATAGCGGCGACGTGAATTTTCTCTCCAGTTCGGCAACTCTCAGTCAAGCCGTCAATAAGGGCACGACGACGACAACGCTCACTGCGTCGCCCAATCCGAGCACGCCCGGTCAGGCGGTCACGTTCACCGCAACAGTAAACATCGCGACCGGATTGGGAACACTCAGCGGCGCGGTAACCTTCAAAGACGGCGGAACAGCCATCGGTTCTGGCAATCTCGGCGCTGGTGGAATTGCAACATTCACGACATCGACGCTTTCTTCTGGCAGCCATTCCATCACCGCGGTCTTTGGCGGCAATGCGACTTTCGCCGGCAGCACGTCGGCGCCCTTGAACCAGCAAGTCGGGTCCTCAGCAGATAGCGCCAAGCTGCGCGAGTTGCAGATTTCCGCCACGCCCATCATTGCCCAGGGCTGGGCCCAGGCCGTGAGCGCCGCCATGGACGATGCGGTCAGCGCCGGATTCGGCGGTAACCCGCAGTCATTGTCGCCCACCGGCACCGGCTTCACCTATTACTTCAATGACGATGCTCCGCAGCGCAGCATCGAGTCGGATCGGGACTCGCTGCGCCGCTACCTGGCGTCACCGAATGGCAACCTTGTGCCGCCAAACGGCAGCGCCAATAGCGCCGCCAATGACAGCACCAAGCGCGTCGATGATGACTTCCGCGCGCTCGGCTATACCGGTGGAATGCCGACCAAGGCGCCGCCGCCCCCTTCATCCACCCCGCATGACTGGCTCGCCTGGATCACCGTGCGCGGCACCGATTACTTCCGCGGCACGTTTGGCAACGATCTCAAAGGCGAGCAGATCGACGCCTTCGCCGGACTGACGCGGCGCATCTCGCCGAATTTCGTGATCGGCGCATTCGGCGGCTACGAGCACTTCGATTATTCATCGCAAGCGTTCAACGGCGTGCTCAAGGGCGACGGCTGGACCGTCGGCGCCTATCTCGGCTGGAAGCTCGCGCCGAATCTGCGCTTCGACGCCGGCAGCGCATGGTCTGACCTACTCGCCAACGGCGTGTCCGGCTCAGCCAGCGGCCATTTCCTTGGCACGCGATGGCTCGTGAACGGCGGGCTGACCGGCACCTATCCGTGGCGACAATTCGTCGTTGAACCCTCGGCGCGCGTCTTTGCGCTGTGGGAACATGAGAACGCCTACACCGACAGCCTCGGCACGTTCCAGCCGGCGCGCAATTTCGAAACCGGCCGCGCCAGCGCCGGTGTCAAAGCGATCTACCCATTCGCCTGGACATCGAGCACGGTCGCCCTGTCGCCCTACGCCGGGCTCTACGCCGATTATTACTTCTCGAAGGATGACGCGCAGACCGCGGGGCTGACGACGGTACCGCTGTTGCAAGGCTTCTCGGCGCGCGTCACCGGCGGCGTCGCCGCGAGCTTCGCCGGCGGCGCGACGTTAGGCGCGGGCGGCGAATTCGGCGGCATCGGCAGCGCCAATCACATCTGGACCTGGACCGCGCGCGGCCGGATTCCGTTCTGATCTAGTTTCGGGCGGGGCATTCAATACTGCGCTGCTGCCCGTCCCTCTCCCCTTGCGGGAGAGGGTGGCAAGTGCAGCGCGTCAGCGATGCACGAGCCGGGTGAGGGGTGCTATTACAACGCGCTGCGCGCGTATCCCCTCACCCGCTTCGCTCGCTAACGCTCGCTAAGCACCCTCTCCCGCGAGGGGGAGAGGGACGCGCTGCGGCACGTCCGGGGAATGTCAAACTAACCTTCAGGGCTGCGCCAATACCCCGCCGGTTAGCGGGCGCGGCGAGCCCGTCGTGCCAGGAAAAGTGAGCGGCAGGCCGCGCAAGCTGCGCACCGCCAGATATGCAAAAGCTTGCGCTTCGAGCGAGTCGATCGACCAGCCGACCGCATGTGCGGACTCAACAGCAGCCGGCACGAGCCGCTCCGCCAGCATCCGCGTCAAAGTGGGGTTGCGCGCGCCGCCGCCGGCGACGATCCAGCTCGCCGGTGCGCGCGGCAGATGCGGCACGATGCGCGCCACCGCCGCGGCGGTGAGCGCAGTGAGCGTCGCCGCGCCGTCGGCGACGCCGATGCCGTCGAGTGCGTCCCCGACCCAGCCGCGGAACTCATTCCGATCCAGCGATTTCGGCGGCGGCAGCGCGAAGAACGGATGCGCCAGCAAGCGCTCGATCGTCTTTTCGTCGACAGTGCCGCTTGCCGCGGTGCGGCCGTCGGTGTCGAGCGGCTCCCCGGTATGCAGCCGCAGGAAATCATCCAGCAAGGCGTTCCCTGGCCCGGTGTCGCACGCGACCAAGTCTTCGCCGTCGATATAAGTGATGTTCGCCACGCCGCCGAGATTGAGCACCGCGATCGGTAAAGGCCGCTGCAACCTTCGCACGAGGGCCCGATGAAACACCGGCGCTAGCGGCGCGCCCTGCCCGCCCGCGGCCACATCGGCAGCACGAAAGTCATACACGACCGGAATGCCGAGCCGGGCCGCCAGCGCCCGGCCGTCGCCGATTTGCAGCGTCAGCCGCGCCTCCGGCCGGTGCAGCAGTGTCTGGCCGTGGAAGCCGATCACGGCCACTTCGCCGCGCTGCAAGCCGTTTGCCGCCAGGAAAGACTCCACCGCTTCGGCATGGGCGTCATTGATCAGCCGTTCGGCCTCGGCGACGACGTCCGGCCGCGCGGTCCGGTCGGTCAAATTGGCCGCCGCAGCAGTGGCGCGGCGCAAGAACGTGCGTTCGGCTTTGGTATAGGGTCGGCAGGCGGTGGCGCCGAACTGCCCGATGTGTTCACCGTCGCTGTCAATCAGCGCGACATCGACACCGTCCTGCGACGTCCCGCTCATCAACCCGATCGCCAACATCGAGGCAGCCGGTGAGGACAGTTCGGATGCGACTTGCTCGGACATGATGCTCCCAGGAAGCCCGTCGATTAAGCTTCCGCATCGCCAATGACTTTTGCATCAAGGGCTTTTGCATAAAGCGCCGGACCTGTTACACAGCGGCGCTACCGCCAGCATAGTAAGCCGGATCGCGATGAACACCTACAAGTCCGAATTCCTCAATGTGCTCGCCACGCGAGGATTCATCCATCAAATCTCGGAGCCCGAGGCGCTCGATACGCTGGCGCGTTCGTCGACGATCACCGGCTATATCGGCTTCGATTGCACGGCGCCGTCGCTGCATGTCGGGTCCTTGCTGCCGATCATGCTGCTGTACTGGCTGCAGCAGACCGGACATCGTCCGATCGCGCTGATGGGCGGCGGCACCACGCGGGTCGGCGATCCATCCGGCAAGGACGAAAGCCGGCGGCTCCTTTCCGATGACGACATCAACGAAAATCTCAGGGGCATTCGTGCGATCTTTTCGCGTTTCCTGCGGTTTGGCGATCAGTCGTCGAAAAGCTCGGCAAACGACGCGATCATGGCGAACAATGCCGATTGGCTGAATACGCTCGCCTATATCGATTTCCTCCGCGATGTCGGCCGGCATTTTTCGATCAATCGCATGCTCAGTTTCGATTCAGTGAAGCTGCGGTTGGAACGGCAGCAGGAATTGTCGTTCCTGGAATTCAATTACATGATTTTGCAGGCCTACGATTTTGTCGAGCTCCACCGCCGCTACGGCTGCGTGCTGCAAATGGGCGGATCGGATCAATGGGGCAATATCGTCAACGGCATCGATCTCGGCCGGCGACTGCATAATGCGCAATTCTTCGCGCTGACCGCGCCGCTGATCACGACCTCATCCGGCGTTAAGATGGGCAAGACCGCGTCCGGCGCGGTATGGCTCAATGCCGATCAGGTCAGTCCCTACGAATATTGGCAATATTGGCGCAATACGGACGATGGCGACGTCGCACGTTTCTTGAAACTTTTTACGATACTGCCGCTCGACGAGATCGAACGGCTTTCAGCGCTAAAGGGTTCGGACATCAACGAAGCAAAGAAAGTTCTGGCGACCGAAGCGACTGCGCTCATTCACGGCCGCGCCGCGGCTGAGGAAGCCGCGGCGACCGCGCGCACCACCTTCGAAGAACGCGGCGTCGGCGCGGCGCTGCCAACCGTTGAAGTGCCGCGCGCCGAACTGAAAAAGGGCATCAGCGTGCTCAATGCTTTCGTGCGGGCCGGGCTGGCGGCGTCGAACGGTGAGGTCCGGCGCGCAATCGCCAACAATGCAATCCTCCTCAACGACAAGCGCGTGACCACGGAGAAAGCAACCATCGGCGAAGCCGATGTAACCGCAGACGGTGTGATTAAGCTATCGCTTGGCCGTAAGCGCCACGTTCTGCTCAAGCCAATGTGACGACGCGCGCTTAGTGCACGTTTGGCGCGGCCGTCGCGGTGTTGTCGTCGAGCGGCGCGGAGTCATCATTCGGCGGCGGCGTATAGGGATTGTTGGCCGGGAATTCGAACACTTTGCGCAATAATCCCGGGGCCAGGGCCGAAAGCGGGTTGACGTGAAGCACCGGCCCGGCCGGCTTGCCGACAACCTCATAAGTGACGCCGACGAGCCCCTCCTTCTCGCCGCCAAGGAACAGGCCGACGATCGGCAGCTGCCCGAGCAGATTGTTGGCGCCGTAAAGCGGTATGAGCGTGCCGCGCAGATGCACTTCATCCTCGGCATAATCGATCACGCCGTCGATGGTGCCGCCGAGCACAGGCCCGCGGACTACACCGTCATGCAAAGCGATGCGTCCGGGGCCGCGCGTGAAATCGACCTTCATGCCGGAGAAAGCCATGTTGGCGTTGCGCTGAGCCTGATTACCGTTGGCCACGGCGCGCTCGAGCTGAGATTCGTCGTGGACTGCGAAATTGCGAACGCTCACGGTGCCGAGCTGAACGGGATTGGCCGGCGACGGCGCATCCATCACAGTAGTCATCTGCCCGCCGGTCATGCGGGAGTAAACGTCCGAGAAGCGGAACAACGCACCGGCATCACTCGATTCTAGCTGGACCACTTGCCGGCCGCCCGGTCGGCCGCGTAGCTCACCGGTTAACGTACCGCTGTGCCCAATCTTGGCGGTTAGACCAAGGCTGCGGATCTCGCCGTTGCGCCGCGACATTTTCAATTCGAGCCCGCGCAATGCCTCGCCGTTATGGCCGAGCACCGCGCCGAGCTTCATGTCGAGGTCGATGTCCGCCGGCGGTCGTTTCGGAGTCGCTTTGGCGGGAGCGCCAGCGAGCGCTTTTAGGAAACCACGGCCATCATAGGCATCGCCACGCATGATCGCGCGCAGCGTGCCGTCCGACATGCGATCGACTTTGAGGCTGGCGCGGTCACCATCAGAAAATCCGTAGGACGGGAAATTGGCCGAGATCACATCGCCCGAACCGTCGAGATCGACCGCGCCCTTCACACCGCCGCCGGCACCTTCGATCAGCAAATCTTCGACGCGCACCGATTGCGGTTTGGTCACCAGCGTAAAGGTGGCTCGGGCCGGCTTGCCGGCTTGTTTGACCCAGCCGGGCAAAAAACCTTCGATCTGAGCCGGTGTCAGGTCGGCTTGGACGGCGAACCGGCCATCGCGCTCGGTGGCCGTGCCGACGCGGCCGCTGACATCGATCGGAATTGCCCCGCTGATTACCCCGGACGGATCGAGGCCGAGATTGGTTCGCGCTGTTTCGTCGAGCATGCCCTGGATGTGGACGTCAGCCACGTCATCGCCGCGCAGCCTACGGTATTCCAGGCTCGCCGGCGCGCCGCCAATCTTGACATCGCCTTTGAGTGCGAAGCCCTGATTATTCGCGTTGACCTTAAGATCTGCCGATTCAACCTTCTGTCCCATGATCATCCGGTCGGCGGAGAAATTCAGCGCGTCCACGGTGATCGCATAATTGGTCGAACCGGGCGGCAGATCGGGCTTGAGCGGCATCGCCAAGGCGACCAGCGCACTCATATTGCCGCGCGTGGTCGCGGGGTCGAATGGCGCGCCTGAGGCATCGCGCAGGCGATCCATCGTCAGCAATTCGGCGGCGGCCGGTACGGGGCCATCCAACTTGAAATGAACGCGCGCCGGCGGTTGGCGCGGCGCAGTGTCGGGAACCTCAAAGAGGCCGGACGACAGCACGAGCTTGCGGCCGGATGGCAGGTCGGCCGTGGCTTTGCCGACCGTGATCTGCGCATTGCGGCCGACGACATGGACGGTCAGATCGGCGTCATGAAGCGCCGGCAGGCCGGAGACCGGATGGATCATGCAATTGGTCGCCAGCGCATCGACCGTGAGGCCATCATCGGGAAGCGGCGGACCGCTGGCCTTGAGCGTGTCGAAGGGAGCATTCACCGCAATCGTCAAGCGCTCAAGATTCCCGCTCGCAAGATGCTCGTTGAACCAATCGCGCACCTTCGGGGCGACGAAGACCGGCCATAGCTTTTTCAGGGCGTCGGAACTCATTCGCGTCGCGGCTAATCCGGTGGTGACGCGCAGATTGCCGTTCGAATAATCGGCATTGCCCGACACGGCTACGCCGAGATCCGCATTGCCGACATCTCCGTGATTGATAGTCAGCCTTTTGCTGATCGGATCGAAGCGGCCGATCACCCCAATCCGATTGAGAATGAGCGAATCACCCGGTGCGGCCGTCGTACCAAGCACAACGCTGCCGCCGGCAATCTTAAATCCCCAAGACCCTTGGGATTGCGCAGGCGCTTCGACTTGCCCGAGCAAAGTGAAGCGATTGTTTCCGGAGACAATCTGGAATGGTACTTCGAGAAGACGGCTCGCTGCATCCCAATTGATCTTGAACTCCGCGCGATCGATCTCGATCCGACCATCGCTGCTTTCACCGTCGCTGATTGCGCCTGCATTGGCGACGATGCGACCAGCCAGTGCCTGCGGTAGGCCGTTGCGGCCGATCTCGCCGCGCAAGCTCGCCGAAAGCGGCAGATCGACTTGCAGTGTGCCATCATCAAACCTGGAGGCCAGCAGAAGATCACTGGCCGCCACTTGGCGGGCTTCGAGTGCAATACTGCGATGGCCGTCGGTCGTCGGCTTGATCGCAGCGGTCAGGCCCCAGGGACGTTCCGGATTTTCCGAACCTATCGTCACGGTGATGCCGCCGCCGCGCGGCCGTTCGAGGCTCATTGTGATGTCGTGGAAACTCCATCGCTTGCCGGTGCGCTGATCGTCTACCGTCAAGGTGCCGTCCTTTAACCCGAGTTCGCGCAGGTCATGGCCGTCGAGCCCCGATTGACCGATGCCGTCGAGCCACGCCAAGACAGCGGCGATGCTGTCCGCAGCCGCCGGATGCGGCGCTGCGGCTCGCGCCGGCGCTGAATTGGCCGGCAACATTGTCGCCGCAGCCGGTTTGTCGATCGCCCGGTTATCCTGCGGTGGTAGGGATGCACTACCCAACGATGCACTACCCAACGCGGCACCTACCAGTGGTGCGCTAGCCCTCGCGATCGGATGCTTGTCGGCACTGGACGCAAACACAGTGATATTGCCGTCCTGCTCGATGCGCACCGCAAGTTCGGCGCCGACCAGGTTCAAGCTCTCGGCACGCATATGCCCGCTGAGCAGACTCAATCCGGAGACGCGGATCTCCGCTTTCGGCGCGCTTGCGACCACGAAGCCGTCCGGATCGCGCACGACAATGTCGCGAACACGCACCGCGGCGCCGCCATTCGCGGTGCGCTCGATCTGCGTACCGCCGACTTCTACCCGCTCGCGGCTGCCGAAATTTTCCTCGATCGCGGCGACCAGCCAGGGGGAAAAAGCGTCGACCTGAATGGGCCCGGTCGAGAGCCGCCACCATAATCCGGCGCAGCCAAGAACCAGCAAGCCGACAAGCACGCCGCAGCTGATGGCTACGCGTTTGATGAGCCGCCGATGCCGTGCCAGCAAGCGGCGATAAGCGGCAAGGTAGCGGCCGTCGCTCCAGCGCTCGCCGCGATGGGCCGCCACAAGGCTGGCCCGACGTCGCGGGTGAACGATGCTCTCGCCCCATCGCGGGGGCGGTCCGATCTGCCTATCTTGGTTGGCCATGCCCGCTCGGGCGTCCCCTCGTCCGTCGCGTCGTCACAGTGATGATATTGCCGCCGATAGGATTAACGTCCCGCAATCGACCACCCCGGTCGGCGGGCGTATTCTGAAGCCCCAGAATTCTGACCCGAAAGCGTCGAAAGGAAGGCATATGGCCAAAAACCAGGCTCTACGCGCGGTTTCAGGCGGCCCGGCAAAGGCCGTAAATGGCGTGGGACCGGTTGGGGGCGCCAAAGCGCCGGCTTTCCGGCTGCCCCGGGACGGCGGTGGGACAGTCGCGCTTGCGGACTTCGCCGGACGCAAGCTCGTTCTTTATTTTTATCCCCGCGCTGACACCAGCGGCTGCACCCGAGAGGCCATCGATTTTTCACGGCTCAAAAGCGCGTTCAGCCGCGCTGGAACCGACATTGTGGGGGTCTCGGCGGATCCGGTCACGGCGCTGGACCGTTTCAAATCCAAGCACAAGCTCGCAATAGCATTGGCATCGGACGAGACACACAAGGTGCTCGAAGCCTATGGCGTATGGCAGCAAAAGACGTTGTACGGCCGAAAATTCATGGGCATCGTGCGCGCCACGTTCCTGATCGGCCCCGATCAGCGTATCGCACGTGTGTGGCCCAAAGTGTCAGTTGCCGGCCACGCGCAAGAGGTGCTCGAAGCAGCGAAGACGCTTTGAGCCGGCAGCCGGATGCAAATCATTAACCGAAGCCTGCAAAATCCTGGCAAAACTCCCAACTCAATTTCCTAATTGTTAACCTTAATTAAGTGAACTCCGCTCCCTGCTTGCGCGGGAGCGGCAATGTCGCAGTGGACGTCTCGGCCACAACAGACCGCGAGAATTCATTCGCATCAGTATTCCGGACGGGCCCGAGCGCCGCGTCCAATCGAGGGTGCCTTGCGAAACGCCGAATCGCGCGAACGCCTGTCCGGTGTGAACCCCAAAGGTGCCCCCTACACCCTTGCGCATGCCGGCAAACAGGTCAGGTTCGGGCCGGTGGCGTTCTGGATCGCCGTCGGCACCGTCGTCATCATGGCGGTGTGGTCGATTACGTCCGCAACCTATCTTGCATTTCGTGACGACGTGCTCCGCACGCTGATCACCCGCCAAGCGGAACAGCAGTTCGCTTATGAGGATCGCATCGCGGAGCTGCGAGCCCAGATCGACCGTACGACCAGTCGCCAGCTGCTCGATCAGGAACAATTCGAACAGAAACTCGACGAACTGATACGCCGCCAGTCCCTGCTCGAGTCGCGCGCTACTGCCTTGAGCGGAGGCGCCGACCCTGCGACCACCGGCTCGATCAGGCCGGGGGCAAAGCCAAGCGGCGAGCCGGCGGCGGGTTCACAGCGCGGCGACCGCGGCCGGCAGTCGAGCATTGGCGCCACGCTTGGGCGCCTCGAAGCCGCACTCGATCGGATGGAACACCGGCAGGCGCTGGCGGTCACCCAGATGCAAGATCGCTACGAAAACAAAGCGCGTCAGATCCGCAGCGCGCTGGCTCAGCTCGGGCTTAAGGCGGAGGCTGCGGCGCCGGCGAGCGGCGGTCCGTTCGTGCCGGTGAAATTGGCTTCCCAAGATCCGGCCTTCGGGCGCGCGCTCATGCGCGTTAATCTCGCGCGCGCGGACGCCAATGCATTGGGCACCACGCTGTTGAAAGTGCCGTTGCGCAAGCCGGTCGCCGGCGACATCGACGAGTCCTCGCTATTCGGCATTCGCACCGATCCTTTCGTGCACGAAGCAGCGATGCATACCGGCATCGATTTCCGTGGCGATACCGGCGATCCAATTCGCGCCACTGCGGCGGGCACTGTTACGGTCGCGGGCTGGAGCGGTGGTTATGGCAAAATGGTCGAAGTCGATCACGGCAATGGGTTAGTGACCCGCTACGGTCATCTCTCCGAGATCGACGTCGATGTCGGCGACACGGTGCGCGCGGGCGGCGTCGTCGGCAAGCTCGGCTCGACCGGGCGCTCGACCGGACCGCATCTGCATTATGAAGTTCGGGTCAAGGGCGAAGCCGTCGATCCGCAGAAATTTCTCGATGCCGGCGAGCGATTGTTCGGGGGCTGAGCCGCCTCCCTTCATTCGACTTTGATATTCGCTTCTTTGATGATCGGTCCCCACAAGGCCGCATCGGCGACATTCATCGCCGCGAGCTCCTGCGGCGTGGACCCTCGCGGCAACACGCCGAGCAGCTTGAATTTCTCCTTGGTCGCGGCGTCGTTTAGCGTCGCAGCCATATCGGCATTGACCTTGGCGATGATGTCCGCAGGTGTCTTCGCCGGCACGTAAATCGCGTACCAAGACGACGCGTCATAACCGGGCACGCCCGACTCGGCGGCGGTCGGCAATTCCGGTTCGTCCGGAAAACGCGTGGCGCTGG
>DASSXN010000072.1:0-31627 GCA_035703785.1 Xanthobacteraceae bacterium
TCCTTTTTCAGAGCTGGATGCGTGGCCGCATCGGCCATCCGCTTTAACGCTTCGGCGAGCTGACTCTCCATATTGGCGAGCTCCTGAAGCTCGGCGACATACATGTCCTTGAAATTCTTGATCTGCATCGGGCCGACCCTCCGCCGGTTTGTGGTGACCGCGCGCAAAGGTCGATTTTGACGCGCGCTCATGCCGACTCAACGGGGTTGCCGAGCGGCGGGTTCCGGCGCGCACGCGCCGCGAAGTGCGCAACATCCTGCCTATGCCGCATATCAGATATTGAAATCTGGGGTTCCAACTCTAAGCCGCGAACCGCAGACATTGGCGCACGTGCCGCTCGTCGCAGCGTTCAATGGCCGGCGTCAATCCGGCCGCGGCGCGGCGCGTTCGACGATCGCACGACAATCGATGCCGGGCGGCAGCAGACCGAGCGTGCCGCCAGGCTCTTCGCCGAGACGCGATAAACAAAACGCGTCGGCGACCGGCGCCGGTGCATGGCGAAAGAGAAGCGCGGCCTGCATGGCCAGAACGAGGTCGCGCACCACCACCCGCGCCTGGGATTCGTCCTTCCAGTCCCGTCCGGAGAACTTGCGCTCCAAGCGGCCGGCGGCGGTGCGCAGCCGCTTGTCGGCCTGCGCGCTCTCCGCGACCTCGCGCAACAACAGCTCCGCTGCGCCCGGCATGCGCTCCAATGCGCGGAGCACGTCGAGACACATGATGTTGCCGGCGCCTTCCCAGATCGAGTTCACCGGCACTTCGCGATAGAGGCGCGGCATCACGCACTCTTCGACATAGCCGCTGCCGCCGAGCACTTCCATCGCCTCGGCCGCCGCGAGCGGGGCGCGCTTGCAGATCCAGAATTTCGCCGCCGGCGTCATCACCCGCCGCCACGCGAGCGCCAGCTCATCCTCCTCATCGTAGGCGTGCGCCAGCCGCATTGTCAGCACGGTGGCGGCCTCGGATTCCAGTGCGAGATCGGCGAGCACATTCGTCATCAGGGCCTGATCGATGAGCTTCTTCTGAAACGCGACACGATAGGATGCATGATGGATCGCCTGCGCCACGGCCTGGCGGATCAGGCCCGCCGACCCGATCGTGCAATCGAGCCGCGCGTAATTGCTCATTTCGATAATGGTCGGAATGCCGCGGCCTTCTTCGCCGATCAGTTCGCCCTCTGCGCCGGCGAACTCCACTTCGCTCGACGCATTGGAGCGATTGCCGAGCTTGTCTTTGAGCCGTAGCAGGTGAATCGCGTTGCGCTCGCCGTCGCGCGTCCAGCGCGGCACCAGAAAGCAACTCAGTCCGCCCTTCGATTGCGCCAGCACCAGAAATGCATCGCACATCGGCGCCGACATGAACCATTTCTGCCCGGTCAGTCGAAACAGCCGGCGCGGACCATCGCTGCCTCGGAATTCCGCCTGCGTGGTATTGGTGCGCAGATCCGATCCGCCCTGATTTTCCGTCATCGCCATACCCAGCAAAACGCCGGTCTTTTCGGCTGCCGGGCGAAAGCGCGGATCGTATTGGCGCGAGAACATGCGCGGCAGCCATTCCGCCGCCGCGGCCGGCGCCTGGCGCAGCGCCGGCACCGCGCCATAGGTCATTGCGATCGGGCAGTACACGCCGCTTTCGATCTGCGCCAGCATGAAGGTGCCTGCGGCGCGGGCGACATGCGCACCCGGGCGCGGGGCTGCCCACGGACTCGCATGCAGCCCGGCTCCGACCGCGAGCGAAAGGAGTGCATGCCAGGCCGGATGAAATTCAACTTCGTCGATGCGATGGCCGTAACGGTCGAACGCGCGCAGCACCGGCGGATAGACGTTGGCGGCGAAGCCGAGCCGGATGGTTTCCGGTTCGCCGAGCGTCTTGCCGAGTGCGTTGAGTTCGTCCGCCGCCCAGCCGGCTTTCTCGCGCACAAGCGCCGCACCGAGCACGCGGTCGGTTTGCAGCAGATTGTAAGGTTCGAGCGGCGGCGGCTGGTTGGTGACCTCATACATCGCTGCGTTTCCCGGCGCTGAAGGCTCGCCATATTAGACGGCCGTGACGCTGATCGCACGCGCGGTAAACCACGTCGCAGTCTGCGGCTGCGAGCACGTATGCGTTAGCTTGGTTAGCTTGTCTGCCGCGCGGATCGAGGTCAGGCGGCCTGCTGCGTCAGCCGATTCATCTCGCGCTGCACCAGCTGGCGATAGAGCCCATCGCGGCGCATGAGAACGTCGGGCGGGCCATCCTGAACGACGCGGCCGGTTTGCAGCACCACGATGCGGTCGAAATTGCGCACCGTGGACAGCCGATGCGCGATGGCGATCACGGTGCGCCGGTTCATCAGATGGCCGAGCGCCTCGCGGATCGCCTCTTCGGATTCGGTGTCGAGTGCGGATGTCGCTTCGTCGAGGAGTACAAGCGGCGCGTCTTTCAAAAATGCCCGGGCAATGGCGATGCGCTGGCGCTGACCGCCGGACAATCTCACGCCCCGGTCGCCGACGATCGTTTGCATTCCCTGCGGCAACTGCTCGATGAAATCGCAGCGCGCAGCAAACGCTGCTTGCATGACTTCGTCATCGGTGGCCTCAGGCCGGCCATAACGGATATTCTCCATGACCGAGCGGTGGAACATCGAGATGTCCTGCGGCACGATGGCCATCGCGGCGCGCAGGCTCTCTTGGGTGACGCGGGCGATGTTTTGGCCGTCGAGCAGAATCTCTCCGCCTTGGACGTCATAGAAGCGTTGCAACAGCGCGAATAACGTCGATTTGCCGCCGCCGGAATGGCCGACCAGGCCGACGCGTTCGCCGGGCAAGATGCTGAGTGAGAAGGCGGAAAAGATCCGCTGCCCGTCGGGATAGGTGAAATCGACGTCCTCGAATTTGAGGCTCGCGCCGCGCCGAACGAGCGGCGCAGCCTGTGGATCGTCGCGCAATTCATGCGGGACCAGGAGCGTCGCAACGGCTTCCGACAGCCGCGCGATGTGCTGGGTGATATCAACCAGCGCCACGGCGAGATCGCGTGTCGCGTTGAGAACCGACAGCGCTAGTGTGCAGGCCAGAACGACGTCGCCGGTGGTCGCTTGGCCGCGCTGCCACAACATGATGGCCCAGGCGACCAGACCGAGCGTCAGCAATATGGTCACGACGGCGTGAAAGATGCGCAGCTTTTCAAGATAAAACAGGCTGCGCCGGCGCGCGGCCATCTCGCGGTTGACGGTGGCGTCAAAGCGGCGGTGCTCGCGCAGAAAGCCGCCAAACGCGCGCACCAGCGACATATTGTTGACGACGTCGATCATCTCGCCGTCGACGGCCGCGGCTTTGCGGGCGAAGTCGTGATGCAGCGGCCGGCCCGCGGCGGCAAGCCGGAACATCACGCAGACCATGATGCCGGCAATCACTGCCAGCGTTGCCGCCATCGGCGCGCTGATCGTCAGGACCAGCGCGATTGCTGCGACTGTCGCCACGCAGGGCGGCAGCACGTTCCACATGAACATATTCTCGGCGGTAAACATGGCATTGGACGTGGCCGTCACCCGGCTCGTCAACATGCCGGGCAGCCGCTCGGAAAAATAGCTCGGCGAGTGCCCCATCAAATGGCTGAACAAGTCGCGCCGCAGGTCGCCGGTGACCCCGACGAAAGCGTAATTGGCGGTCCAGGCAGCGACCCGCCACAACAAATTATCGGCGGCAATCAGGGCGCCCAGCAGGAAAAAAGCGGTCCAGGCCGCCGCGTTCTCGCCGTTTGAGAGTGTGTCGACCAGGAACTTGACGCCGTATTGCGTGCAGACGGAGCAGCCTACGGCTGCGAGCACCGCGGTGAGAATAACGGCATGGGAGATTGGCCGCAGCCGGATATAGCGAAGGACGAACGCGAAAGGTGAAGCGGCGTAACCCGTAAGTTCAGCCATGCGCGTCTCATCTCCATTGGCAAAGTTGCGAGCCTGCCCCGGTGGCTCCCACCTTCGTCCAAACGACCCGGAACCCTCCCTGTTCCCGTAGCGCGGCGCATCTGAATCAATTTCGGTTGCAGTATGTCACGCCGATGCTTCGGCGGAGATCGCGTCGCGGCGTGGCGTGTCGGTATCAATGCAGTGCCGGCGGCAAAAGTTCCAAGCACTTCAAAAAATTAAGTTCCGTCCACAATTTGAAATTTTTCGCGGTTTCGACGTTGTCGGTAGTCGCCGGGTGAGGAACTCAAGAAAATCGAGGGACTTTTCGATGCACATCGCACAAGTGGCGCCGTTGACCGAAGCCATCCCGCCGAAACTGTATGGCGGCACCGAACGGGTCGTTTCTTGGCTGACGGAAGAGCTGATCGCGCTGGGGCACGAGGTTACGCTCTATGCCAGCGGCGATTCGGTAACATCGGCGCGGCTTGAAGCGGTATGGCCGCGGGCGCTACGGCTCGATGGCTCGGTCCGCGATCCCAACGCGCTGCACATGTTGATGCTCGAGCGCGTCTATCAGTCGGTCGCTGATTTCGATTTCATCCACTGTCACCTGGATTATTACCCGTTCTCGCTGTTTTCGCGGCAGCCGACGCCGTTTGTGACGACGCTGCATGGCCGGCTTGATCTCCCGGAGCACCAGCCGGTATTCGATGAGTTTTCCTCGATCCCGGTGGTGTCGATTTCGAACGCGCAACGCCGGCCGCTGCCGCAAGCACGCTGGGTGCGCACCGTGCATCATGGCCTTCCGGCCGACCTTTTGGTGCCGAAACCGATCAAGCCTTCTTACTTCGGGTTTCTGGGCCGCATTGCGCCGGAAAAGCGGGTCGATCGGGCCATTCGCATCGCCGAGCATTGCGGCGTGCCGCTTAAGATCGCTGCCAAAGTCGACAAAGTCGACCAGGACTACTTCAGCGAGCAGATCAAGCCGATGCTGGCCAACGGTAATTGCGAATATATCGGCGAGATCAGCGACCGGGAGAAATCGGAATTCTTAAGCGGCGCGATTGTGCTCTTGGTTCCGATCGATTGGCCGGAGCCGTTCGGCTTGGTCATGATCGAGGCCATGGCCTGCGGCACCCCGGTTATCGCGTTCAATCGCGGTTCCGCCCCGGAAGTGGTCGAAGACGGCCTAACCGGCTTCATTGTCGAAGACGT
This sequence comes from Xanthobacteraceae bacterium, assembly GCA_035703785.1. GTDB lineage: Bacteria > Pseudomonadota > Alphaproteobacteria > Rhizobiales > Xanthobacteraceae > BOG-931. The sequence continues at coordinate 5,093 of DASSXN010000072.1, forward strand.
TAACGGCGCCATCGGCGCGGTCGATCGGCTTGGACATTTGTCCCGCGAAAAGGTCCGGCGTCGCTTCGAGGAACGGTTCACCGCGCGGCGTATGGCGCAGGATTATTTGAGCGTCTATCGCAGCCTGATGACGGCAACCGCGCCGCATCTGCGGCTGGTCGCGGACGAAGCGCCGGTGCACTAGCGCGGTACTGCGTCTGAGTTGAAAAATTAGCTCATTCCCACGTAAGCGGGAATCGGCCTTGCAGGCAACCAGAGCCCGCACGATCGCCACAAACTAGGGCGTGTACTCATGAAATCGAGATCGCGATGAGCACCGGGGTGGTCAATGTCCGCTTTGCCCCCGAAAGCAGACATTGGCGGGCACGGCTGGCATGTCCGCTAAGGGCCAAAAGCGGACGTTCATGCCAATTATGGTGTTCGTGTATTGCGGAGCAATCATTGCAAAGTCATGCAGCTCGTGACGGCTGCGGGGCTATCGAATGGCACGGCCGATCGCGGCGCGCGCCCCTATTCGTGAAGCAGCGTTTGCCAATTAGAAGGCACCCGTCCGGCTGGTCCGGGCACCGGTTGATCCAACGGATGCGAGTGAGGAGCGTTAAGCTTCGGCCCGGGGATGAATTGTTCTGTACGATAGTCGTAAAACCACCGCTCGCCCGGCTCGAAGCTCGCGATTATCGGGTGACCCGTTGCGGCGCTATGTTTCGATGCATGCTGATTTGGTGAAGTATCACAGCAGCCGATGTGACCGCATTCGGCGCATCTGCGAAGATGCAACCACCATCCGCCCCGAGCCAGGCATTCGACGCAACCTGTTCCGCTCGGCTTGGCCGCTGGGTCGATGCCATCCCTCTCGTGCATAGGCTTCAGGGTGCTCTCATGCGTCGTGGCGTTTAGCCGTAAGTGACGCCCGGGTTGCTTTGCCCAACCTCTATAATGTAGCCGTCAGGATCGCGAATGTAGCAGCGCGTCTCGCCGTATTTGGGCTTTGGCTCGGTGATGAACTCGGCCCCCCGGCTTTTCCATAGTTCATAGCACGCATGAATATCGGCAACGCGGATATTCATGAAGCTGCTGACTGCATCGGGGTTGGGAGGGATGCTGAGCGTGACCGTTGGTTTGTCGGGCGTCGGACCACCCCCGACATTGACAATGAGCCAGGTGTTCGCGATCTGGAGGTACCCCGGCGCGCCTTTGCTGTCGCCTCTGCTCAGAATGCGACTTCCGAAGACCGTTTCGTAAAATCGAAGCGATCGTTCGATGTCGGCGACAGTGATGAAGTGCGCGATGGTAATCCCATCCTGCGGGGGCATCTGATAACTTTTCTGCTCAACTTGTACCTGGTTCATGGACGACTCCAATTCGGATACGGTATTTCTCCGTTCGCCAGAATACGGGATCGCATCTCTATCATCGAGGCGAATGGTATCGCTTTCTTAGATTTATTTTGGACCCGCGGTAAAAGCTCCGTGACAAGAGCTAAGAGCGATCGATTGGCTTGACGATGGGCTGCGAACGCCCAATCGCAAGCGCTTCCGCCTTTACGTGACGTGATGTTGCATCGTAGGGCCGATAGCCCACAGGTCATGGCGCGACGATGCCTAGCAATGCATCGATCGAATATTTTCCTGCACCAATAATGAACAACAACAGGAAGCCTCCCATAATGCTAAGGTCTTTGTAAAAACCCTCCAAGCTGTCGACGTAATCCGCACCTTTCACCGTCCAATAACGATGCCCAATAAGCGCAGTTCCGAGCGTGTATAAAGCCATGAGTGCAGCCGACGGACGTGTGAATGTGCCAATGGCAACCGCGAACGCGACCGGAAGCTCCATGAAGATGGATACGCCGGTGGCCAGTACCGGCATCGGAAGGCCAAGCTGCACCATTTGACTTACCGTGCCCGAATAATCTCTCACCTTTCTCCAGCCGAAAATCAGAAACAGCGTCGCAACAAGAAGACGGGCCGCCAGAATGAGCTCATCGTTGATGCCGTTTATCATAAGAAATCTCGAGGGATAGAGCGATCCCAGTCACGACGGCACACTTCGTTCGCACCCTCGAAGGCGCGCAAACTTCCCTGCAGCAAGAAGGCGTTGCCCGTGGATGACAGCCGCATCTGCGTCTCGACCCGGATTTGCCATTCGTTTCGCGCCAGAGTCTGACTATGGCTTAGTTCGGCAACGGCGCTGAGCGGATCATTCTCCTCGACACGATACTCCGTCTTGTCCTGTGTGCCCGAACCCAAACCAATGCGGTCGATGCGTTCGATCCGCACACCGTCGCGACGAAGGATCGTTGGCTTCTCGGGTGACGCCGTCTCCGGTTCAGGAAAAGGCGAGAGCTTGGCGTCTGCGATGTTGGGCGAGCGTTGCGGCAGATCGAGCGTGCCAGCAAAAATCTGCACGGTCGCCGTCTCCGGACTGGGCCAGATCATCGGCCAGTAAGCCGTCGATACCGCAAGCCTTACCTTGTGGCCGGGCGGAAATACCGAGCCTGCATCATTGAGCTGAATGCGGACTCGGTAGCGCTCACCTGGCGTCAGCGGGGCGGGCTGTTCGTGGCCCTCGCGATGAGTGAGGTTGAGCACGCTATAGCTGACACGCAGTGATTCACCGGACGGGTGCACATCGCATAACCGAACGACCAGATTCGCAATCGGCCGATCGGACGCGACATCAAGCGTGACGATTGGCGCGCCGAGGATCTCGATCGGCTTATCAAGCGGCATCGTCTCGAAAACCACGGAGTGCATGTCGTCTTCTTGCTGGTCGCGTGCCTGGTCGCGCCCACGGCCGAATGGAACCCACTCGCCTGAACACTTACCGACCGTCTGCGGCGAGCACACGGCGCGAGCCGTCAAAGGTGCCGCGGCTTCTCGCAGCCCCTCATCGGTCAAGAACAGCCGCCGGGGCATTATTGCTGGCGGTGGCCACGAAGGTTCGGCAATCCACCGGCCCGGCAATGTCTCGTGGTGCGACGCAGGTTTGACGCTTTCCGTCATCCACGCACGCAGCATCGGTTCATCCATCACGCCCGTATCGACGCCCTTCAGCCAATAATCCCACCAACGCAGGATTTCTTGGAGGAATCCGATCTGGGGTCCGGGAAGCGCAAAATGCGGATAGCCGTGTGCCCATGGCCCGATGAGACCCTTGCGGGGCACTTTGAGTCCCTCGAGAAGACGCGGGATTGCGTTCTTATAGCCGTCGGTCCAACCACCGACGGCATAGACCGGGCACTGGATCGCTGTGTAGTCCTCGCATACCGATCCGTGCTTCCAATACGCATCGCGTCGTTGGTGCTGAAGCCAATTTTCCTGGAACAGCGGTAGGTTCTGCAGGCGCTCCAACCACATCGCCCGCCAATTGTCGCCGACCAGCGCCGGATCAGGCGGAAGGCACATCAAGCTGAAAAAGAAAAAGGCCCACTCAAGCCCAGCTTTGGTAAGAAACGTGCCGCCCATATAGTGCGCATCGTCAGCGTACCGATCGTCGGTCGAACAAATGGTTACGATTGCTTTGAGTGCCGGGGGACGGCGCGCCGCAATTTGAAGTCCATTGAACCCGCCCCAGGAAATTCCCATCATCCCAACCGAGCCATTGCACCAGGGCTGAGCTGCCAGCCAAGCGATCACCTCCACGCCATCGTCTTGTTCCTGCTTGGCGTACTCGTCGAACAGTAAACCCGTCGATTCGCCGCTACCTCGAAGGTCGACGCGAACTCCAGCGTAGCCGTGACCGGCCAGATACGGATGGGTCAGCGCGTCTCGTTCGTAAGTCCCGTCGCGCTTGCGATAGGGGAGATACTCCAGGATCGCAGGAACCGGGTTCTGTTCGGCATCGTCCGGCAACCAGATGCGGGCCGCCAGCGTCGTACCGTCTTTCAACGGTATCAAGGTGTGCTCGATAACACGCACAGTCTTTGGAAATTTCGTGACAATCACGGCGGACCACTCATGATGGCGGCGGTTTGCCGGCGTGCCGCGGCGTCGGGACAAAATAACCGGTGGAAGACGCCGTGTTGCGCGGCGTGCTTATTTATCAGACCCAGGATCAGGGCATCGAGGCTGTAAGGCCCGGCGCCGGCCGAGACGACTATGATCAACATAAAGGCATAAAGCGTCTCCGGTAGATAGAGCCAATCGTCGATGCGACCGTCGACTGCGAGCACCTCGCAGCTTCCGCCACCGTTTCTTTGACAGAACGACGAAAAACCTGTCAACGAAGTGGACTGCTTAGTCGCCATCCGGAAGCGCACCAGAATCGGAGGTCAGTCATGCCGAACTTCGATGCGATTATCATAGGCACTGGGCAGTCAGGACCCGCATTAGCGCGGCGATTGGTGGCAGCAGGCTGGAAGGTCGCGATCATCGAACGCAAGTTGTTCGGCGGCACATGCATCAACATTGGCTGCACCCCTACAAAGACACTAATCGCGAGCGCCCACGCTGCACATGTTGCACGCCACGCCGCTGACTACGGTGTCAGAATTGAGGGGTCGGTCAATGTCGACATGAAGGCAGTCAAGGCGCGAAAGGATGTCATTGTGGCTGCGTTCCACAATGGCGTTGAGCGATCGCTGAGGACCTTACAAGGATGTACGGTTTATCAAGGCCACGGTCGCCTTGTTGCGGAAAAGAAAGTGGCGGTGAATGGCTCTGAGCTTGCCGCCGATCACATCTTTCTCAATGTCGGCGCGCGCGCGGCGATTCCTCCGATCCCCGGCCTCGAACAGGTTCCCTACCTGACCAACAGCTCAATGATGGACATCGATTTTCTTCCCACGCATCTCGTTATCCTCGGGGGCAGTTACGTCGGCCTTGAGTTTGCACAGATGTATCACCGTTTCGGAAGCGAGGTGACCGTGATCGAACTCGGACCGCGCTTGATCTCTCGGGAAGACGCTGACGTCTCGCAAGCTGTTGCGGATTTTCTCAAGGATGAAGGCATTAACGTGCGGGTTGACAGTAAGGTGGTCGGTGCGGAGAAACAGGGAAACTCGATCGCCGTGAAGCTCGAGTCGGGGGGGAAGATCGCAAATGTTGTTGGAACGCACGTGCTGGTCGCGACCGGTCGGCGGCCGAACACGGACGAGCTTGGGCTCGACAGGGCCGGCATCGTCACCGACGCGCACGGCTATATCCAGGTGGACGACCAGTTGCGTACCAACGTCTCGGGCGTCTGGGCGATGGGCGACTGCAATGGCCGAGGTGCGTTCACGCACACATCGTGGAATGATTTCGAGATCGTTGCGGCCAATCTTCTCGACAACGATCAGAGGCGCGTGAGCGACCGCATCACCGCTTACGCGCTCTACACTGATCCCCCCCTTGGTCGCGGGGGAATGACGGAAGCGGAAGTCCGCAAGACTGGCAGGCCCGCGCTGATTTCTACACTGGCTATGAAAGATGTCAGCCGCGCATATGAGAAAGGCGAGACCAAGGGGTTCATGAAAATCCTGGTGGATCGAGACAGCAAACAGATATTGGGCGCCTCCTTCCTGGGACTCACAGGTGACGAGGTCATCCACTGCATTCTCGATATTATGTACGCCAGGGCGCCCTACACGGTGATGCAACGCGCGATGCACATTCATCCCACAGTGTCGGAGTTTATTCCGACTATGATGGGTAGCCTCAAACCGTTGCAATGATTTCGTGGCGGCGAACTTGGTTGCGGTTTCTTAAGGTCACTGGCAAATTCGGTTCGACGGATGTCCGCTTCGCATCAGAAGCAGACCTTTGGCGATGTCCAACTCATGTCCGGTTAGCCCGCATAACGGACTCATGTCGGACATCGCGGTACGTCAGAAACGTGCCAAACTCCGACTTCCCGCGCCGCAGCAATTTGCGTCGTTATTCGATCACCTCGTCGGCGGCGACCTGTACGGTTTGTGGCAACGTGATGCCGAGCGAAATCCCCCCGAAAGCCGACATTAGGTTCCAGCGCAAAATCACTTTGGATTCATGGCCGCGATTCTCGCCCGGCGGGGGCATCGCGAATATAGGCGAGTGTGGTGAGGATGAAGCCCGCAACCCAGGGGAACTTTGGACACCGCGATCGACACGGTCGGGGGCAAAGCCCAAAGGGACTTGTTCGCCTATGTGCGCAAGGGTGGAACCTTAATATCCTCAGTCTCCGTGCCCGATGCGCAGCTCGCCCAACAATGCGGGATCGAGGCCAAGTTCATTTTGGTGGATGTCAACACCGAGGACCTCGAGGCGGTCGCGGATCTCCTCGACGCGCAGCAGCTCGTCGTGCGCATCGGGCAGGTGCTCCCGCTAGGAGACGCTCGACAGGCCCACGAGATGCTGGAGGGTCTGCGGCCGCGGCCGGCGGGCAAAGTCGTGCTCAACGCACTGGGCGACTCATAACATCGCGTTCTCTAGGGCCTCTTCGTCGTCCCGAAAGCGGACACTGTCGGCGCGTTTATTGAGTACACGCCCTAGGCTTCACTCGGTTTGACTGGCCGGGTTTCCGGCATCAAAAACCAGACCAGCGTAAAGCCAGCAAGCGCGATGGTGGCCAGACTGCCGAAAGCCGTCGCGCTGCCGAAACGATCAGTCAAATAACCTGCCAATGTCGCACTCAGCGACGCTCCGATTCCGGTGGCGGTGCCGAGAATGCCCTGTCCCAGGTTGAAATGGCCGGTATCGCGCGTGAGGTCGGCGACCACGAGCGGGACCATAACCGCGAACACTGACGCCGTTATGCCGTCGAGAATCTGCACGGCCAACAACAGCGAGGGGTCGGAGATAAGAGCAAATAACAGCCCGCGGATCGGCAGCGCGGCAAAGCCGATCAGAAGCAGCGGCCGCCGTCCCCAGATTTGCGCGCGCATCCCGACCCATGGTGAGAGAATCGCCACCACAAGCTGCGGCACCACGATACAGGCGGCGATGATCAGTGTGGCCCAGCGCGCGGATTTCATCGTCACGACGCTGCCAACCAGCGGCAGCATTGCCGAATTGGCGAGATGAAATAAAAGCAGGCAGCCGGCGAAGATCAGAAGCGGCCGGTTGCGCATCAGCGCTCCGGGCCGGATCCGTGCCTTAGTCGCGATGTGACGCGGCGGTGCGCAATGCGCCCGCTCCGGATCGATTTCGCCTTCGGCGATGCGGCGCAGCGCGAGCAGCGCCGGAACGAGCAACAGCACCGTGACGACGAACACCGCGCGCGCGGAAAGGAAGTAGCCGCATGCCCCCATCGCCGCGGCGGCGAGCCCATTGCCGATCGAGGCAAAACGGGCATTGCGGCCGAGCCGCTCGCCGATCGCGGCGTGGCCGACGAGACCAAGACTGATCGCGGCGATTGCGGGTCCGAGCACGCAGCTGGCCGCCGCGTGCAGGAGCGATCCGGCCAGCACCGTGGGAAAAATCGGCAGCGCGGCATAAGTGAGCGCGCTGACGCAGATCGCCGCAATCGCGATGCCGGCGACGAAGCGCTCGGAGCGTGCGGCATCGACCAGCGCGCCGCCGGGCATTTGCCCGATCAATGAAACAAATCCTGCGGCGGAGAGAATGAGGCCGATGTCGACCTGGGTCCAGCGTTGTGCGGTGAGATAAACCGAAACGAAAGGACCGAAGCCGGTCTGCACGTCGGCGACAAAAAACACAAACCAGTCGAGGCCCCGCAAGCTTCGGCGCGATGGCGCCGGTGGCTCGCTGCCCGGCCCCGGCCCGATCGCCGGTGGGACCGCGGGCGAACGGGCGGCCGGCGGCTGCGGGCGCTCAGTGATGCGGCGGGAAAGATTTGAGCGCAGGATGCCTCTCCAGCAATCGTCCACGAACTCGCAGTTCGATTTCGCGCGCGCAATGAAAAGCGCGCGCGTCACTCAAACGGCAGTGGCTCGAGCTTGCCGAGCGCACCCAGAATGACGATGGGTTTGCCCTCTTGATATTCGGGGGCCGCCTTGACCTGGTCGCGGCTAAGATCAAGGGAGATTTTGGCATTTGGCTGACCGGGCGGCGGAAAGTGCAAGGCGCCCCAATCCACCGCGATTTTGCGGCTGCCGACGCCAAGAAAGCCGCCGAAATCGATCACCGCGGCGCGAACCCGGCCACCGTGATCGACGATCACGTCGACGATGCGGCCCATATTTTCGTCGGCGGCGCCGAGCACTTGCCGGCCGAGAATACCCTCGACTTCGTGGTTGTTGAGCACCGTCACCGAAGGCGGTTCCGCGGTCCCGATCGAGGCGTGATCAGTGGACTCGCCGGTCGCCGGTCCCGGCGCGTCCTCCGACGCCGCGGATAAATTGATCAGCGCCGCGAACAAAGCCGCGGCTACCGTCATCGTCATCACTGCTTTGGCGTGCATCGGGGTTCCAATGGAACTTCAATCAAACAAACCGGATGGGGTCGGTCGGTTCCGCTCGCCGGTTCCCACAATAGACGCGGGCGTCGCCGCTTGGGCTCAACGCGTTGAGATCACGCCGAAAACACGACTGAAACGTGGATCTCGCCGCTGATCCTCGGCGTATCGAGCGATACCGTCGCGCCGTGGCGGCGCACCCGCAGGTCGACGCTCGAGGACGAAAGCTGCAGGTCGCGCAGCACGACTTCGTCCAGGAATTCCGGCAGCCGCGGATTGCGCAGCCGGATCTCGCACTTGAACGGGTCGAATTCGAGCCCAAGGCAAGCTTCGAGCAAGGTGAACGGCGTGGCGCTCGCCCAGGCTTGCGGCGAGCAGGCGACCGGATAGAGCGTCGGGCCGTGGCCGCGCTGGCGCTGAAAGCCGCAGAACAATTCCGGCAGCCGCCGTTGATCCATATAGGTCGCGGCGCTGAACAATCCGCCAAACAATGTCTCGATGGGACGCTTGACTTCGTAGCGCGCCATGCCGAGCGCGATCAGGGCGTTGTCGTGCGGCCAGATCGAGCCGTTATGGTACGACATCGGATTAAAGCGCGGCTCGCCGCGGGCGACGGTTCGGATGCCCCAGCCGGAGAAAAAATTCGGCTGCAGCAGGCCCACCGCAACGCGGGCCGCGCGATCGGGGGCCGCAATCCCAGTAAACAGAACTTGTCCCGCGTTCGACGTGCGCACGCGGCACGGCCGTTTGTCGCCGTCGAGCGCCAGCGCATAGGTGTCGAGGTCGGGGCACCAGAACGCTGCCTCGAACCGTTCGGCGAGCCGGGCGGCCTCGCTATCGAGTCGGTCCGCCGCGAAGTCGAGGCCGAGCCGGCGCGCGCAACGCGCCGCCATTCGCTTGGCGGCATAGACATAGCCTTGCACTTCAACGAGCGCGATAGCGCCTTCAGCGAGACGGCCGTCGGCGTGAAATACCGCATCATGCGAATCCTTCCAGCCTTGATTGGCGAGGCCCTGATCGCTTGCGCGCTTATATTCGACGAAACCGTCGCCGTCCGGATCGCCCGGCCCGTCGATCCAGGCCAGCGCCGCTTCAATGGCCGGCCATAGCTCGATGATGGTGTCGCGGTCGCCGGTACGCTCCGCATAAAGGCCGGCGAGCAGAACGAACAGCGGCGTTGAATCGACGCTGCCGTAATAGAGGCCAAACGGCACCTCGCGCAGCGCCGCCATTTCGCCGCCGCGCATCTCATGAAGGATCTTGCCAGGTTCGGCATCGGCGAGCGGATCGTATTTGGTCGCTTGATAGGCGGCCAAGCGGCGCAGCACGCCGCGCGCCACGTCGGGTGACCACCACAACATTTGCAAGGCGGTGATCAAGCCGTCGCGGCCGAACGTGGTCGAATACCACGGAATGCCGGCATAGGGATAACGGCCCTGCGGCGTATTCGTCATCAGCATTTCGAGATCCGCGGCGGAGCGGCACAGGATTTCGTTGAAGCGGTCGTTCGAGGTTTCGACCGACGTGCGCTGGCGCGTCGCATCGCGCACTTCGCGCCGCGCCCTGATCAGTCCGCGCAAAAACGGCAGCGGCCGCGCCTCGCCCCGATTGCAGCTGATCGCCAGAAACAGCGGCCGCATTTCGCCGGGCTTGAGATGCAAAGAATAGACCGCGGCATCGGCTTTGAGCTGATCGGGCGGCGGATCGAAATCGAGCGCGGTCTGCCTGGTTTTGCCGTCGAGACCGTCATAGGACAACAGCACACGGTTGCCGTCCAAGACCTTCGCTCGCGCGGTACCGCGCCGTTCGCGATGCGCGCCGCGCACTTCAAACAAATCGGCAAAGTCGTTCTCGAACAGGATCGTCAGACGAAGATCGATCGGCTGATCGCCGTAATTGCACAGCCCCAAGCGCTGATAGGCCGTAACGCGCCAGATGAAGATAGTGCGCAGAATATGAACGCGATCCTTCTCCATCACGATGCGTTGTCCGTCGATCAGATCGGGATTGGTCAGATCCGCGAAAAGCGCGGTGTTGTCGTCGCGAATATTCGAACCGAGCAAAAGCGGCGGTTTGTCGTTGAGTAGCAGTTCCAGGCGCGACAGGTGCCGGGTATCGTCATGAAACAGACCGGAGGAACCGATGAAGGACGTGCCGATATCGCCGCGAATATCGAGCACGAGAAACGTGTCGCCCTGCTTGAGCGCGCGCGGCGGTCCAGCCGTCGCGGTGATGGTGAACGCGGTTTCCGGCGGCGCTTCAGGCGGAAACGCCGGCGCGGTTTTCGCGCCGGATTGGCCGGTGATCTTGCCGGCGGTCTTGGCAGCGGTCTTGGCAGCCACCTTGCCGGCCTTGCCTGCGGGTTGAATGGACATACTCGGTATGTTTAGCCGCCGTGACAGTCGCGGCAAGCTCGTGGGTCAGTTGGTGATTGAGTTCGATGGCCGATTCATGGGCCGGTTAATGGGCCAGTCGGTTCATGGGCCAGCGCCGCGGATGATGTCGATCACGCGCATACTGATCGAGTCGACCAGTACTACATTGCCATCCACCGTGGCGTATTTGAGGTACTGGACCGACAAATCGTCGCCGCGCGCTTCATCCGGCAATGTCAGCAGCACCGCCGAGCGCGGCACTGTGGCACCGACCGACAGCGGAATGTCGGCGGCCGACGTACGCAGCCGCTGTCGAGAAACGGCGGTGTAGATGGCGCGCTTCTGCGCAGGACTGAGTGCAATCTGCGGCGCAAGTCGCGTCGGTGCGCCGTGCGCTTCGTCAGCCTCTACCGCCTGACCGGCCGCCTGCGGCAAGTTGGCTGCAAAGGCGAGCAAAGCTGCGGCGATGGAAATCGGCAAGGCGATGCGGCCGGTCATGCATGGCTCCGATGGGATGTGCGTGCCCCGGTGTGAGTACCCATTGGCAGCGAACGCGCAGACCTGCGCGCTGGTTCACATCGCGTTGCAATTTCCACCCAATGGCTGGCGCCAAACCCCTCGGGACCGCCGTCCTTTCGCGATGTGTCGCGAAATCGTGAAAAATCGGGGAAAAATCGGGGAAAAATCGGGACCGCTACGCGTCGGGGTGCCGGAGAGCACCCCCGCGACCGTGTGGCGCGATGGCGTGAAGTGGCTCTGGCATAATGTATTACGGTCGGCTATGAAGGAGGTCATAGGCGCGCGATGGGATTGCGCGAGCTGGGGTGCGAAGCGTCCGTTGCGAGCGCGTTGAATGTCTTCAGGTGTGCAACGTCTTTCCGTCGCCAAAAGAGGCGTCACACGCGACGCGGCCGGCGATGATGCTCTGGCTGCAGCAACGCGGCCGCGTTTGGAACCGATCGACACCTCATTCAGCTTTAAGAACAAAGCATACGTGGCGCTGAAATCGGCGATCGTCGGCATGGACGTATACGGCAGCCGCAGCGAAATTCGGCTCGACGAACGGAGCCTTGCGGAACAATTCGGCATCAGCCGCACGCCGGTGCGCGAGGCCATGGCGCAGCTTGAGCGTGAGGGCTTTGTCCGCTCAGTGCCGCGCCGCGGCGTCTATGTGGTGCGCAAATCCAGGCGTGAAGTCATCGAACTGATCACCGCTTGGGCGGCACTGGAAAGCATGGCGTCACGGCTGATCACGCAAAACGCCAGCGACGAGGAGATCGCGTCGCTGCGCCGGATGTTCGCGACTTTCGAGAATGGCGAAATTCGCGCTCATTTGGACGAATATTCGGAAATCAACATCGAATTCCACCAGACCATCATCCGGCTGAGCCGCAACGCCGTCCTGGTGCAGCTTGCCGAGAACCTCTTCACCCACATGCGTATGATCCGCAGAAAAACGATCGGCGAGAAGGACCGCGCCGACCGCTCGATCCGCGATCACATGCACATCATCGAAGCGCTGGAAGCGCGCGACACTGCGCGCGCCGAGACCCTGGTGCGCGATCATGCACTCGGTCTTGCCGAGCACGTCGCCAAATTTGCCGATTATCTCGACTGAGGGCGCGCGCGTTCAACAGCCGGAGACAATGCACAAGAGACAACAGGGAGTTCGCCATGGCCGAGGCCGCACTTAAAACCCAACCGGAAACCAACGCGGCGGATCGCGAGCTGACGGATGGCTTTCATCTCGTCATCGAGGCGCTCAAGCTCAACGGCATCAAGACCATCTATAATGTACCCGGCATTCCGATCACCGATTTCGGCCGCATGGCGCAAGCCGCCGGCATTCGCGTGATTTCATTCCGGCACGAGCAGAACGCCGGCTATGCGGCGGCGATCAGCGGCTTTTTGACCAAGGCGCCGGGCATCTGCCTCACCGTTTCGGCGCCCGGATTTCTCAACGGGCTGACCGCGCTCGCGCATGCCACGACCAATTGCTTTCCAATGATCCTGATCTCGGGCTCGTCCGAGCGCGAGATCGTCGATCTGCAACAGGGCGACTATGAAGAGATGGATCAACTCGCGGTCGCCAAGCCGTTGTGCAAGGCGGCGTTTCGGGTGCTCCATGCCGCCGACATCGGCATCGGCCTGGCGCGCGCGCTCCGCGCCGCGGTCTCGGGCCGTCCGGGCGGCGTCTATCTCGATTTTCCGGCAAAATTGTTCGCCCAGGTGATTGATGCCGAGGCCGGCGTCAAATCGCTGGTCAAAGTCATCGACCCGGCGCCGGCGCAAATTCCAGCGCCCGAGGCGGTCAAGCGCGCGCTCGATGTGCTCAAAAACGCCAAGCGTCCGCTGATCATTCTCGGCAAGGGCGCGGCCTATGCCCAGGCCGACGATCAGATCCGGGCGCTCGTCGAAAAAGCCGGTGCTCCGTTCCTGCCCATGAGCATGGCCAAGGGCTTGCTGCCCGACACGCACCCGCAATGCGCGGGCGCGGCGCGCTCAACCGTGCTCAAGGATTCCGACGTCATCATGCTAATCGGCGCGCGGCTGAATTGGCTGTTGTCGCACGGCAAGGGCAAGACCTGGGGCGAACCGCACTCCAAGAAACTCATTCAGGTCGACATCGAGCCCAAGGAAATGGACTCCAACGTCGAGATCGCGGCTCCTGTGGTCGGCGACATCGGCTCCTGCGTCAATGCGCTGCTCGAGGCGATGGGCGCCAAATGGCCGGCGCCGCCGGCCGACTGGGTCAACGCGGTCAAGAGCAAAAGAGAAGAGAACGTCGCCAAGATGGCGCCGCGGCTGATGAACAACAATTCGCCGATGGACTATCACGGCGCGCTCGGCGTGCTGCGCACCATCGTCAAGGAGCGCCCGGACGCCATTGTGGTCAATGAAGGCGCCAATGCGCTCGATCTCACGCGCGGCATCGTCGACATGTACCAGCCGCGCAAGCGGCTCGACGTCGGCACTTGGGGCGTGATGGGTATCGGCATGGGCTATGCCGTCGGCGCCGCGATTGAGACCGGCAAGCCTGTGCTTGCGATCGAAGGCGACAGCGCCTTCGGTTTCTCCGGCATGGAGATCGAAACCATCTGCCGCTACAACCTGCCGGTCTGCGTCGTGATCTTCAATAATGACGGCATCTATCGCGGCACCGACGTCAACCGCGGCGGCGGCTCCGATCCGGCGACCACGGTCTTTGTCAAGGGCGCGCGCTACGACAAGATGATCGAGGCGTTCGGCGGGGTCGGCGCCAATGCCACGACGCCGGACGAACTCAAACGCGCCGTCAATGCCGCGATGGATTCCGGCAAGCCGACATTGATCAACGCGGTCATCGACCCGGCGGCCGGCAGCGAGAGCGGCCGTATCGGCAATCTCAACCCGCAAAGCGTGCTGCGGAAGAAATAAGCGGCGTCGCCGAGAAGGCAGCGCAGCACCAGGATTGAGGAGAGAAACAATGGCAACACGCAAGAAAGCTGCAAATAAAATCGCGAAAGCGAAGTCCAAGGCTGCGAAGGCCAAAAGCATTACGAAGACGGCATCGAAGAAGGTGGTCAAGCTCGTGAAAAAGTCGGCGCCGAACGGCAACGGCCTGCCGCGCCCGAGCAGCAAAGCTTGGGGGCAAGCGGGCAGGGCGCTCGATGGGGTAAGAATTCTGGACTTCACACACGTGCAGTCCGGCCCAACCTGCACCCAGCTGCTCGCCTATATGGGTGCCGACGTCATCAAGGTGGAACGGCCGGGCGTCGGCGACATTACGCGTGGACAATTGCGTGACGTGAAGGGCGCCGACAGCCTCTATTTCACGATGCTCAATGGCTCAAAGCGCTCGATCACCATCGATTCCAAAAATGCCAAGGGCAAGGAAATCCTCGATCGGCTGATCCGGCATTGCGACGTGCTGGTGGAGAATTTTGCGCCCGGGGCGCTCGACCGCATGGGACTGACGTGGGAACACATCCACAAGCTCAACCCCCGCATGATCGTTGCCTCGGTAAAGGGCTTCGGGCCCGGTCCCTATGTGGACTACAAGGTCTATGAGAACGTGGCGCAATGCGCCGGCGGCTCAGCGTCCACCACCGGCTTCCGCGACGGCCCGCCGCTCGTCACTGGCGCGCAGATTGGCGATACCGGCACCGGTTTGCATCTCGCGCTTGGTATCGTCTCGGCGCTCTATCAGCGCGTCCGCACCGGCCGCGGCCAGCGCGTGCTCGCCGCCATGCAGGACGGCGTGCTCAATCTTTGCCGCGTCAAGCTGCGCGACCAGCAGCGGCTCAACCACGGGCCGCTGACCGAATACAGCCAATACGGCGAAGGCGTGCCCTTCGGCGACGCCGTGCCGCGCGCCGGCAATGATTCCGGCGGCGGCCAGCCGGGCTGGATTCTCAAATGCAAAGGCTGGGAGAAGGACCCCGACGCCTACATCTATTTCATCACGCAGACGCCGGTGTGGGGAGCGATCTGCGACGTCATCGGCAAGCCGGAATGGAAAACCGATCCGGACTATGCAACGCCGCCGGCGCGGCTGCCGCGACTGCGCCAGATCTTCGCCACGATTGAGAAATGGACGGAGACCAAGGACAAGTTCGAGGCGATGGAGATTCTCAACAAGTATGACATTCCATGCGGTCCGATCCTGTCGATGAAGGAGATCGCCGAAGACCAGTCGCTGCGCAAAACCGGCACGGTGGTCGAGGTCGATCATCCGACCCGCGGCAAGTATCTGACCGTCGGCAATCCGATCAAATTGTCGGATTCGCCCGCCGACGTGCGGCGCTCGCCGCTTCTCGGTGAGCACACCGAGGAAGTCTTGTGCAAGGTGCTCGGCTATTCCGAGAAGGAGCTCGGGGAGATCAAATCATCCGGCGCGATCACTGCGCCGGACAAGCCGGCCAAGGCCGAGGCGGCGTAACTTCCACTCCCCTCCCCCTTGCGGGGAGGGGCTTGGGGTGGGGGTCACGAAGTAACGCACACGCGAGGACGATGACGCCGCGTCATCATCGCCTGTGAATTACCTCACGACCCCCTCCCTGGCCCTCCCCCGCAAGGGGGAGGGATATTCAGGCTATTGGAGAGGAATTTTTAAATGCGCATCGTGGTCCACGGCCAGCAGGCGTTCGGCAAAGCAGTGCTCGAAGCGCTGCTCAAGCGCGGCGAGAACGTGATCGCCGTCTATGTCGCGCCGGAACGCCCGGGCGCCAAGGCCGATCCGCTCAAGGAAGCGGCGCTCGCCGCCAAGCTTCCGGTCTATCAACCGGACTCCTACAAGAAGCCGGAAGTGTGGGAAGAGTTCAAAGCGCTCAAGCCCGACCTTCAGGTCATGGCCTTCGTCACGCTGTTTGTTCCCGAAGAATTTCTCAACCTCCCGACCCACGGCTCGATCCAGTATCATCCGTCGCTGCTGCCCGCCTATCGCGGCGCCAGCGCGATCAACTGGCCGATCATCAAGGGCGAAAAGGAAACCGGACTTTCGATTTTCTGGCCCGACAACGGCCTCGATACCGGCGACGTGCTTATTCAGAAAAAGACGCCGATCAGCCCGACCGACACGCTCGGTACCGTCTATTTCGATCGGCTGTTTCCGATGGGCGTCGAGGCGATGCTGGAGGCGGTCGACCTGGTCAAGTCCGGCAAGGCGCCGCGCACCAAGCAGGACGAATTAAAGGCTACTTACGAGGGCCGTTGCGGAGCGGACAACGCCAAGATCGACTGGGGCAAGCCCTGGGAACAGATCGATCGGCTGATCCGCGGCTGCAATCCGGCGCCGGGAGCCTGGACGCTGCTCGACGGCAACCAGCTCAAGATTTTCGATGCCAAGCCGCTGCCGGCCAAAGATCCGAAAGGAATCGCCGGCAAGCTCGGCGAAATCGTCGCTGTCGACGCCGACGGCCTCACCGTCGTCTGCGCCGATGGGCGATTCAAGATTTCACGCGTGCAGCCTGCCGACGGCAAGAAGATCGAAGCCGGCGAATGGGCGAAGTCAGTCAATCTCCAACCGAAGGCCAGATTTACATAACCCCGCGTCATAGCCGGGCTGGTCCCGGCCATTCGCCTCTTCCTCAGATGCGGATGCCCGGCACAAGGCTGGGCCTGACGCTCGAAGAGACCCGAATTCCTTTCACTCCAACTTTCAACGGACCCGCAACACATGCCCGCCTCGCAGCATCAATCGCCGAAATCCGACATTGAAATTTCGCAGGCCGCCAAGAAACGGCCGATCCTCGACATCGCGCGCGAGCGGCTTGGTATCGCGCCCGAAAATCTCGAACCCTACGGCCACTACAAGGCCAAGGTATCGATGGATTTCATCAACACACTGCAGAATAAGCCGAATGGCAAGCTCATCCTGGTGAGCGCTATCACGCCGACACCGGCCGGCGAAGGCAAGACCACGACCACGGTCGGACTGACCGACGCGCTCAATTACATCGGCAAAAAAGCGATGCTGTGCATCCGCGAGCCGTCGCTGGGTCCCTCATTCGGGGTCAAGGGTGGCGCCGCCGGCGGCGGCTACGCCCAGGTCGTGCCGATGGAGGATATCAACCTGCACTTCACCGGCGACCTCCACGCCGTCACCTCGGCGAACAATCTGCTCGCCGCCATGCTCGACAATCACATCTATTTCGGCAACGCGCTCGGCATCGATGCGCGGCGCGTCGCCTGGCGGCGTGTGCTCGACATGAACGACCGGGCGCTGCGGTCGATTGTGTCCTCGCTTGGTGGCGCGGCCAACGGTTTTCCGCGCGAGGATGGCTTCGACATCACCGTCGCGTCCGAAGTCATGGCGATCTTCTGCTTGGCGCGCGACCTGGACGATCTGAAAAACCGGCTCGGCAATATCGTCGTCGGCTATACACGCGATCGCAAGCCGGTCCGCGCCCGCGACCTCAAGGCGCATGGTGCCATGGCCGTGCTTCTCAAGGAGGCGCTCGCGCCCAATCTGGTGCAGACGCTGGAAGGCACGCCGGCTTTCATTCATGGCGGTCCATTCGCCAATATTGCGCATGGCTGCAATTCGGTGCTGGCGACGACCACTGCGCTCAAACTGGCCGGTTACGTCGTCACCGAGGCTGGTTTCGGCGCCGATCTCGGCGGCGAGAAATTCATGGATATCAAATGCCGCAAGACGGGCATCGCGCCGGACTGCATGGTTCTGGTCGCCACCATTCGCGCTCTCAAAATGCACGGCGGCGTCAAGAAGGAGGATCTCAAGGCCGAGAACCTCAAAGCGCTCGAGGCCGGTCTGGCCAATCTGCAGCGCCACCTCGAGAATGTGCAGAAATTCGGCATTGTGCCGGTGGTTTCGATCAATCGATTTTCCACCGATAGCGAAACCGAGATCAAGCTCGTCCAAGACAAATGCAAGACGTTCGGCGTCGAAGCTCTGATGGCCGATCATTGGGCTCTGGGCGCGGAAGGCGCCGCCGATGTGGCGCGCGCCGTCGTCAAGGTCGCCGAAAGCGGCAGGAGCAAGCTCAAATTCCTTTATCCCGACGATATGCCGTTGTTCGAAAAGATCCGGACCATCGCCCGGGAAATCTACCGCGCCAAGGACGTCACCGCCGACAAGCCGGTGCGCGACCAGCTCGCCAGTTTCGAGGCCATGGGTTACGGCAAGTTGCCGATCTGCGTTGCCAAGACGCAATACAGCTTCACGACTAATCCGGACGCCAAAGGCGCGCCGACCGATCACGTCATTAATGTGCGCGACGTCCGGCTTTCGGCGGGCGCCGAATTCGTCGTGGCGATCTGCGGAGAGATCATGACGATGCCCGGTTTGCCCAAGGTCCCGGCGGCAGAGGCGATCGATATCGGACCGGATGGCCGGATCGTCGGGCTGTTCTAGCGCTTCCGGGACAAATATCTATTGATCGATGTGGAATTGGGACTTGTTTACGCGGTTCGTTCGGTTCTTTTCGCTGTTACGAGGAGAAGATGAGTTCCACGGAACTGCCGCAGACTGAACCGGCGGAGAGCCGTAGCCGCGGGCAAGGCGGTCGGCGCCGGGCGGCGCGCACGCCAAAGGGCCGCCAAGTCGATCCGCAGGCGCTTACGGAAATATGCGCGCTCCTTGGCGACCGCGAACGCCGCCGCGATCTTTTGATCGAGCATTTGCATCTCATTCAGGATCGTTACGGTCATCTCTCCGCCGCGCATCTTGCCGCTCTGGCGCAGGAGATGCGGCTCGCTTTGACCGAGGTGTACGAGGTCGCGACCTTCTACGCGCATTTCGATGTGGTGAAGGAAGGCGAGACACCGCCGCCCGCGGTGACGGTGCGCGTCTGCGATTCGCTTTCCTGTGCGCTCAAGGGCGCGGAGCGGCTTCTCGCCGAACTGCCGAACCGGCTCGGCGCGGGCGTACGCGTCGCGCGCGCGCCGTGCATGGGCGCCTGCGATCGCGCGCCGGTTTGCGCGGTCGGGCACGTTCAGGTCATGCAGGCCGATGCCGGCAAAGTGGCCGCGGCCGCGGTGCGCCTTCCGCATCCGCATGTCTATCCAACGCCGACGCCGTTCGACGCTTATGGCCGCGACGGCGGCTACGCGCTGCTCAAGTCATGCCTTGCTGGCGCGCGCAGCCGCGACGAGATCATCAAAATCGTCAGCGACGCTGGGTTGCGCGGGCTCGGCGGCGCCGGCTTTCCCACCGGACGCAAATGGTCGCTGGTCCGCGCTGAACCGGCGCCGCGGCTGTTCGCCGTCAACGCCGACGAAGGCGAGCCTGGCACGTTCAAGGATCGCTTCTATCTCGAACGCGATCCGCATCGGTTCATCGAGGGCATGCTGATCGCGGCTTGGGTGGTCGAGGCCGCCGACACTTATGTTTACATCCGTGATGAATATCCCGAAGTGCGGCTTCTCCTTGCCGAGGAAATCGCCAAGGTGGAGCGGGCGGGGCTCGCCAAGCACAGCAGGATCCATCTGCGCCGCGGCGCCGGCGCTTATATCTGCGGCGAAGAATCCGCGATGATCGAATCGATCGAAGGCAAACGCGGCTTGCCGCGGCATCGCCCGCCCTATGTCGCTCAGGTCGGCCTGTTCGGCAGGCCCACGCTCGAACAGAATGTCGAGACATTGTTCTGGGTGCGCGACATCGTCGAGCGCGGGGCCGATTGGTTCACCTCGCAGGGCCGTCATGAGCGCAAAGGCTTCCGTAGCTTTTCGGTCTCGGGCCGGGTCAAGAATCCCGGCGTCAAGCTCGCGCCCGCCGGCGTCACCGTGCGCGAACTGATCGACGAATTCTGCGGCGGCATGGCCGAGGGCCACCTCTTCAAGGGCTATCTGCCGGGCGGCGCGTCAGGCGGCATTTTGCCGGCATCCATGGCCGATATCCCGCTCGATTTCGGTACGCTGGAAAAGTACGGCTGTTTCGTTGGGTCGCATGCGGTTGTGATCCTGTCCGACCAGGACGATATGAAAGCTGTGGCGCTTAATTTGATGAAGTTCTTCGAAGACGAGAGCTGCGGCCAATGCACGCCCTGCCGGGTCGGCACCGAAAAGGCGGCGCAGCTCATGGCCAACGGCCCCTGGGATGCCGCGCTTCTCGACGAACTGTCCACGCTCATGCGGGATGCCTCGATTTGCGGATTAGGACAGGCAGCGCCGAACCCGTTGCTGTGCGTGTTAAAGTATTTTCCGGATGAACTGACCAAACCGCTGGGACATTGGTCATGAAAGGCTTGTTTTCCGTCACCCTGAGGTGCGAGCCAACGGGTCCGGCCCGAAGTGGCCGGCCCGATGACAAGCTCCGCGAGCCTCGAAGGGCGACGGCCCCGGTGATCGAGCAGCATCCTTCGAGGCCCGCGCTGCGCGCGGGCACCTCAGGATGACGGACGCAAGGAACACGTGATGGCGACCACCACGAAGACTTTCACCATCGACGATCGCGAGATCGATATTCGCGCCGGCGAGACGATTTTCCGCGCGGCGCGCCGGCTCGGCATCAAGTTGCCGCATCTGTGCTATTTGCCCAAGCCCGGCTACCGGCCCGACGGCAATTGCCGCGTCTGCATGGTCGAGATCGAAGGCGAGCGGGTTTTGGCGGCAAGCTGCATCCGCACGCCGTCTCCCGGCATGAAAGTGCGCACGCAGACCGATCGCGCCAAGACTGCGCGAAAAATGGTCGCCGAACTTCTGCTCACTGATCAGCCGGCGCGCGAGGTGGCGCACGATCCGGATTCCGAACTGTGGAAGATCGCGACCCGGCTTGAGATCGCGCCGGGTCGCTTCCCACGCCGCCAAACGCCGGAGCCGGATCGCTCGCACCCGGCCATGGCGGTCAACCTCGACGCCTGCATCCATTGCAATCTGTGTGTCCGCGCCTGCCGCGAAGTCCAGGTCAATGACGTGATCGGCATGGCAGGCCGCGGCCACGGCGAGAAAATCGTGTTCGATTTCGACGATCCGATGGGCGCCTCGACCTGCGTCGCCTGCGGGGAATGCGTGCAGGCCTGTCCGACCGGGGCGCTGATGCCGGCGACACTGGTCGACGAGCGCAATGTCTATATCGCAAAGCCCGATCGCGCGGTCCACAGCGTCTGTCCCTATTGCGGCGTCGGCTGCCAGCTCACCTATCACATCAAGGACGACAAGCTCCTTTATGTCTCCGGCAGGGATGGGCCGGCGAACGAGAACCGGTTGTGCGTGAAGGGCCGCTTCGGCTTCGACTACGTCCACAATCCGCAACGGCTCCTCAAGCCCATGATCCGCAAGGACGGCGTGCCGAAAATTCCGCACGAACAGATCGACCCGTCGAATCCGTGGACGCATTTTCGCGAGGCGACCTGGGAAGAGGCGCTCGATCGCGCCGCCGCTGGCCTGAAAAAAATCCGCGACCGCGACGGGCCGCGGGCGCTCGCCGGCTTCGGCTCGGCCAAGGGCTCGAACGAAGAAGCTTATTTGTTCCAGAAGCTGGTCCGCACCGGCTTCGGCACCAACAATGTCGATCACTGCACGCGGCTGTGCCACGCGTCTTCGGTCGCCGCGTTAATGGAGGGGATCGGCTCGGGCGCGGTGTCGGCGACCTTCAACGAGTGTAAGAACTCGGAAGTCATTTTCGTTATCGGCGCTAATCCGATCGAAAATCATCCCGTTGCCGCGACCTATTTCAAGCAGGCGGCCAAGCGCGGCTCGACGCTGATCGTGGCGGATCCGCGCGGCCAGGCGCTCAAGCGCCACGCCACCCACATGCTGCAATTCAAGCCGGGTACGGACGTCGCTCTGCTCAACGGCATGCTCAACACCATCGTTGCCGAAAAGCTTTACGACCAGCAGTACATCCAAACTTATGTCGAAGGCTTCAAACAGTTTGCCGAGAGCATCAAGGATTACACGCCAGAGGAAATGGCGCCGATCTGCGGCATCGAGGCCGACATCATCCGCACCGTGGCGCGCAAATTCGCCCGCGCCAAATCGGCGATCATCTTTTGGGGCATGGGAATTTCCCAGCATACTCACGGCACCGATAATGCGCGCTGCCTGATCGCGCTGTCGCTGATCACCGGCCAGATCGGCCGGCCGGGCACCGGGCTGCATCCTTTGCGCGGCCAGAACAACGTGCAAGGCGCGTCCGACGCCGGACTTATTCCGATGTTCTTCCCGGACTACAAATCGGTCGAAGACCCGCAAATTCGCGCGCGCTTCGAAGCCGCCTGGGGCACCACGCTTGATCCGAAGAAGGGTCTCACCGTCGTCGAGATCATGGATGCCGTCCACGCCGACGTGATCAAGGGCATGTACATCATGGGTGAAAATCCCGCGATGTCGGACCCTGATCTTAATCACGCGCGCGAGGCGCTCGCCCATCTCGAGCATCTCGTCGTGCAGGACCTGTTCCTCACCGAGACCGCGGTTTACGCCGACGTCGTGCTGCCGGCCTCGGCCTGGCCGGAAAAGGACGGCACCGTCACCAACACCAATCGCCAAGTGCAGATGGGACGCCAGGCGCTGCCGCTGCCGGGCGATACCCGGCATGACTGGTGGCTTATTCAGGAACTCGGCCGCCGCATCGGGCTGCCGTGGAACTACCGCGGCGCCGACGAGATTTATACGGAGATGGCATCGCTGATGCCCTCCCTCGATAATATCTCCTGGGAGCGTGTGCAGCGCGAGAGCGCGGTCACTTATCCGGCCGACGCGCCGGATCAACCGGGCCGCGACGTGGTGTTCGAGAAAGGCTTCCCGCGGCCGGGCGGCTTCGGCAAGCTGGTCGCGGCCAAGCTGCAGCCGCCCGACGAGACACCAAACGACGAATATCCGTTCATCCTCACCACCGGCCGCCAGCTCGAACACTGGCATACCGGCGCCATGACGCGGCGGGCGACCACGCTCGACGCTCTCGAGCCGAGCGCGGTCGCCTCGGTGTCGCGCGGCACCATCGCCAAGCTCGGCATCAAGCCGGGCGATCCGATCCGGGTCTCGACCCGCCGCGGCGTTGTCGAATTGGCGGCGCGGCAGGACGACGCCATTCCCGACGGCGTGGTCTTCATTCCGTTTGCCTTCGTCGAGGCCGCGGCCAATCTTCTGACCAATCCGGCGCTCGATCCGTTCGGCAAGATTCCGGAATTCAAATATTGCGCCGCCCGTGTCGAGGCGGTCGATCCGGCCGCCAAAATCGCGGCGGAGTAGCTGAAGACTACGGTTCCCGTTGATTACGTCATGGCCGGCACTCGGGACCCGCCTCTGGCGGGCCCAAGTGTAGACTCTTGTGCCGGCTATCTCGTTTTTTGGTGCTCAACGTCCATGAAACGGGATCGCCGGGACAAGCCCGGCGATGACGGAATAGCTAAGCGCGAGTTATTTCTTCTTCTCCTTAAAATACGCCTCGACCGGTCCGGTGAGCTTGATCGTCAGGGGATTGCCGTAGCGATCCTTGGTCTTGCCCACCTCGACCCTAATCCAGCCTTCGCTGACACAATATTCGCTGACATTGGTCTTCTCGACGCCCTTGAAGCGTATGCCGACATCGCGCGTGAGCGCGTCGCCGTCGTAATGCGGGCTTCCCGGGTCATTGGAGAGGCGATCGGGTGGCTTGTCGGACTTTTGTTTCTTGCCGGACTTCTCGGCCATGGACGTGATCCTTTGTCGAAACCGCTTGTTCCCTTACCCGCTCAGTCTGTTGGCGCGATATTGGCGTCCTTGCCAAGCTGCACCATGGCCGCCACGTCGTCGGCGAAGAATTTGCCGAACTGGTCCGGCGTCATCGGCGTGGGTTCGACGCCGAGCTGCTGCAACTTCTCGCGGATGGCCGGTATGCTCAGCGCTGTGTTGACCTCGCGATTGAGCTTCGCGACGATGGTCGGCGAGATCCCGGCCGGCGCCGACACGCCGCCCCAGAACAAATATTCGGCGTTCGGGTAACCGGCTTCGGCAATGGTCGGGACCTCGGGCAGCAATTGCGCGCGCTTCGGTGTCGAAACCGCAAGCGCAATCACTTTTTCTTGCTTGATCAACGGCAGCGCCGGCGCGATCGGCAGGAAATAGAAGTCGATCCGCCCCGTCATCAAGTCGGCCAGCGCCTCGACCGGTCCGCGATAGGGGATGTGCTGCACTTGCAGTCCGGCGGCAAGGCGAAAGCGCTCGCCGGCAATGTGCGAGGCGGAGCCGATACCGGCGGAGGCGAAATTAAGTTCGCCGGGTCTCGATTTGGCGGCGGCCACAAGCTCCGCCACGGTTTTGAAGCCTTTGCCCGGCGCGGCCACCAGCACGCTCGGTTGCGCGCCGAGCATTGCGATCGGTTCGAGGTCGCGCAACTCGTCGTAAGGCAGCGACCTGTGCAGGATCACTGCGGAGCTCATCGAGGCAGAGCTGAGGAGCAGCGTGTAGCCGTCCGGGTCAGCGCGAACCACCGAGGCGACGCCAACGATGCCGCCGCCGCCGGCTCGGTTCTCGACCACGAATGCCTGCCTGATCTGCTGGCCGACCTGATCAAATACGAGCCGCGCCACGATGTCGTTGGCACTGCCCGCGGTGAACGGGCTGACCACCAGCACCGGACGGGTTGGCCAGTCCTGGGCAGTAGAGTCCTGCGCCAGAGCCGGGCGGGCGAGGCCGATCGCCGCGAGCACAGCGATAAATACAAAGTGATGTGTCGATCGCAGCTTCATCTCGCCGTCATTGTGATATGAACGGCGGCCGCCCGCCAGTCCGATCAGAGGTGCGGATTTCGCCGGCGTGCCGATCCAGGCTACACTTACCCCATTCTAGATTTGCCCCATTCTAGATTTGCCCCATGCTAGATTTGTCCCATGTCGCTCGCTGCTGACGATTCCTCAACGCTGCCCGATCTTTGCCGCGCCCGCCACGATTGGACGCGGGCCGAGATCGGCGCGCTGTTCGACCTGCCGTTCCCCGAATTGATCTTTCGCGCGCAAAGCATCCATCGCCAGTATTTCGATCCAACCGAGGTGCAGATTTCGACGCTACTCTCGATCAAGACCGGCGGCTGTCCAGAAGATTGCGCCTATTGCCCGCAGAGCGCGCGTTACGACACGGGCATCCATGCCGAAAAGCTCATGGCGCTTGACGCCGTGCTCGCCGAAGCGCGCGCGGCCAAGTCCGCCGGCGCGAGCCGGTTCTGCATGGGTGCGGCCTGGCGTTCGCCCAAGGACCGCGATCTTGAGCACGTCTGTGAGATGGTCGAGGCGGTCAAGGGACTGGGGCTCGAGACCTGCGCCACGCTCGGCATGCTGACCGCCGCGCAAGCGCGAGAGCTCAAGCGCTCCGGCCTCGATTATTACAACCACAACCTCGACACCTCGCCGGAATTCTACGGCGAGATCATCACCACGCGCATCTACCAGGATCGGCTGGAGACCCTCGAACATGTGCGCGACGCCGGCATACATGTCTGCTGCGGCGGCATCGTCGGCATGGGCGAGATCCGCGCCGACCGCATCGGCATGATCGCGGCGCTGGCGTCGCTTCCGGTGCATCCGGAATCGGTGCCGATCAATATGCTGGTCCGCGTCGCCGGCACGCCACTTGCCGATCAACCGCCGCTCGATCCATTCGAATTCGTCCGCACCATTGCCGTCGCGCGCATCACGATGCCGCGGTCGGTGGTGCGGCTCTCCGCCGGGCGCGAGGACATGAGCGATGAGACGCAGGCGCTCTGCTTTCTCGCCGGCGCCAATTCGATCTTCTACGGCCCGAGGCTTCTCACCACGGGAAATCCAGAGCGCGACCGCGATCGCGTGCTGATGGATAGGCTCGGCTTGAGCCCGATGGAATAACGACTCGCGTCACTCACTCATCCGAAATCCGACTGCTGGGGATTATTATCAATGCGTGCAGCATTTTCGATCATCGGCGCTTGTTTGATGGCCGTCACCATCGGCATTCTCTCGGCGGCGGCGTTCGGCGAAGGCTTTGACGATACTCTCAGCCGCGACGCAGTGCTGCGCGATCCGGAAATTCCTGCGCTCGGCAATCCGCAAGGCGACCTGACCATAGTCGAATATTTCGACTATCAATGCCCATTTTGCAAAAAGCTCGCGCCGGAGATCGCGCAGGTCGTGCGCGAGGACGGCAAAATCAGGCTGGTGCTCAAAGACTGGCCGATCTTCGGCGCGGTGTCGAAGTCGGCCGCGCAGTTGGCGCTGGCGGCAAAATATCAGAATAAATATCCGGAGGCGCATGACGCGTTGATCGGCGCCAAGGAGAAATTGAGCGACGCCAACATGCGGAGCTTCTGACCAAGGCCGGCGTCGATGTCGAAAAGGCCAAGCAGGATCTGCAGGCGCATCAGAAGACTATCGAAGACGTCTTGATCCACAACAATGCCCCGGCCGATGCCTTCGGCTTTCAGGGCACGCCCGCCTTCATCGTCGGCTTCTTC
>DASSXN010000135.1:0-26965 GCA_035703785.1 Xanthobacteraceae bacterium
ACGTGCAGCCGGTGCTCAATTCGGTCGCCGAACACGCCGCCCACATCTGTAAAGCGCAGGTCGTCGACATCATTTTGCTGGAAGGCAACATTCTCCGCAGCGCTGCTGCTTTCGGTGAGATGAGACGAGACATCGGCGAGGTGCCGCTCGATCGTTCCACGGTCATGGGTCGCGCTATTTGCGACATGCAACCGGTTCAACTCGAGGACCAGCAGGCCGCTGGGGACGAGTTTGCACGCGGTCGCGAATTCGCGCGCAAGTTCGGGCACCGCACTATCCTCGCCGTTCCGTTGGTGCGCGAGGGACGCGCATTAGGCTGCATTCTGGTACGCCGACACGAAATCAAGCTATTCGAGCAGAAGGATGTCGCACTTCTCACGACCTTCGCGGATCAGGCGGCGATCGCGATCGAGAATGTACGGTTGTTCGAGGCCGAGCAGCAGCGCACCCGCGAGCTTTCGGAGTCGCTGGAACAACAGACCGCCACGGCGGAAGTGCTGAAGATCATCAGCCGCTCGACCTTCGATCTACAGTCGGTGCTCAATACGCTTGTCGAATCGGTCGCGCGCCTGTGCGACGCGGAGATGGTATCAATTCGCCGGCCGAAGGGCCTGGGCTTCCTTCATGTCGCTACTCGCGGTGTGCCAAGCGAGTACAGCGAATATATGCAAAATCATCCTATCGAACCGGGCCGAGGGACGGTCGGGGGTCGAGTTTTGCTCGAAGGCAAGCCTGTTCATGTCGCCGACGTGCAGATCGACCCGGAATATACGATGACCGCAATCACGCGACGGGCTGGTTTCCATACTTACCTTGGTGTGCCGCTGCTGCGCGAAGGAAACCCGATCGGCATCATCATTCTGGGCCGCACCTCGGTACGGCCGTTCACCGATAAACAGATTGAGCTCGCTACAACCTTCGCCGACCAAGCCGTGATCGCCATCGAGAACGTGCGCTTGTTCGAGGAGATTCAGGAAAAGAGCCGCCAAGTCGAGGAGGCGAGCAGGCACAAGTCGCAATTCCTCGCCAATATGAGCCACGAATTGCGTACGCCGCTCAACGCGATCCTCGGCTATGCCGAGCTTGTCCTTGACGGCATCTACGGCGACGCGCCGGAGAAGATGCGCAACGTGCTCGAGCGCATCCAGACCAACGGCAAGCATCTGCTTGGCCTGATCAACGACGTGCTCGATCTGTCAAAAATCGAGGCAGGTCAGCTCGTGCTTTCGCTCAACGATTATTCGATCAAGGACATGATGCAGGGCGTCTATGTCGCAGTCGAGCCGCTTGCCGGCAACAAGAAGCTGAACTTTAAGCTCGACGTGCCGCCGAATTTGCCGCCCGCGCGCGGTGACGAACGGCGGCTGTCGCAGGTGCTCTTAAACCTCGTCGGCAATGCCATCAAATTCACCGATAACGGCGAAGTGGCGATGAAGGCTTCCACGGCCAACGGCAGTTATACGGTCGCGGTGGCGGACACCGGACCGGGCATCGCCGAGGCTGACCAGGCCAAGATATTTGAAGAGTTCCAGCAGTCGGAGAGCACGCACACCAAGGCCAAGGGCGGTACCGGCCTTGGCTTGGCAATCGCAAAGCGGATCGTCGAAATGCATGGCGGCCGGCTGTGGGTCGAATCGACGCTCGGCAGCGGCTCGACATTTTTCTTCACGGTTCCGGTGCGCGTCGAACATCAGGCGGGGAAGGCATGAGCAAGCGCATACTTGTGGTCGAGGACCAGGAGGACAATCGTCAGATCCTGCGCGACCTGTTAAGCAGCGTCGGTTACGAAATGACCGAGGCCTGGGATGGCGAGGCCGGCGTTGCCGCAGCGAAAGAGCAGCGTCCCGATCTCATTCTCATGGATATCCAACTGCCGTTGTTGGACGGTTATGAAGCCACCCGCCGCATCAAGGCCGATCCAGAGCTAAAAAAGATCCCGATCATTGTGGTCACGTCATATGCCTTGAGCGGCGATGACGGCAAGGCGCATGCCGCTGGCTGCGATGCTTATGTCACCAAGCCTTACAGTCCGCGCCAGCTGCTCGCCAAGATCAAAGAGTTTTTGCCCTAGCATCCAGAGTCTCATGCACAATCCGGCCCGCATTCTCATCGTCGATGATAATGAGACTAACCGGGACATCCTCGTCACCCGGCTGTCCAAGCACGGCTATGAAACGCTGCAAGCCGCCGACGGCGAGGAGGCGCTGGCGAGCGCCTCGCAACATCGCCCCGATCTCATCCTGCTGGACGTGGAAATGCCGAAGCTCGACGGCTTTGAGGTATGCCGGCGGCTAAAGAAAGATCCGGCGATGCCCTTCATGCCGATCATTCTCTGCACCGCGCGGGCGGCCTCCCAGGACGTGGTCACCGGGCTCGATGCCGGCGCCGACGAATATCTGACCAAACCGATCGACCAGGCAGCGCTGGTCGCCCGCGTACGCTCGATGCTGCGGATCAAGGAATTGCACGATCAGGTGCAAGCCCAGGCCAAAGATCTCGCGAGCTGGAACCAAACGCTAGAGCAGCGCGTGAACGAGCAGGTCTCCGAGCTGGACCGCATGAACAAGCTTAAAGGTTTTCTCTCGCCGCAGATCGCCAAGCTCGTGGTGTCGGACGAGAAGCTGTTGGAGAGCCATCGGCGTGACATTACCGCGGTGTTCTGCGATCTTCGCGGCTTCACCGCATTTGCCGAACACGCCGAGCCCGAAGACATCATCACGGTGCTGCAGGAATATTATCGCTGTCTCGGCGAATCGATCGACCGCTTCGAAGGCACTTTGCAGCACTTCGCCGGCGACGGCCTGTTGATCATCTTCAACGATCCGATTCCGTGTTCCGATCCGGCGGTGCGCGCCGTGCGTATGGCGGTTGAGATGCGCAGCCACGTTGCAGCGCTTGCCGAAAAATGGCGCCGCTTCGGTCACGAGCTCGGTTTCGGAATTGGCATCGCGTCCGGCCATGCGACGCTGGGAAATGTGGGCTATGCAGGACGCTTCCACTATTCGGCGAACGGTACGGTGGTCAATCTCGGCTCGCGGTTGTGCGCGCACGCCAATGACGGACAAATTCTAATCGATGGTCGGGTCCAGGTCGCGGTTGAAAAGCTCGCCGAGCTCGAAGCGCTCGGCGAGCTCGACCTCAAAGGTCTGCATCGGCCGATCCGCGCCTTCAATGTGCGCGTTTTGACGGGCTGACCATTTGGCCGCGTAAAATGACGGCCACTCGAGGGGGAAACTGGGGGAAAACTGTGCTCAATGGAATAACGCATGCGATCGAGGAATTGGCGCTCGCCAACCGCATCCTCGCGCATGAAGGCGTTCTCGATGCTTTCGGCCATGTCAGCGTGCGGCATCCGAATGATCCCGATCGCTATTTGCTGTCACGCTCGCGCTCGCCATTGTTGATCGAACCTGACGATATTTTGGAATTCACGCTCGATTCCGAGCCGGTGCGACCGCCGAAAGCGCTGCTCTATGCGGAACGCGTCATTCACGGCTGCATCTATCAAGCGCGCCGCGACGTGGTCGCGGTGTGCCATCATCATGCTCCGGCGGTGATGCCGTTTTGTATCGCCGGCAAGCCAATCATCCCGGTTTTTCATCTCGGCGCGGCGATGGGCGAGGAGGCGCCATTCTGGGATCAACACGACGAATTCGGCGCCACCAATCTTCTGGTCGTCAAGCCGGAAGAGGGGCGCTCGCTCGCGCGCGCGCTTGGTCAACATTCCGCCGTGCTGATGAATCGGCACGGCGCGACCGTGGTCGGTGCGAATTTGAAGGAGCTCGTAGCGCGCGCGATCTTCATGTGCCAGAACGCCGAGTATCAGCTGCGCGCGCTTGCGCTTGGCACCCCGCAGCCGCTGCACCGGGGTGAAATCAAACTGGCCGGCACGCTGAGCGCAATGCCGAATGTGGTGACCAGAACTTGGGAATATTGGAGCGCGCGATTGGAGGCGAGCGGCGGCCTGCCGCCGCGCCGCATGCCGGCAAAGGCGCCCCGCCGCCCGATGGCGAGGTCGGCGCGCGGCACCGTGCGCGAACGCCGCAAGGGTCGCCGGCGATAGGTTTAATGACGATCACGCGCCGCGGCGCTGATCGCGCCGAGCATGGCGGCGCGGTCTTGGTCGAGAACGGTGCGGACGTTTTGCTGCCGCCCGATTTCGGCCATTTCGCGCTGGCGTTTGACCGTGGCGTTTGTCATCAGCGGCTCGACCCCGAGCTCGCGCAAGGTTTCGGCCACTTCCTCCATTTCGGCAGCGCGCCGCTCACCGTGCACCGCCATCCGTTCCAGGTTGTAGGGCACGATCTTTGCCCAATCGAGCCCAGGATAATTGTTGCGCATCGATGCGGCGACTTCATCGATCACGCCGGCGCGCGCGGCGGCCAAAAAGCACTCGAGCGTGAGTGCCTCGATGCCCTTGATCATCACGCTGCGCACCATCTTGATCGCTGCCGCCGCGCCAATCTCGGCGCCGGCGATTGTTGCGCGCATGCCGAGGCCAGCAAGCGTCGGCGCGGCGGCTTGGCTGTCCGGTCCGGCAATGAGCATCGGCGTCTGATGGCGCGCCGGATGGATCGGCGCTACCACGGCGACGTCAATGTAGCGCGCGGCGGCGCCGAGCAGTTTGGCGCTGTCCTGCTTGCGGCCGGGCGACACCGAATTGATATCAAGGAAGAACGGATTTCCGCGCAGATGCGGCTTCACCGATTCCGCCGCCTCGCCGCTCGATGCCGCGGTCACCGCGGAAATGACGAGCTCGGCTTGTCGCACCGCATCGGCTGCGGAAGGCGCACAATGCACCCCGCTTGCATCGGCGGCCCGCCGCAGCTTGCTGCCCGCGGGTTGCGGGAAAAGAATATCCCAGGCGGTCATTTGCGCCGCGTCGGCATCACGCAGTCCCGCGGCGATCGCCTGGCCGGCTTCGCCGAAGCCGATGAAGGCGATTCTCGGTTTGCCGTTGGCCATCCATTCCTCGTCAATTTTTTGGGTGCGGCGCGCTCGTGGCGGCGCGTTATGCGGATCATTGCTGCAAATGATCGCAGGTTTGCCGCAGGTTTGCTATATGGTTCGCAATCTAGCTGCCTCCGCGGTGCCGCAGAGTCATCTCCCGCATAATCCTTGACGAGTAACCATGACGACTCACACTTGCCGCGACCGATTGGAACAAGCGCTGGCGCGCATCGCCGATCCGAACGGCGAGGGGGTGCGCGCCTGCCTCACGGTCTACGGCGATACCGCGCGGGCGGCCTCCGATGCCAGCGACGCGCGCGCCGTGCGTGGCCGCTCGCTCGGGCCTCTCGACGGCGTCATCGTCAGTATCAAGGATCTCTTCGATGTTGCCGGTGAACCGACCAGGGCTGGCTCGAAGATCTTGGCCGAAGAAGCGGCGCCGGCAGCAGCCGACGCGGTCATTGTACAGCGGCTGCGCCAGGCGGGGGCGGTCATCGTCGCCAAGACCAACATGACCGAGTTCGCATTTTCGGGGATCGGCGCCAATCCGCATTTCGGCACGCCCGGCAATCCGCGCGATCGCGCCCGGGTGCCGGGCGGCTCCTCTGCCGGCGCGCCGGTCGCGGTTGCCGACGGCATGTGCGACCTAGCAATCGGCACCGATACCGGCGGGTCGGTGCGGATTCCTGCCGCTCTATGCGGTCTGGTCGGCTTCAAGCCAAGCCGCCAGCGCGTTCCGACCGGGGGCGCTTTTCCGCTGAGCAAGACGCTCGATTCGGTCGGACCAATCGGTCGCAACGTCGCCGATTGCGCCAAAGCCGATGCGATCATGGCCGGCGAAGAATTTGCGCCGCTCGAGCCGATCGCGCTTGGCGGCTTGCGCTTTGGCCTCCCCGAAGGGCTCCTGCTGGAGCGGCTCGACGATATTGTCGCTCCGGCTTTCAAGGCTGCTGTCATACGTCTCGATGCCGGCGGCGTCCGCGTCAGCCATGAGGAACTGCCGCTCCTTGACGACTGGGTTGCGGTGAATGAGAGAGGTGGAGTGATCCCGCCAGAGGCCTGCGCGGTTCATCGTGACCGGTTGCGCCGGCGTGGGACCGATATTGACCCGAATGTTCGCGTCCGGATCGAGCGCGGCTGCGCGGTTGGCGAAGTGGATTTTGCCGAAACCTTGCGCGAACGCCGTCGTCTCGTTGCGGCGATGGATGCCCGGCTGGCCGGGCTCGACGTGCTCGTCATGCCTGCGGCCGCGATCGTTGCGCCGACCATCGCCGAGGTCGACGATCCGAAGGTTTTCGCGGTGCGCAACGCAGCGGTGCTGCGAAACACGAGCATGGTCAATTTCTTCGATTTGTGCGCGATTTCGCTGCCGCTTCCCGCAAGCCTGCCTGTCGGCCTGATGCTGGTCGCGGGCAATGGCCAGGACCACCGGCTATTGCGAATTGCGGAGGCCGTGATGCGACTATTTGCTGCGTGATTTAGGGTCAAACCTCTTATTCGCACGGCTGTTTGATCAAAGGCTTGTTGATCAAAGGCTTGTTGATCAAAGGCTTGCCCCCAGCACGGTCATTTTCTAGCATTTTGTCAAACATAAGGAGGAGATCGCCATGCCGCGCCGCATCCACCTCAGCCGCCGTCATCTGCTCGCAAGCGCCGTTGCCGGCGCAACAAGCCTGGCCGCGCCTGGGGTCGCGCGCGCCCAGAGCGCCGGCGGTCATCCAGCTCTGAAAGTCGGCGTTCTGCTGCCGCGGTCCGGCTTCGAAGCCAGCATCGGCCAGGACTGCCAGCGCGGCGTCGATATCGCGCCGGGCATCCTGAAATCGTTGAATCTGCCGGAACTGGCGGTGATGAACGCCGATACCGAATCCAATGTCGATGTCGCCCGCGAGCGCGCCGAGAAGCTTATCAATGATGGCGCGCAGCTTCTGATCGGCGCTTTCGACTCCGGGCAGACGACCGCAATCGCGCAAGTCGCCGAGCAAAAAGGCATTCCGCTGGTCATCAATATCGCCGCGGCGCCGGATATTACCGAACAAGGCTATAAATTCGTGTTTAGGAATTTCCTCACTGCGCAGATGATTCTCAGCAGCGCTTTTGAGAATCAACTGGAATTGTTCAACCTCATCGGCGCGTCGCCCAAGTCCGTCGTTTATATGCACGTCAACGACACATTCGGCACCGCGATGTCGAAGGGCATCAACGCGGTGATGCCGAAGTTCAACATGCCCTACAAGATCGTTGATGAGATCGCCTATGATCCGACCGCGCGCGATCTGTCCGTTGAAGTTGCCAAAGCCAAGGGCGCCAATGCCGATGCACTGCTCGTCGTCAGCCGGCTTAACGATGCGATGCTGATTACGCGGGAACTGGTCAAACAGCGCTGGACGCCGCAGGCGATCTTGAGCATGGGACCGGGCTGGTACGAGGATCAATACCTCAAGACACTCGGCAAACTGTCCAATGGTCCGATCAGCTTGGTTCCGTTCCAAGATCCGAACAAGAAACTCACCAAAGTGCTCGATGCCGCGCTCACCAAGGCCTATCCCGGCATCAACCTGAGCACCAACCACGTCTATACGTTTGAGGCGCTCCTGGTTGCCGCCGACGCTTACAAGCGCGCTGGTAGCAGCGATCCGAAAGCATTGGCCGATGCGATCCGCACCACCAACATCACCGACAATGTCAGCATCGGCCCCGGCATCCAGTTCAACGCCAAGGGCCAGAACGACAAGCTCAAGTGCGGCACGATCCAGAACCGCGGCGGCAAGCTGGTAGTGCTGACGCCGAAAGACGCGGCCAACGCCAAGCCGGAATGGCCGATGGCGCCATATGCGAACCGCGCCTGAGGCCGCGCGGTGCCGATCGATGTCTATCTGAACGTAACCGTTGCCGGAATCTTGACGGGCCTGGTTTATGGCCTGATGGCGCTCGGCCTTTCCGTCATCTTTGGCGTCGTGCGCGTGGTCAATTTCGCCCACGGCGAAATGATGTCGATCGCAATGTATCTGACGGTGCTGTTGTTCTCGAGCCTGAACCTCGATCCCCTGGTTATGCTTGTGCCGATCGCGGCGGTCCTGTTCGTGTTCGGTTATGCGCTCCAAGCCGGATTGATCAATCCCTTCATCAGCCGTCCCGAGCACAGTCAGTTCCTGCTCTTGGTTGCGCTCGCTCTCATCATCGTCAACACGCTTTTGATCGTATTCGGTCCGGACGCGCGCACGGTGCAGACCGCCTATACCTTCGACAGTTTTCAAGTTGGGGCGCTGATCGTCGACGCAACCAAACT
Source organism: Xanthobacteraceae bacterium (assembly GCA_035703785.1). Taxonomy (GTDB): domain Bacteria; phylum Pseudomonadota; class Alphaproteobacteria; order Rhizobiales; family Xanthobacteraceae; genus BOG-931. Next base: position 8,237 of record DASSXN010000135.1, read on the forward strand.
TTATGCCGGTGCTGCAGCGATCGTGGTCGCCGCGCTGCTCTTCGCGTTTTTCCGTTTTGCGCCGCTTGGCAAGGCGATACGCGCCTGCGCGGATAACTATACTGGCGCGCTGGTCGTCGGCCTCGACGTCAAGCGGCTCTATGCGCTGACCTTCGGCATTGGCGCGGCTTGCGTCGGCGCCGCCGGCGTCATGATGACCTTGATCGTCGACGTTACGCCGATCATCGGTCCGACATATACGCTGCTTGCGTTCGTCATTGTCATTACCGGCGGGCTTGGTTCAATGGCGGGTGCGCTTCTGGGCGGCCTCCTGATCGGCGTAACCGAAGCCTTGGCGGGGCTGCTGTTCACGCCTTCGGCCAAGAGCATGTTCGCCTTCGCTATTCTCGTCCTGGTGCTGTTGTTTCGACCGCAGGGAATTCTTGGCAGAAGATCGATCTGATGGCTGCCAAGACCCCCATCGAAACTCCCACCAAGACGCCCGCTCATCTCGCCGATCGTTTCGCCCGCCTGGCCGCATCGGTGTTCGGCGACGTTGCCCCTCGGGCAATGATATTGCTCGGCACTTTGCTCGCGCTTCTTTTGGTCGCGCCCTGGCTCATCAACGACTACCTGCTGACCGTTCTGATCGTCGTTCTCTACTTCGCTTTTACCGGTCAGGCCTGGAACATCATGATGGGATTTGCCGGGCAGCTCTCGCTTGGCCATGCGATCTATGCCGGTCTCGGTGGCTATATTGCCGCGGTGCTGTTCGCTCGCTTCGGCATCGCTCCATGGCTTGGATTTCTCGCCGTCATACCTGTGGCCGCGGCCTGCGGCGCCACGATTGGATTTCTCGCGTTTCGCTTCCGCGTCGCCGGTGTTTATTTTGCGATTTTGACCATCGCCTTCGCTGAATTTGCGCGCATCGGCTTCGACCATCTGGACTATGTCAATGCCTCGGCGGGATTGTTCCTGCCGGTCGCGCAATACGCGCATAACGATCTGTGGCATCTGCGCGGCAATCCGACGATGTTTTATTACGTGATCCTCGCCGCCGCGGCGCTCGTCTTTGTGCTGTGCCGTGCGCTATTGAAAAGCCGCGTCGGCTATTGCTGGCTGGCTATCCGCGAAGACGAACAAGCGGCGCGTGCAGTCGGTATCGATAGTTTCCGCTACAAGATGGCCGCGGTGATGATCTCCGCCGTCATCACGTCGTTCGCCGGGGTGTTCTATGCATTCTTCTACAACAACTTGTTCCCCGAACAGGTCTTCAATATTTCCCGCTCGATCGAGATGATTCTCGGCCCGATCATCGGCGGCATCGGCACCCTGTTCGGGCCAATCCTTGGCGCCTTCGTGCTCACCGGCCTCGCCGAAGCGCTCAACACGACGCTGGTGGCCTTAGGCTTCGACCTGCCGGGGGCGAAGCAAGTCTTCTACGGCGTTTGTCTATTGCTGGTCGTCGTCGCCTTGCCCGACGGCGTGTGGCCTTGGTTGGCGCGGTTGATCGGCGTGGAGGAGGCGCGGCGATGAACGCGTTGCTTTCGCTGCAAGGTGTGAGCAAGCGGTTTCGCGGCCTTGTTGCCGTGGACGCCGTCAGTTTCGAGGTGGCGGCCGGGGAGCTGTTCGCGATCATCGGCCCCAATGGCGCGGGCAAGACCACGCTATTCAACATGATCGCCGGCGCCATTGCGCCGGATGAGGGTTCGATCAGCTTTGCCGGCGAACCGATCGGCGGCTTGCCTCCCGATGCGATTTGCCGGCGCGGCATCGGCCGCACCTTTCAGATCGTGCGCCCGTTTCCCGCCTTGACCGTGGAGGACAACGTCATCGTCGGGGCGCTGCTGCGCAGCCGCGATGTCGGCAAAGCCCGAGAACGCGCGCGCGACCTGCTGTGCCGTCTCGACCTTTTTGACCAGCGCAATCGGACTGCCGCCACGCTGACGCTGCCGGATCGAAAGCGCCTCGAGGTCGCGCGGGCTCTCGCGACCGAACCGAAGCTGCTGCTGCTCGATGAAGTCATGGCCGGACTGCGCCCGACCGAAAGCGATCGCATGGTCGCGATCTTGCGGACGCTTAGCCGCGACGGCGGATTGACGATTGTTTTGATCGAGCACGTCATGCGTGCGGTCATGGCGCTCGCGTCCAACGTATTGGTGCTCGATCATGGAATTGCAATTGCGCAAGGCGAGCCGGAAGCGATCGTCCGCGATCCTGCTGTCGTACAGTCCTATCTCGGCACGGAGCCGGTTTGATGCTGCAGGTCGAACAGCTCGACGTCTTCTATGGCGACGTGCAGGCGCTCGATAATATATCGCTCGATATCGAAGATGGCGCGATCGTCGCGATTGTCGGCGCGAATGGCGCCGGCAAGACCACGCTCATTCGCGCGCTCGCCGGGATGAACCGGTCGGCCAGCGGCCGGGTGGTATTTCGCGGCGAAAATATCTTGGGCTGGCCGAGCCATCGCATCTGCAATCTCGGCATCGGGCAGGTCGCTGAAGGCCGCCAGATCTTTCCGACTTTGACCGTCGATGAAAATTTGGACATTGGCGCCATGCTGCCGCGAGCCCGCGCCAGCCGAGTCGAAAACCGGGAGCGGGTGCTGGCGTTGTTTCCGGTGTTGGCCGAACGCGTGCGCCAGCCGGCAGGTACGTTGTCGGGCGGCGAACAGCAGATGCTGGCGATTGCCCGCTGTCTGATGGGCGCGCCGCGGCTCATCATGTTCGACGAGCCCTCGCTTGGACTCGCTCCCGCCATTGTTCATCGATTGCTCGACACTATTCGCGACCTCAATCGCGATGGAGTGACCTGCCTGTTGGTCGAGCAGAATGTCGCGCTATCGCTGAAGCTGGCAAGCCGCGCCTATGTTTTGGAAAACGGGCGCGTCACCTTGAGCGGCGCCGGGGCGGAATTGCTGGCCGACGACCGGGTCCGCAGCGCCTATCTCGGATTGTAACGTGGCCGCTTAGTGGGCCGGTCGGCGAATCCTGTCCATTAACATAGCCAGGGCCCCGACGCGCGCGCTCAACGGTGCGGACGGGAATGCCTGCCGGACGCGGCGGTACACGTCGGCGGCCGTCGCTGATTCATCGTCGGCAAGGGCGGCGGCCATGGCGCGAGCCATTTCGGCTTCCGAGCGGCCGCTCAGCGGCGCTGGCACCATGGTCACATCGCCGAGCGGAAGCGGCGATTTTACGCGCAAAGTGATGCGGCGGGCGGCGCCCATGGATAATCTCCCGGTCCAATCGAGTGCCCGTCTAACGCATCATCCCGGTTCCGGTTCCATCGCCGCGATCGCTGCCGCCGGATTGCCGCCTTGGCGCCTGATGCGTGGCGGTCGAGTCCGGCGGAAAGCCTGGCCCGGCTCCGCTTGTGATTGGCGTACGTGTTACTTTAATGGCTCGCCGATGACGACGCGCAGCGTGCCGACACGCTCGATCTCGCATTCGATTCTGTCGCCGGTGACCGTCGCGGCGACGCCCGACGGCGTGCCGGTCATGATGATGTCGCCGGCCGCGAGTTCGATCATTTCCGAGAGTTTCGAAATGATCTCGGGCACTTTCCAGATCATCTGATCGAGGTTGCCGTCCTGGCGCACCTCGCCGTTGACCTTGAGTGTTATGCGGCCTTTCTCGGGATGGCCGATTTCGGCGGCTGCCCGCAGCGGTCCGCAGGGGGCTGAATAATCGAACGCCTTGCCGATCTCCCAGGGCCGCTTGATGTTGCGCGAGGCGATCTGCAAATCGCGCCGGGTGAGATCGATGCCGACGGCGTAGCCGTAGATGCAGTCCAGCGCCTTTTCAGCCTTGATGTTGCGGCCACCGCTTTTCAGCGCGACCACAAGCTCGATCTCATGATGCATATCTTTGGTCAGCGACGGATAAGGCACCGTACCGCCGTCCGGAACGATGGCGTCTGCCGGCTTGGCAAAGAAGAACGGCGGCTCGCGGACGTCCTGTCCCATCTCCTTGATGTGCTCGACGTAATTGCGGCCGACGCACCACAGCCGCCGGACCGGAAAATATTTGCCGGTGCCGGCGACCGGAATTGCGGCCTGCGGCGGTTGCGGAATGACATAGGTCTTGCCGTCGGTGCTCATTGGTCTTTTCAACTTGAAGGAAGGGAAAATTGGCGGGATGGACGCTCCGCTTATAGCGCCGTCGCCGCGCCGTCAATCAAGCTTTCGCAGACGGCATCAGAGCGATGAGGCTGCAATCGGCTCCGGCTCCGCAAGAGGTGGCGACTGCTCCTTGAGTTGCAGCCGATGGAACGATGCATAGCGGCTGCTCTTGCGCAGCAGTTCTTCGTGGCGACCGGCCTCGACCACGATCCCGTTTTCGACCACGAGAATGCTGTCGGCGTGCATGATAGTGGACAGCCGGTGCGCAATCATCAGCGTGGTGCGGCCCTTGCACAATTCGGTCAGTGCATCCTGGACATGGCGCTCCGACTCCGAATCAAGCGCGGCGGTCGCTTCGTCGAGCAATATGATCGGGCAATTCTTGATCAGCGCCCGTGCAATCGCTATGCGCTGGCGCTGGCCGCCGGAAAGCTGCAAGCCATATTCGCCGACCGGCGTGGCGTAGCCCGCCGGAAAGCTCATGATGAAATCATGGGCGTGAGCGGCCTTGGCGGCGGCGACGATCTCGGCATCGGACGCGCCAAGCTTGCCCAGCGCTATGTTCTCGCGAATGGTGCCACGGAACAGATGGACAATTTGGCCGACATAAGCGATCGACCCGCGCAGCGAGCCGCGGGAAACCGCAGCAATGTTTTGACCGTCGATGAGCACACGGCCGCTGCCGGCATCGTAGAAACGCAACAACAGGTTCAGCACCGTCGACTTGCCGCCGCCCGACGGTCCGACCAGCGCCGTGACCTTGCCCGGCTCTGCGACAAAACTCATGCCGCGCAGAACCGGCGTGTGATCGCGGTAAGCGAAATGCACGTCGGCGAATTCGATGCGCGCTTTTGTCAGCTTCAGCGGCGCCAGATTCTCGTCATTCGGCTCGCCCGCCGGGCTGTCGATCACCTCATAGAGTACGCGCACGCCGACAAGGTTGTTGTTGAGATCGATATTGAGCCGGGCCAGCCGCTTCGCCGGCTCATAAGCGAGGAGAAACGCCGCCAGGAACGAGACGAAGGCGCCTGGTGTCGCCCCAGTCTCGATGACTCGGTAGCCGCCGTAGATCGTGGCGAGCGCGACCGCAAAGCCGCCGAGCATTTCCATCAGCGGGCTGGCGCGGTTGGAGACCCGCGCCATCTTGTTGGACTCGTGCTGCACGTCGGCGACGCTCTGGTCCAGCCGGCGCCGCATCTCGTCTTCCAGCGCGAATGCCTTGACCATGCGCAAGCCCTGCAACGCCTCTTGCATGGTCTCGATGATCCGGGTGCCCCCGGTGAATTGCATGCGCGCGATGTTGCGCACGCGGCGAATGAGCTTGCGCAGGACAAAGAACGCGGGTGGCGCCATGACGAAGCCGATCAGGGCCATGATCGGGTCCTGAATCACCATGACGACGGTCAATCCAATCAGCGACATCAGATCGCGACCGATCGCGGTGATCAGGAGACTGATCACCTGACTGACCGCGGCAGCCCCGGTGGTCAGCCGCGCGATGAATTCCGAGGAGTGCCGATCAGCGAAAAATCCGATGTTTTGCTGCAGCAGTTTGTCGAACAGACGCCGCTGATTGCCGGCGATGATGCTGTTGCCAATCCACGACAGCATGACCGACGAGCCATAGGTCGCAAATCCCTTGATCGCGAAGATCGCGGTCGCAATGACGCCAATGACGACGATGCCGTGGAAATTGTGATTGACATAAGCTTCATTGGTCATCGTGCCGAGAAGATAGGCGGTGAGCGCGGTGGCCGCGGCGGTTATTCCCATCAGCAGGAAGGCGACGGCGTAACGCGGCCAATAGCGCAGCGCTTCGTCGCGCAGCAGCCGACGTACCAGCGCATAGGTCGAATAGCGCTGCGATGCCTCGGTCACGCCGGTTGTCATGCCCAATCCTAACCCCGCTGCGGCGGTGGTGCGCAGTCTAGCGTTGCATGCCCGGATAGTGTGGAGTTTTCAAGCAATTTCAGCGAAATCGCGGCCGTGCGCGCCGCGCGGGAACCGGGTCGTGAGCCGGCGTTCCCAGTCGAGGGCGTGGGCGACGATCGTCGAAAGATCGTCAAACCGCGGCTGCCAGTGGAGTATATCGCGTATGCGCTGGCTCGCCGCGACGATGCAAGCGGGGTCGCCTTGCCGACGCGGCGCATCTTCTACGGTGAAATCGATTCCCGCCACGCGCTTGACCGTTTCGATCACCTCGCGAACCGAAAAACCGTGACCATAACCGCAGTTGAGTGTCAGCGGCGCCCCGCCTGCGCGCAGGTAGTGCAATGCCAGCGCATGTGCGGCGGCAAGATCGCTGACGTGAATGTAGTCGCGGATGCAAGTGCCGTCCGGGGTCGGATAATCGGTGCCGAAAATTTCGAGCTTCGGGCGCAATCCCAGCGCGGTTTCCGCCGCAACTTTGATCAGGTGCGTGGCCGCGGCGCTCGACTGGCCAGTGCGGCCTTGCGGATCGGCGCCCGCGACATTGAAATAACGCAAGGTCACGTGATTGAGCCCAGGATTGAAGTCGTCGTTGAAGCCATAATTGGACCCTTGATTGAATCCATCATTGGACCCTTGGGCGTGGCTTGCGTCCCGCAGCATGATCTCGGTCATCAGCTTTGACCAGCCGTAAGGCGAAATCGGTTGCGTCGGCGCGTCTTCGTCAACCGGGACCGCTGCCGGATTGCCGTAGACCGCCGCGGTCGAGGAAAAGATGAAATGGCGGATGCCGCATTGGATTGCGGATTCGATCAGGGCGCGAGAATTGACGGTGTTGTTGCGATAGTAGCGCAACGGATCGCGCACCGAATCCGGCACCACGATGCAGGCGGCAAAATGCATGATGGCGTCCACCTCGTGCTCGCGGAACAGCCGCGTGAGAATCGCTTGATCGCCGCTGTCGCCGACAACGAAGTGCGCGGTTTCTGGAACGGCCCAGCGCAATCCCGTCGAAAGGTCGTCGAGCACCACAACGCGCTCACCGGCGTCGAGCAATTCGTGGACCATCTGGCTGCCGATATAGCCGGCGCCGCCGGTGACGAGGACCGCCATCAATGCGACCTATCGCTGTAGTTTCCTAGACCAATGCTTCAAAGCTTTATCCAACCGCCATCTCACTACGCGGCGGGAACAAGCGGTGGAAAAGCTTGACGAACTGCGGCCAATACTTGTTCCGGCGCAATGTCGCGCATGCAACGGTGATGAACGAACCGGCAGACCGGCTTATGGCATGGCCGGCATTCGACTGTGCTTTTCGTCTCGATCGTCGCCGCAAGCGGGTTCAATGGCGCCCAATGCCAGGGGCTGGTCGGGCCGAAAATTCCGACTGCCGGGGTTCCCAGCGCGGCGGCGACATGCAGAAGCCCTGAATCATTCGACACCGCGACCGCGGCCGCCGCGAGCGCAAGGATCGCGTTGCGCAGATCGTGTCCGGTAAGATCGCGTGCCGTCGTGTCGCCGATGATTTCAGCGGCGAGCGACTTCTCCTCGGGTCCGCCGACCACCCAGACACCAAATCCCTCCGTAATCAGCCGCCGTGTCAGGGCGGCATAGGCGCTTGCCGGCCATCTCTTCGAAGGACCAACCGCACCAGGTGCGAACGCAACCGCGGGCCTGCCGTCGGAGGCTAATCCGTGCTCGCGCCGCCAGCTTTCAATCTCTGTTCGCGCGACTCTAAGCTCGGGCAGCGGCCATGCGAGCGGCAGTTCGGCGGCCGGCGGCAGCGCCAAGGCGGCGCAGCGATCGACCATGCGCGGCAGTCTTCGTTCGCCGTAGCGCAGGTCATTGAGCAGCGCGAACCGCATCTCGCCGACAAACCCGGTACGCTCCGGGATTCCCGCAATAAATGGCGCCAAGGCCGATTTCCAGGTGCGCGGCATGATCAGCACGCTGCCGTAATTTTCGCGCTTGAGCCGCCGCGCCAGCGCCAGCTGGTTTTTTAGGGCGATACGGTTGCGGGGGAGATCGACGACGATCGCGCGTCGCAGCCCCGGCATGTAGTCGGTGAGCGGCGCGCATAGCGTCGTGGACAAGACATCGACTGGGCGATCCGGAAATCGCGCATTCAACAGCTTGATGACGGAATGGCAGCGCACGAAATCGCCGATCCACATATACGGAACGACGAGAATGGGAGTACCGCGGCTTTTGTGGCTGGCGTTGTAGTTCATGAGGCGATGGACGCTTCAATTAGCGGTCGTTCTCTTAAGCGCGCGCGACAGCGATAACACGTCCCGTCAATCGGTGCGCAAGGCCCGTATCATCCGGACCGGCGCCTTGATGACGGTGCATTGGCCTTTATCCCTGGAAAATCGGCCGGGAATGAGGATTTATATGATGAATCCAAATTCACTTTTACTCATTTGCCGGTCACGAGTTGCCCGGCGGGCCAGTCTGAGGCAAAGCTTTGGCAGCGATCGGGAGGGGCCGATCCATCCATCAAACCGGTCTTGCAGTATCGATGTTGCTGGTCACCGGCGGGGCCGGATTTATTGGATCGAATGTGGTCGCCGACCTCAACGAGGCCGGGCGCGCCGATGTCGCGATCAGCGATGTTCTCGGCAGCGACGACAAGTGGCGCAATCTGGGCCGTCGGCAGATAGCCGAGTTCGTGCCGCCCGCGGAATTGCGGCAGTGGCTTGAGGGACGAAAGCTCGAAGCGGTCATTCATCTCGGCGCGATCTCCTCGACCACGGCGCGGGATGGTGATGAAGTCATCGAAAATAATTTCCGGCTGTCACTGCGCCTGCTCGACTGGTGTACGGCATCGCGGACGCCGTTCATCTATGCCTCTTCAGCCGCAACCTATGGCGACGGACAGGAAGGCTATTCCGATGACTGGACGGAAGGCGCTCTCAAGCGGCTCAAGCCGATGAACCTGTACGGGTGGAGCAAGCAGCTATTCGACCTTGTGGTCGTCGAGCGGTTCCGCCGCGGCGACAAGCTGCCGCCGCAGTGGGCGGGACTGAAGTTCTTCAACGTGTTCGGGCCGAACGAATATCACAAAGGCGAGATGATGAGTCTCGTCGCCAAGCGCTTCGACGAAGCGAAAGCCGGCAAGCCGATCCGGCTGTTCAAATCGCATCGCGCCGGCATTGCCGACGGCGAGCAGAAGCGCGATTTCATCTATGTCGAGGACGCGATCGCGGTCGTGCGCTGGCTGGTCGAGACGCCGGCGGTCTCGGGCATCTTCAACGTCGGTACCGGCGTGGCGCGCAGCTTCCGCGACCTGATGCATGCGATGTTCGCCGCGCTCGGCCGCGCGCCGGCGATTGAATATGTCGACATGCCGGGCTCGATCCGCGACAGCTACCAGTATTTTACGCAAGCCGAGACCGCAAATCTTCGGCGCGCCGGCTATAATGCGGACTTCATGCCGCTCGAAACGGCGGTGAAACGCTACGTCGACTGTTATCTCGATCGCGCCGATCGCTATCGCTGAGCACGGTCGCGAGGGTCTAAGGTTCGACGGCAATAGAGATGTTCGATTTTGATGAAGCGCTGAAGCTTGTGCCGAAGCAGACCGTGCTCTGCATCGGCGATCTCATGCTCGACGATTTCGTCTACGGGGAAGTGAGCCGGATTTCGCCCGAAGCGCCAACCCCAGTGCTCGCGGTCGCGCGCAGCGAAATCGAGATCGGCGGCGCCGGCAATGTCGCGCGCAATATCGGCGCGCTTGGCGCGCAATGCATATTCATCGGGCTGATCGGTAAAGACGACGCGGCGCGCACTTTGTCGGAAGCATTCGCCAAGCTTAGCGGCTCAGTCATTCCACATCTTGTCATCGAAGCGGGCCGCCACACCACGCGTAAGGTAAGATTCGTCTCCGAACATCATTCGGCGCATCTCATCCGCGCCGATTGGGAAACCGCGCGGCCGGCGACGCCAGCCAGCGAAACGGCGGTGATTGCCCATGCCGAAGCGGCGCTACCGCATTGCGGCGCGGTGGTGCTGTCCGATTATGCCAAGGGCGTGCTGACGCCGCGCGTCATCCGCGCGATCATCGATCGCGCGCGCCAGCTCGGCAAGCCGGTGGTCGTCGATCCGAAGAGCCACGATTACAGCATCTACCGCGGCGCGACGCTGATCACCCCCAACCGGCAGGAGCTCGGCACTGCCGTGCATCGCCCGGTTGCCACCGAGGCCGAAATCGCCAAAGCCGCAGCCGAGCTCGCCCGGATCGTCGACAGCGAAGCTGTCCTGGTCACCCGCAGCGAGGAGGGCATGACCCTTCAGGTCGCCGGCCACGCCCCGCTCCATATTGCCGCTTATCCGGTGAAGGTGCGCGATGTCTCCGGCGCGGGTGACACGGTCGCCGCAGTGATGGCTATTCTCTTGGCCATGAAGGCGCCGTTCGATGCGGCCATGCGCGCGGCCAACGCCGCAGCCGCGGTCGTGGTCGGCAAGCGCGGCACCGCCACCGTGACCTTGACCGAATTGCGCCACCGCATTCTGCCCTCGGCCTCGCTCGCGCCTGAGGACAAGATCGTGTTTGACTGGGCCATGCTCGACGAGCGGCTTCGCGAATGGCGCCGCCATGGCCTGCGCATCGGATTCACCAATGGCTGCTTCGATCTGTTACATCGCGGTCATGTCAAGCTTTTGGCCGAAGCACGCGCCGCTTGCGATCGGCTCGTGGTTGGTCTCAACAGCGATGGTTCAACCACCCGGCTCAAGGGCAAAGGGCGGCCGATCAATCCGACTGAGGGCCGCGCCGAAGTGCTGGCAGCGCTCGAAGCGGTCGATCTCGTCGTCGTCTTCGACGAGGACACGCCGCTGGAATTGATCAAGCGGGTGCGGCCGGCGGTGCTCGTCAAGGGCGCCGATTACACCCGTGATGAAGTGGTGGGTCGCGAGGTGGTGGAAAACGCCGGCGGTGATGTGATCCTGGTGGATCTGGTGCCCGGCCACTCGACCACGGCCATGGTCGAGCGGGCGCGCCCGGTGAAGCAGCCGGTGGGGGATTAGGGCAATGCCGAGCATTGCCTTACTAGGGTCAAAACTCATTATTTGCGCGACCGCGACGCTGGGTATTTCGGCTGCTGGCTAGGCGAGAGGAGCGATGTGATCTACACGATCATGAGCGACGAGCAACAACGCCAGCGGCCGAAAGGTCTGCGTCCCTTCGGGTTGCAGCGAAAATCGCCGCCGGGTTCGTTGAAGGGCTCGACCGTATGGCCGATACGCTCTTCGCCCTTCTCCTGCATGGCGCGCGATTTGGGCTGCAACGCGGCTCGCGGAAATAATGAGTTTTGACCCTAGGTGTCGGCGGCGAATCGTGAGCAGCACGTTTCTCATTTCAGTTATCATTACGACCTACAACCGCGAGGACGCGCTTGATGCCGCATTGCGAGCTCTTGCCGCGCAGTCGGACCGCAATTTCGAAATTGTCATTGCCGACGACGGCTCTGGACCCGACACCGCCCGCCTGGTCGAAAGCTGGAAGCCGCGCCTCTTTCTCCAGCTCAAACATGTCCGTCACGAACACCGCGGCTTTCGCGGTGGTGAGATTCGCAACCGTGGCATTCGCGCGAGCGAAGGCGCGCTTTGCATTTTCCTTGACGGCGATTGCTTGGCCAGGCCCGACTTCATCGCCACCCACCGGCGCCTCTACGAGCCGGGCTGGTTCGTGATCGGCAATCGCATCCTGTTGTCGCGCGAACTCACCGCCGCCATTCTGGCGCAAGGACTCACGCCGCACATGTGGACGTTCGGCACTCTGGTGCGCCAGCGCCTGAGCGGCGGCATCAATCGCTTGCTGCCGGCGGTGCATCTGCCGCTGGGGCCGTTGCGCAAGTTGCAAAAAGAGAGTTGGCGCGGCGCCCAGACCTGCAACTTCGCCGTCGCACGGAGCGATCTCCATCGCGTCGATGGCTTCGACAATACTTTTGTCGGCTGGGGATATGAAGATTCCGATCTGGCCATTCGTCTGATGCGCGCGGGCGTGCGCCGCAAAGACGGCCGATTTTCCACCGGCGTTTTTCATCTCTGGCATCCGTGGAATGATCGCGCGCAGGTGTCGGCGAATCGCGAGCGGCTGGACGAAACCATCAGCAGCACCCGCGTCGCTGCCTTGCGTGGCCTGTCCGCGCTCGCCACGGAGGACAAAATGTCCACGCATTCGTCGATGGCGCAGCAATGAATCCGGTTCGCTTACCGCATGATGCGCGGGTGCTCGTGGTGATTTTGCGCCGCCTCGGCGACGTCTTGCTGACGACACCGCTAATCCGCAGCCTCAAGCGCGCCTATCCGCAGGCCACGATTGACGCACTGGTATTTGCCGGAACGGAAGGCGTATTGGCGGGCAATCCCGACCTCGCTGAGGTCATCAGTATGCCGGCGCGTCCGCGCCTCGCCGACACGCTGTCGCTGGGCGCGCGTCTGTTCCGTCGCTACGATCTTGCGGTGTCGGTACAAACGGGCGATCGGCCCATCGCGTTTACGTTGATCGCCGGCCGCCGCAGTGTTGGGCCGGTCGAGCCAAAGGGACTGGCAAGCGCGATCAAGCGCGCGGTGCTTGGCCGCAGCTATATTCGCGACGGCAGCGAACATCGCGTTGTCGACGTTCTGCGCTTGGCCGGTGTGATTGGCATTCCTGCCCTTCGCGATGTTGTCTGCCCTTCGCCTGCGCCGCGGCCGCAATTGGCGCCCGCGCAGCCTTATGCGGTCATCCACGCCGCGCCGATGTTCGTTTACAAGCGCTGGACGGCCGATGGCTGGGGCGCGCTCGCTGCGGCGCTGCGCGACCGCGGCCTTGTCGTGGCGGCCACCGGTGCGGCATCCGATCGTGGCTATCTCGACGCGGTGTGGCGCGATACGCGGGTCGTGCGGCTGGACAGCAAGCTTACTTGGCCGGAACTAACGTCGCTGATCGCGGGAGCGCGTGTCTATATCGGGCCGGACACCGCGATTACTCACCTTGCCGCGGCGGCCGGTGCGCCGACGGTTGCGCTTTACGGCCCGACCGATCCGCGGCTGTGGGGGCCGTGGCCATGCGGCGGACTGGAGTCATCATGGCAGGCGGCCGGCACGGTCCAGCGGCGCGGCAATGTGTGGCTTGTGCAAAATCCGCTGCCTTGCCTGCCGTGCCAGCTGGAAGGCTGTGATCGCCGGCTCGACAGCCATAGTCAGTGTCTCGACGAATTGACGGTCGGACAGGTGCTCGCCGCGGTCGATCAGGCGCTGGCCATGCGGCAAGCGGCCTGACAGGCGCTCGCTAGTACAACGCCGGCTGTTGCGGCGCGGTCGGCCGCCCGAGCACACCCGTCACCACGTCGAACGGCGTGTAAGCTTGCAATCCGCATGAATCCGATTGAACGGCGTAGCGTCCGTCGATCACGGCATCGTTCTGCATGAAAAGCGCATAGGTCCGCAGATGGCCGTGATCGACAAAATGCACGCAAGCAAGCCAGCTCCAGCCTTTAAACCCATGCACCCACCGCAATCCGGAAATCTCGAAATTCTCGAAGGAGGCCCGGTCCGCCATGGTTGAGGAAAAATACTTGGCAGCCACGGCGGCATAGGCCGGCTGCTCCGCCGGCGGCGCAGCGGCCTCGCTCGGCTGGGCGATTTGCGTGCATCCGGGCGACGCCAGCAGCATTAGCGCTAAAAGTGTGCGCCGGACCGCCTTTCCCGCCGAGAAATAGTTAAAGCGCATGCGATTTCAGCACCATAGTCCCGCCACGAATGCTATCCATCTCGACGGATCGGGGTATAGACCCTCGCACCAGACATCCGGCAGCCTTCATGGCCCCCAAGTGGCTCATTACAGCGGCAACTTTGCTCGGCCTTGGACTTAATCTCGCGAGCTGCGGCAACTTTGTCGCCGATCATTGGCCGCATTGGGCCGGCGGGATGCCCGCCGATGTGCCGCCGAGGCCCGGCGCCCCCGGCTATGAAGAATTCATCGCTCACGGCCAGTCCAAGCCGGACGCCAAGCCGGACCCCAAGCAAGAGCCTACGGCCGCGGCAGCAGCGGTTCAAAGCGGCGCGCCGCAAGCTCCTGTCGCGCCAGCGCTGGCCGCGCCGGTATCGCCGGCGCCACCGTCCGGCGCCGCAGCGCCCGCCGCCGACGTGTTGCAGGATTCCAGCGTTGTGAACGGCGGCCTCTATTAGCCGCCTCAGGCGAGACCGGCCCGCAATAGATCGTGAAAGTGCACGATCCCAACCGGACGGTCAGCGTCGACCACGATCAGCGCAGTGATTTTCGAGGCATTGAGAATCTGCAGCGCTTCACTTGCCAATTGATCGGGCCGGACGGTTTTAGGCGAAGCCGTCATCACCGCGTCCACAGGCGCTTGCAACAGATCGGCGCGCATGTGGCGGCGCAAATCGCCATCGGTGATCACACCGGCGAGTTTCCCTGTGGGCTCAGTGACCGCGACACAACCAAACCCCTTTGCCGACATTTCCACGATTGCTTCGGACATTGGTGCGCCGCGCGCAATCAGCGGCACGGCGGTGCCGGGATGCATTACGTCGCGGACGAATTTCAGCGCGGCGCCCAACCTGCCGCGGGGATGGAACACCCCGAAATCGACCGCGGTGAAGCCGCGGCTTTCCAGGAGCGCAATGGCGAGCGCGTCGCCGAGTGCGAGCTGCATCAAGGACGATGTCGTGGGCGCCAGGTTATGCGGACAGGCTTCACGCACCGGCGGCAGCTCCAGGACGATGTCGGCCGCTTTGCCGAGCGTGCTTTCGGGATTGACTGTCACGGCGATCAAGGTGATGCGAAACCGCCGCGAATAGGTGATGAGATCTTTTAGCTCCTCGGTTTCTCCCGACCACGACAGGGCCATCATCACGTCGTCGGACGTGATCATGCCAAGGTCGCCGTGGCTCGCATCCGCAGCGTGCACAAAGAAAGCCGGGGTTCCGGTCGAAGCCAGCGTCGCCGCGATCTTGCGGGCGACATGGCCGGATTTGCCCATCCCGGTCACGATCACTCTGCCGCGCGCCGTCCGGATGGTTTCGACTGCGGCCGCGAACGGCGTTCCAAGGCCGTCGGCCATTGCAGCGGCGAGCGCGGCGAGCCCGCCCGATTCCGTCTCCAGCGTGCGCAGCGCGGAGACCAGATGGCCGCTCAGAGCCGGCTTTGCCTTCTTCGCATCAGACGCGCTCATTGTGCATCTCCCACCCGAACGCCACGACAATAAACCGGGCGGCGTCTGTTTGCCCGGCGTCTTCTATTTGCTCCAAGCGGCGAAAGCATCGGCGAAAGCGCGGTCCCCCGACGGGCCTTTTTCGAGCGCAAGAATGGCGCGCCCGCCATTGTTGTAAACGACGGGAACATCGAACCAAGGCCGGTCTTTGAGCAGCTGCAAGTTACGCTGCACATCGGCGTCGACCGCCGATAGCCCGATCAGAAAGAAGCCGTTGGTCACCTTCACGGCCAGGCCCGCGAGCGGTACACCGCGCGCCTGCTCCGATTCCTTCATCAGAACGCCGGGGACGTTGGCGACGCCGCCGCCGGGAAAATCCGGCGGCAGATTAAACATGATTTCGATCGTGTGACTGGCCGGCAGCGCTTGATCGGTGTTGCGCCGCAGCGACCAGGTGACCGTCATGTTGCGCTCGGGAATCGTGACATCGGCGCGAATCTGAAGCTCCGGCGCAAGACCGCTGCCAGGCGAGACGGTTTCGGTTCGCCACTTCGCCGAGCCGATATATTGCTTGCCCTGCGGATTGCCCGGATCTTCCTCATAGAGCACCACACGCTGCGCAATCGCGGGCCCACTTTGCGAGTTGGGCGCGGCGGTAGGCGGCTGCGGACGCGTTTGCTCTTGCGGCACCCGCCCGGCGAATTTCGGTTCACCGGCCGGCTGCTGCGCGGTTTGGCTCTGGCGCGAGCGCATATGGGAGACAAATTGATAGAGGCTATTGATATTCGACCACTGCCAGTAAACCACCGTGCAGACACCGAGGAGGATGACCAGTGCGGTAACGAGCTGGGCGAGGCCGCGATAGGAGCGCGGCGGCCGAGGCCCCCGATAATGATCCGCCGGCTGGAGCGGGCGGCGCACCGGCGGCCGTCCCGGTTCGATGCGTTGCTCGTCGTCAAGATCGTAGGCCTGCTCGAGCCCGTGCATTGGCGCGGTACCGTCCTCGAGCATATCCGGCGATTGTTCATAGTCGGCCCGCTCGGTGTGGTCCCACGTCGCCTCGTGCCCATCTGAAAATTCGTGCGGCTGGGCGCCTCGATAATCGTTGTGCGCATCGCGGGATGGCGCGGCAGTTTGCGACGGCGCCACGTCCAAATCGCCTGCGGCGGCTATTGGCTTGCGAAAGAACTTTAGATCTTGCGGCGGCCGCTCGGATGTGCGCGCGCCAAGAAGCCGGCTACGCGCGCTTGCGAGTGGTTCCGATGGCCCCGGCGACTCGCTTGATGGGGTCTTGTTAGCGCTCGCCTGCGGCGGTTCCTTTCGCGCCAAGTCTTCCTTTCGCGCCAGGTCGGAGAATTTTGCTTCCGCGCGCAGCGGCGCACCATCCCCAGGCGTTCCGCTCTGACGGTCGCGCCATGCCGCCGCGGCCGGCGCCGCCGGCGCAGCGCCGCCCGTGGACTGGCGATTCACCGCATTGATCGCTCGCGGCGCTACCGGACCAGGCCGCGGCTCGGCACGTGCTTTGCGCACCGACTCCGCCTCGACCTTGCGGATTGCATCTTCCAGCGCCAGACGCTCCCGGGTGATGTCGGCCTCGGACAGCGGCGGGTCGATGCCGCGCAGTTGCGCCACCAGGGCCGCGCGGGCGCGCTCGTACAGCGTGCGCCGGGCCTCCGCAGTATTATTGCCGAGCCCTTCTACGGCGCGAGTAATGAGTGGGTGATAATCTGCCATTCGGGGAGTTTACGCTTGGCTCGCTAAAGTTGCATCTTAGGCTTCGAACGGATTTTGCATGAGGATCGTGTCCTCACGTTCGGGACTGGTGGACAAAATTGCGGCGGAACAGCCGATCAACTCCTCCAAACGACGGACATATTTGATCGCTTGGGCGGGCAGGTCCGCCCACGAGCGGGCATGAGCTGTTTTTTCCCGCCAGCCGGCTATTGTTTCATAGATCGGCTCGACGCGGGCCTGGGCGTGCTCGCTGGCGGGCAGATAATCGATCTCACGGCCATCAAGCCGGTAAGCGACGCAGACCTTTATTTCGTCGAATCCGTCCAGGATGTCGAGTTTGGTGAGCGCCAGTCCTTGGATGCCGCTGGTGCGCACGGTCTGGCGCACCAGAACGGCATCGAACCAGCCGCAGCGCCGTGGCCGGCCGGTGACGACGCCGAATTCCTTGCCGCGCTCGCCAAGCGTCTTGCCAATCTCATTGATCTGTTCGGTCGGAAACGGTCCCGCCCCGACGCGGGTAGTGTAGGCCTTGCAGATGCCAAGGACGTAATCGATTGCGCCGGGGCCCATACCGGAACCGGTCGCCGCTTGCGCCGCCACCGTGTTGGAGGATGTGACGAACGGATAGGTTCCGTGATCGATGTCGAGAAGCGCGCCTTGCGCGCCTTCGAACAAGATGCGTTTGCCCTCGCGGCGGCGCTCGTCGAGCAACGACCACACCGAATCCATGAACGGCAATATCTTAGGACTGACGGCAGCGAGTTCGTCATACAGAGCGCGAGGCGCGATCTCTTTCATGCCCAGACCTCGGCGCAGCGCATTGTGATGCGCAAGCAGGCGCTCGATCTTGCCGTTGAGCATTTGCAGATCGGCGAGATCCATCAACCGAATGGCGCGCCGTCCGACCTTGTCCTCGTAGGCCGGACCGATGCCGCGACCGGTGGTGCCGATCGCTCCCTTGCCGGAAGCGCGCTCGCGCGCGACGTCGAGTTCCTGATGCAGCGGCAGGATCAGCGGCGTGTTTTCTGCGATCCGCAGATTGTCCGGCGTGACGACAATGCCCTGCTTCTTGAGTTGGGCTATTTCTCCCAACAGTGCATGCGGATCGAGAACCACCCCGTTCCCGATCACCGAAAGCTTTCCCGGCCGCACCACGCCGGACGGCAACAGCGACAGCTTGTAGGTCGTGCCGTCGATGACCAGCGTATGGCCGGCATTGTGACCGCCCTGAAAGCGGACGACGATGTCAGCCTGCTCGGAGAGCCAATCGACGATCTTGCCTTTGCCCTCGTCGCCCCATTGAGAGCCAATCACGACGACATTTGCCATGAGGAAGCGTCCTCAAACGGCCGATCACGACTCGGATGGTTCGGATTCCGGCTGCAGCCGCTCGTTCCGATAATGGATGATGCCCTGCGAAGCAAGAAAAACTGGCTGTCGCAGGTACCGGCAGATCGTCGCAATAGTCTGTTTTGCCAAGAGAATTTGCATCGGCTGCCTGTTAACTGACTTTGGCTATAAACCGGGCCCTGGATCAAGGGCACCGCGGCAGGCCGGCGCTGACCGGCCCACGCGCCCGCTCTAGCCACCACGAAGGCGTCACGCGCGGCGCGCCGATGCCCGGTCAGTCATGCGGACTGCGCCCTAGTAGCTTGGTGCCCATCGCGGTAGCTGGGCCGTGTTTTGGTATTCAGCCGCCGGAACACAGATGACCCCGCCGGGACAGTTTCAATTTCGCGATCGGAAAACGGACGGCGATCGAGCGTCCGGCCGGAGCGGCGATCCGGCTCACAGAATGCA
>DASSXN010000134.1:0-13713 GCA_035703785.1 Xanthobacteraceae bacterium
CCCAACGGGGAGAGGTGAAAGTGCATCGCGCAGCGCAATCGAAGCGGCGGTCGCAGAAATCCATTCTGCCTTCGACACAGCGACAGAGATCAATTCCTTCAAGCGCCGCGTCGAGCGCTGGCTCTGCCTCGGCCCGCAGCACCCGGCCGTGCGCGCCCGCTTTCGCGCCCGCGCCGCGGCGCTCTCCGATTGGACGCTTGCCGCCGCCATCCGCGAGGTCGAACGCTGGTGGCGCGAGGAACGCAAGACTTTCGCGCTCGCCAGCGCGCTGGGCTATGGCTCCCGGCTCCCGACCGAGATACTCCGCGAGCTACGGCTGATCTTGCGGCTGATGCGACGGAAGCGCATGGCGGCGGAGTTCGGCGCGATTGCCGCTGCCATATGCGAGCACGACATCGCGCTGGCGGCGGAGTGAGTTCCGAGTTGCAGCTTGTGCGGAAACGAGCTGGCTCATAATCCCCGCGTCATTGCCGGACTTGATCCGCCTGCGGACCGAAGTCGAATGCCTCTTCGCCTCACCAGACAACCCTTCGGCGGACGTAGGTCCGGCAATCCATGCAGCGTCGATGCGGCAATTTCCGATTACGGGGTGATCTCGGAAGTCGTTAGCGATGGCACGACGCGCGTGAGGCGCTTTCGATTGCCAAAGATTAATCCGTCAGCAATTTCCCAGTAATCCCTCGGCAATTCCCCAGTAATGTACCGATCATATTTGCCCAGCGGCTCAAGAACGAGTTCCGCTTATGGGCGACGAACACATCAACAATTCCACGCTGACGCCGCCGCTTTGCCCATACTGTGCTCAGCGGATGAAACTAGTCCGAAAAACAACGCGGTTTGGCGGGTTGCCCGACCTGTATACCTTTGAATGTCGAACATGCGGTATTTCACATACCGAAGCATCATGACGACGATTACTATAATGCTGGTCGCGATTGCGATCGTCGTGGGCGTCGCTTGGCACGGGCATGGCCGCTGGTACTGACAACACGGGGGCGCGACGGCCCGGATCGCGTGAGAGCCCGCCCTAGCTCGGCTTCACCACCCGGATGTGCAGCTCGCGCAATTGCTTCGGCGAGACTTCCGACGGCGCGCCCATCATCAGATCCTCGGCGCGCTGGTTCATCGGGAACAGCACCACTTCGCGCAGGTTCTCCTCGCCGCATAACAGCATAACGATGCGGTCGATGCCCGGCGCGATGCCGCCGTGCGGCGGCGCGCCGAGCGAGAGCGCGTGCAGCATCCCGCCGAAGCGCTGCTCCAGCGTCCCCTCCTCGTAGCCGGCAATGGCGAAGGCCTTTTTCATCACCTCTGGGCGATGATTGCGGATCGCGCCGGAGGATAATTCCACGCCGTTGCAGACCACATCGTATTGGATCGCCTTGAGCGATAGAATTTTCTCGTGATCGGCCGGATCGAGCGCCAGGAATTGATCGACCGGCAGGTTCGGCATCGAGAATGGATTGTGCGAGAAGTCGATCCGCTTCTCTTCCTCGTTCCATTCGTACATCGGAAAATCGACGATCCAGCAGAACTCGAAGCGGTCCTTCGCGATGAGCCCAAGCTCGTTCCCGATCTTGTTGCGTGCGGGACCTGCGAATTTGACGAAGCTTGACGGATCGCCGGCGACGAAAAACACGGCGTCGCCGTCCTTCAACGACAGCTGCGTGCGCAGCGCTTCGGTCTTCTCGGCGCCAAGATTGTTGGCGACCGGGGCGCGGCCGACCACATTGCCGCCGTCGAGCGCGTAGAAAATGTAGCCAAGTCCCGGCTGGCCCTCACCTTGCGCCCAGGAATTCATCCGGTCGCAAAAGGCGCGCGAGCCGCCGCCCGGCGCCGGAATAGCCCAGACCGCGCCATTCGGATTGGTCTCCAGGATGCGCGCGAAGATCTTGAATCCCGAGCCGCGGAAAATCTCCGAGACGTCCCGCATCTCGATCGGATTGCGCAAGTCCGGCTTGTCGGAACCGTATTTGGCGATCGCCTCGCCGTAGGGAATGCGCGGGAAGGTTTGCGTCACCGGCTTGCCCTCGGCGAATTCCTCAAACACGCCGCGCAGCACCGGCTCGACCGCCGCAAAAACATCGTCCTGGGTGACGAAGCTCATCTCGATGTCGACCTGATAGAACTCGCCCGGCGAGCGATCGGCGCGGGCGTCCTCGTCGCGAAAGCACGGCGCGATCTGAAAGTAGCGGTCGAATCCCGCCACCATGATGAGCTGCTTGAACTGCTGCGGCGCCTGCGGCAGCGCGTAGAACTTGCCGGGATGCAGGCGCGACGGCACGAGATAATCGCGCGCACCTTCCGGCGACGAGGCGGTCAGGATCGGCGTCTGGAATTCGAAGAACCCTTGCGCCTTCATGCGGCGGCGAATGGAATCGATGACTTCGCCGCGTTTCATGATGTTCTTGTGCAAGTGCTCGCGGCGGAGGTCGAGGAAACGGTATTTGAGCCTTATGTCCTCGGGATAATCCTGGTCGCCGAACACCGGCATCGGCAGTTCGCCGGCCGGCCCCAAAACCTCGATCTCGCGGATATAGACTTCGACCGCGCCGGTTGGCAGGTCGGGATTTTCCGTGCCGCCCGGCCGGCGCCGCACCTTGCCGTCGACCCGCACCACCCATTCCGAGCGCAGCGTCTCGGCGATCTTGAACGCCGGGCTGTCAGGATCGGCAACCACTTGGGTAATGCCGTAGTGGTCGCGCAGATCAATGAACAGCACGCCGCCATGATCGCGGATGCGATGGCACCAGCCGGACAGGCGGACCTCGGCGCCGATGTCGCTCTCGCGGAGCGCGCCGCAGGTATGGGTGCGATAGCGATGCATGCTCATTTGCGCTTACGCAAAATGGATGAAAGGCGGCGCACAAGCGCATGGCCTTGCTCGCTTTGTCAAGCAGCTAGTGTCCCGATCCCGAAGTTCGTCGGCATTTGCGGCGAGCTCGTACGAACTTCGGAATCGATAAGGACACTAGCAAGTCCAGCCTCGTAGTGCCGCTTTTGAACCCGAAGTTCGCATCGGCGGGCTCCGCAAATTTGTGCGAACTTCGGGTTCGCGGCACTGGCGCGTGAACAAGGCTTTGACGCGCCGGCCATGACTGCCTCGACAGGACGGCGGCGATCTGCACACTCCGGCGCAGCCGATGAAAATGAAGCGGAAATCGACCAGCAAGACCATGGTCGCGGCGACCGAAATGACGGCGGCCGAGGCCGTGGTCGCGACGCTCGTGGCGCATGGCTTCGACACGATTTACGCGCTGCCCGGACTGCAGAACGATCCGTTATTCGACGCGCTGTTCCGCTTTTCCGATAGGCTCTCCACCATCCACACCCGCCACGAGCAGGGCGCCGCCTATATGGCGCTCGGCGCCGCACTCGCCACCGGCAAACCGGCCGCTTATGCGGTGGTCCCCGGACCCGGATTTCTGAATTCCGCGGCGGCGCTGCTCACCGCTTATTCCATGAACGCGCCGGTCCTGGCGCTGATCGGGCAAATTCCGCACGACGACATCGGGCGCGGGCTCGGCCATTTGCACGAGATCCGCGACCAGACCGGCATCATCAAGCGGCTGGTCGATCATGTCGGGCGCATCGCCAAGCCGCGCGACGCCTCGCGCGCGACGGCTTTGGCATTGCGCGCGATGCAAATAGGCCGGCCCGGTCCGGCGGCGCTCGAATGCGCGATGGACGTGTGGAGCCGGTCGGCGCCGGTGACCGTGCAGCAGCCGTTGCCTGTTCCGCCGCAGAAGATCGATGCGGCGGCGATCCGCCGCGCCGCCAAATGGCTCGGCGCCGCCAAGCGCGTGCTGATCGTCTGCGGCGGCGGCGCGCAGGACGCAGCAAAAGAAGTGACCGCGCTGTCCGCCATACTGCAGGCGCCGGTGCTCGGTTTTCGCCGCGGCCGCGGCGTGCTCGACAGCCGCGATCCGCTGAGCGTGACGCTACCGCTCGGCCGGGACCTGTGGGGCGAGGCCGACGCCGTCCTCGCGGTCGGCACGCGGCTCCTCTGGCCAATAACGCATTGGGGCGTCGATCGCGATCTCGCCGTCATCCGCGTCGATGCCGATGCGCAAGAGCATAATCGCCTGCACAAACCGGCCGTGGCGCTCACCGGCGACGCCAAGCCGATCCTGCAGCGTCTTCTTGCCGATCTGCCGGCCCACAATATCAAGCGCGCATCGCGCGAGGCGGAGATGCGCGAGCGGCAGGCCGTCTGGCGCAAGCGGCTGGAAAAACTCGCCCCGCAAATTGCATTCCTCGACGCGATCCGCGCCGAGCTTCCCGAGGACGGAATTTTTGTCGACGAGGTGACGCAGATCGGCTTTGCCGCCCGGCTGTTGTTTCCGGTCTATGGACCGCGCACGTTTCTCTCGCCGGGCTATCAGGACCCGCTCGGCTGGGGTTTCGCTACCGCACTCGGCGCGCAGCATGCGCGGCCCGACGTGCCGGTTGTCGCAATCTCGGGCGACGGCGGCTTTCTGTTCACCGCCACCGAGCTTGGCACCGCGATGCGCCACAAGATTCCGCTCGTTACGATCGTGTTCAACGACGGTGCCTACGGCAATGTCCGCCGTATCCAAGAGGAACGCTACGGCAACCGGCTGATCGGCAGTGATTTGCGCAATCCCGATTTTGTTGGCTTCGCCGAAAGCTTCAATGCCGCGGCGGAACGCGCCACCACGCCGGAACAATTGCGCGCAGCATTGCGGAGAGCATTGCGACGGCGCGACGTGCCGACCGTCATCGAAGTGCCGGTCGGCGCCCTGCCGAGCCCCTGGGAGTTCATTTTCATGGACAAGATTCGGGGA
The DNA here is from genome assembly GCA_035703785.1 of Xanthobacteraceae bacterium. Taxonomy (GTDB): domain Bacteria; phylum Pseudomonadota; class Alphaproteobacteria; order Rhizobiales; family Xanthobacteraceae; genus BOG-931. The sequence continues at coordinate 4,809 of DASSXN010000134.1, forward strand.
AAGTAAAATAACCGGTGACAGCTCGTTTTCCGCTCATTCCCGCCAAAGCGGGAATCCAGACTAGGTCCCCGCTTCCGCGGGGACGAGCGGTGCTAATGATCCACCGCTTTGAATCTGGCCCTTGCCGCAGCGCCGCGCCTGAACGACATTAAGAACCAAGAATCGCCAATGGTTTCCCAGTCCGTTTCCACCGCCCCGCTCCAGCCGATCCAGCCGATCACGGCGACCTCCGAGTTGGCCGACACTTGCCGGCGGATGGCGAAAGAGCCCTTCGTCACCATCGACACCGAATTCCTGCGCGAGACCACCTATTACCCCCTGCTCTGCGTGGCGCAGATGGCTTGCGCGGAGGAAGCGGTCGTCATCGACGCGCTGGCGCCCGGAATCGATCTGTCGCCGTTCTATGCCTTGATGGCCAATGAGAAGGTGATGAAGGTCTTTCATGCCGCGCGCCAGGACATCGAAATCGTCTGGCACGCCGCCAAGCTCATTCCGCATCCGATCTTCGACACCCAGGTCGCGGCCATGGTGCTGGGCTATGGCGATTCGATTTCCTATGACCAGCTGGTGCAGCGGATCACCGGCGACACGCTCGACAAGTCGCACCGCTTCACCGACTGGACGCGGCGGCCCTTATCGGAAGCGCAGCTGCGCTACGCGATCTCCGACGTCACGCATCTGCGTCAAGTCTATCTCAAGCTCGTTGAGGATCTGCGCCACCGCGGCCGCGCCGAATGGGTCGAAGACGAGATGCGCATCTTGACCTCGCCCGAAACCTACCGGCTCGAGCCGGAGAATGCCTGGCAGCGGCTCAAGACCCGGGTGCGCAAACCGAAAGAGCTTGCGGTATTGATCGAAGTCGCTGCCTGGCGCGAGCGCGAAGCGCAGGCGCGCGACGTACCGCGCTCGCGGGTGCTCAAGGACGACGTCATCGCCGACCTTGCCGTGCAGGCGCCGACCAGCGCCGAGAAGCTGACGCATCTGCGCTCGCTGCCGAAGGGCTTCGAGCGCTCGCGCTGGGGCGAGGCGATCGTTGCGGCGGTTACGCGCGGCTTGGCCCGCGATCCCAAGACCCTGCCGCGCCCGGTGCGCACCCAATCCGCCGCCAACGGTGCAGCGGTGGTCGAACTTCTCAAAGTGCTGCTGCGGATGGTGTCGGAACGCCATCACGTCGCCGCCAAGGTCATCGCCACTGTCGATGATCTCGAGCGAATCGCCGCCGACGACACCGCCGACGTGCCGGCACTCACCGGCTGGCGACGTGAACTATTCGGCGAGAAAGCGCTCGCGCTCAAACACGGCAAGCTGGCGCTCGCGATTGAAGGTGGCCGCGTCGCGGTGGTGGAACGCGGTTAGGCGCTGGCTTTTGCAGCCTACAACTAAGATTGAGATCGTACCGGCCAAAATTTGCGGAACCAGGACCGTCCGGCCAGCTCGCGCGCGTGCCCATGGCGATCGGGCTCCTCGTCGATCATGCCCGCAGACTGATCATTGGCCGTACCACACGCCGAAAATGGAGTATTCGGCAGCAGCGTTTGCCACAGCCATTTCACGTCCGCGTCAGGTTTGCAGGGCCGCCCGGTCATCGACGCAATATAGAAGGCCGGTGTGGCTCTAACCAGAGCGGTACAGCCACCACACGATGCCGACGAGCACCAGCAAACCGATTGCAGCAAGTATCGGTGTTTCGAGCATTGTTGACCGCCCCCTCGATAGAGAACTCTCTCAAGTCCGACTTTACAAGTCCCGGTTTACTCACCCCATCAACAGCACCGGCTCGCGGCCGATCAAGCGCGCGAGCGACCGCAGCCGATTGAGCACGCGCTCGCCGGCCAATGCGGCGAACTCATCCGGCAGCCGCAGCGCCAGCCGATGGCGCTGGATCGCCAGCGGTGTCGCTTTGAGCACACCGGGCATCGCCGCGGAGACGACGTAAGCGAGCCGCAGCGCGGCGCCGAGTACACGCGCGCGGTCAAGCAGCCGCGTGGAAACGAGTTCGCGCAGCCGCGGCGACAACTCATCATCCATCACCAGGCCGACATGCCGGAAGAACACGGCGAGCGCCAGATACGCCCTGCCCTGATGGTCGATGCCGGAAAAGCCGCCATGCGCGATGATGTTGAGCGATTGCTCGCCGCGGTAATCGGGATGGGCGCGCCAGCCGATATCGGCGAGGAGACAGGCCGCGTGCCGCAGCCGGCGCTCTTCGGCGGTCTCATCGAGTCCTGAAGTGGCCATGAACCTGTCGGTCCATGCGATCAGCTCCTCGCCATGGCGCGGCGAGCGCGAGCGCAATTGATTGAGATGCTGCGCCGCTTCGATCAGCGCGTCCTTTTCCTTCTCTTTGTTCTTCAAGAGCGAAAACAAGAGGCCTTCGCGAATGCCAAGCGCCGAGAACACCACCTGCCGCGGCTTGCCGACACGCAAAATGTATTCGAGCACCAGCGCCGCGTAAGGCAAAAGCGGACGCCGCGCGCTATTGACCACCTCGATATTGGAAAGCGTATCGACGTCGACGCGATGTACGAGGCGGGCGAATTCCTCCGCCTCATCGGCGCGAATCGCATAACCGTGCATGACGTGCAGGGGATAGCCAGTCTGCCACATGTGCAGCCGCGCGAGTGAACGCCAGGTGCCGCCAACCGCATAGAAGTTTCGATCCTCGCAGGCCTTAAGCACCGGCAATCCGCCGAGCGACTTCTTGACGAATTTCTCCGCTTTCTTCAGCGATTTTGCCGAGATGTCGGCGAGCGCGAGGCCACCGAGCGGGCGGGTCAGACCGTGGCGCGCGCGCGTGCCGCGCACATCGACGAGTTCGAGCGAGCCGCCGCCGAGATCACCGACCACGCCGTCGGCGCGATGCACGCCCGAGATCACGCCGAGTGCGGTGAACTCCGCTTCGCGCCCGCCGGACAGGACCTCGATTTCGGCGCCGATGGTGCGCTCGGCGAGCTTGATGAACGGCGCGCCATTCTTGGCATCGCGGACCGCAGCGGTGGCGATGGCAAAAATTTCCTTCACCTTCATGGTTTCGCATAGAGCGCGAAAGCGCTTGAGCGTGGCGAGCGCGTGCTGGACCGCGTCGGCGGCGAGCAATCGCGTCGACTGCACTTCCCGGCCGAGACCGCACAGGGCCTTTTCGTTGAACAGTTCGGTCGGGCTGCGCGTCAGCCCCTCATAAACAACAAGCCGCACCGAATTCGAACCAATGTCGACGACCGCAATCGGCGGCCCGTGGTCGAGGCGTCCCTGCGCACTCGAACTGGCATCGGAAGTGGCGCGCGGCATAAAATTCAATGAATCGAAGCTATTCGCGGCTGCGCCTCACAGAACAAGCGAGGCCCTGTAAACGAATGTCTGCCTGCCGATCGGCCGGGCCGGCGCAACCTACGCGATTCGCCGAACCTTCACATGCGTTCCGGCTGGTGCCGCAGGCGCGGGATGGAATCCTTGGGCGACTTGCCGCGGCCGGACAGGCTCGGATTGGTCATGAAATAAGTCGTGGAGTTGAAGCTTTCCTCGCCCGGCCCCGGAACGATGCGCGAGGATGCACCGTCGCCCAGCAACTGCCAGCTCTGCTGATTGTCCTTCAGATTCGCGACCATGATCTGGTCGAGCACCTGCTCGTGCACGGTCGGGTTGAGGATCGGACACAGTACTTCGACCCGGCGGTCGAGGTTGCGCGGCATCATGTCGGCAGACGAAATATAAACCGCGGCTTTCGCGTGCGGCAGCCCGTGTCCGGCGCCAAAGCAGTAAATGCGGCCGTGCTCGAGAAAGCGGCCGATGATCGATTTGACCCGGATATTGTCGGACAGTCCGGGGACACCCGGGCGGAGGCAGCAGATGCCGCGCACCACGAGATCGATCGGTACGCCGGCGCTCGAGGCCTCATAGAGCGCGTCGATAATGTCCGGATCGACCAGCGAGTTCATCTTCATCCATATCGCCGCCGGGCGGCCGGCCTTGGCATTCGCGATTTCCTCATCGATGTGCTCGTGGATGCGCTTACGCAGCGACAATGGCGAGACCGCCATGCGTTCGAGCTCGGCCGGCTCGGCATAGCCGGTGACGAAGTTGAAGACGCGGCCGACGTCGCGGGCGATGATCGGATCGCAGGTAAAGAAAGACAGGTCGGTGTAGATGCGCGCGGTAACGGGGTGATAATTCCCGGTGCCGACATGCACGTAAGACGCCAGCGAAGCGCCCTCGCGCCGGAGCACGAGCGATAGTTTGGCGTGCGTTTTCAATTCGATGAAGCCGAACACGACCTGCACGCCAGCGCGCTCGAGGTCGCGCGCCCAGCGAATGTTGGCCTCTTCGTCGAAGCGTGCCTTCAATTCCACGAGCGCGGTTACCGATTTGCCGGCTTCGGCGGCTTCCGCCAGCGCCTTGATGATCGGCGAATCCGCCGAGGTGCGATAAAGCGTCTGTTTGATAGCGACGACATCGGGGTCGCGCGCGGCCTGCTGCAGGAACTGCACCACCACGTCGAACGCTTCGAACGGATGGTGGATGACCATATCTTTCTGCCGGATGGCCGCGAAGCAATCGCCGCCGTGATCGCGGACCCGGCCGGGATAGCGCGGCGCATACGGCTCAAATTCGAGATCTGGCCGGTTGAGACCGGCGATCTGGCCCATCTCGTTGAGCGCCAGCACGCCGTCGACACTAAACACGCTGTCGTCGGACACATCGAGCGCGCGCTGCACGAAACGCCGCAATTCAATCGGCATGGTCGCCTCGATGTCGAGCCGGATCACCGACCCGCGACGGCGCCGTTTGAGCGCAGTCTCGAACAGCCGCACCAAATCTTCGGCTTCTTCGAGAATTTCGACTTCGGAGTCGCGGGTGACACGAAACGCGCCGAGGCCTTTTACCGCGTAACCCGGGAACAGCTTGGCGATGAACAGGCTGGTGACGCCTTCGATCGAAATCAGCCGCGCTTCGCCGCCCTCTCCCACTTCCGGCAGTCGCACAAACCGCTCGATCCGGTTCGGAATGCGAATGAGCGCGTTCATCGCCTTGCCGTCTTTGCCGCGAGCGAGCTGCAGCGCGATGGTAAAGCCGAGATTGGGAATGAACGGGAACGGATGCGCCGGATCGATCGCGAGCGGCGTCAGCAACGGAAAGACGTGGGCGAGAAAATAGTCTTCGAGCCAGGCTTTCTCGGTGCGCGTCACATCCGGCCCGTCGACCAGCACAATGCCGGCCGCAGCCAACTCGGCGCGCAACTCGCGCCATTGCGCCTGCTGGTCTTGCACCAGGACCGCCACCGCTTCGGCGATGCGCACGAGCTGCTCGGCGGGAGTAAGCCCCTCCGGACTCTTGGTGCTGATGCCTTCGCGCACCTGCGCGCCGAGGCCGGCCGCGCGCACCATGAAAAATTCATCGAGGTTGTTGGCCGAAATCGCCAGGAATTTGAGCCGCTCGAGCAGTGGGTTCCTGCGGTTCGCCGATTCCTCAAGGACGCGGCGATTGAAAACGAGCCAAGACAACTCGCGGTTGATGAAGCGATCGGGGCTCGCGGCCAGGTCAGACGCGGGCTGGCGCGGTTCCCTCTCCTGCGGGCGCGGCATTTCGAGCCGCCGGGCGGCGACCGATTCCCGAGGTGAAACAGCAACTTGACTTGCTTCCGGCATTGCCGATCCGTGTTCGTCTAAAGCTAGATTGGCCACTTTCGTTACAATCCGATGAATGCCGCCCAGGAATACAAGAAATATAAGGCGGCGCGGCGAGCCGTTCCGTCAAGCCCGGCGCATTCATCATGTAATCCGCTCGAAATCGCGGCGGCGGCCACATCATCAACGGCCGTCGCGGAACAGTTCCGCCGCCAAGGCCCGGCTCGCCGGGCGCCCCCGCCGCAGCGCCTCTTCGTCCAGCGTGACGACTGCGGCACGTGCTGCCGCAAACGAGCGCTCGATCCGGCTCGCGAGGTAACTGACGACGCTATCATCAAGGATAAGCTGGCGATCGGCGGCAAGTTTCACCATGACGCCGCGCAGCAGGGCGTCATCGGGCGCGTGCAACAGCGCGGTCGGCATGGCCCGCAGCCGGGAAACCACGTCCGGGGTCGATATTTGCCAAGCCGACGGCGCGATGCGCGCGGTGAAGAGCAGGAAGGCCTGCTCCTCACGCGCGAGGTTCATCAGATGGAACAGCACGCGTTCGTCGGTGGTCGCGCCGGCGTCCTCGATCACGAGCGCGCCGGTCGCCAGCATGCCCGGGACATCAAATGCGCCGATCTTGTTTGCCGAAACGACGCGGGCGCCCGCCGCTGTCGCCCAGATCGTCGCCAAATGCGTCTTGCCCGAACCCTCCGGTCCAATGAGTGCGACCGCGCGCGATGGCCAATCCGGCCACGAATCGACCAGCGCCAGCGCCGCCGCATTGCCGGGCCCGGACAAAAAATCTTCGCGCGCGAAGCTTTCCGGATGATCGAGCGCGAGCGCAAGCTGGCGGGGATGAGACACAATCCCGTTCGAAGCCGGTGTCTGCACAGACATTCCGCTATCGTCCGACGACATTATGGCGGCCGATAGCCGGTATAGAGCGGACTGGCGAAGTAACGCGTTAGCGCGAAGCGAATGAGCACTCCGGAGCCGGCCGCCAAAGGCACCGCCAACAAGAGTCCGACGAAACCGAATAGATAACCGAACGCGAATAGCGCGAATATCAGCCAGACCGGGTGCAATCCGACACTTTCGCCGACCAGCTTCGGCGCCAGTACATTGCCTTCGAGAAACTGGCCGAACAGAACGATGCCGGCGACGATCGCCACGCGGGTCCAGTCCGGAGCAAATTGCGCCAAAGCGACGCCCAACGACAGGATAAGCGCGGTCAGTGAACCAACATAGGGAATGAAACTGATCAGGCCCGATATCACGCCGATCAATAGCCCGAAACTCAAGCCCGCAAAGGTGAGCCCGGTCGCATAATACGAACCGAGGATCAGGCACAGGCCAGTTTGGCCGCGGACATAGGCGGCGATTGTCGCGTCGATTTCACGACCGAGACGGCGCACGGTTTCTCGCTGCGGCACCGGCACCAACCGATCAACCTCGGCAACCATGCGATCCCAGTCGCAGATCAGGTAAAAAGCCACCACCGGCGTGATGATCAGAAGCGAGAAGATCGAGATCAGCGCCTGGCCCTTGGCCCAAAGCGAGGCAAGCAACCCGGTCAGATATCCGACCGTCTGGTTCATCAGATCGCCGACGGATTTGTCGGCGCCGGTCAGATTGTCGCCGATGATGCGCTTGATCCAGGGATGGCTCGGGTCGCTCACGAAGGCCTGCAGGCGCAGCACGTAAGCCGGCGCGTTATCGATGAAGGCGGACAGCTGTTTTGCCAAGACCGGCGCGATCAACAGCACCAACAGCGCGAGCGCCGCGACAAAGCCGCCCAGGATGAGAACTGCGGCCAAGAGCCGGCCGACGCCGCGCTTGCTCAATTGATTGACCAGCGGATCGAGCGCGTAGGCGATCGCCATGCCGAGCACGAACGGCAGCAATATGGGGCTGAGCAGCCAGAGCAGCGCGACAACTACGGCGAGCGCGGCCACCCAGAACACGATGTTGGGCTCGAACCTCATGACCCCTCAATGCCCCGCGCCGAACGAGTTCATGTGCCGCACCCATTCGGCGAGATAGAAAGCAATCGAAAGCAGCGTCAACAGCGCCACGGCGGCCATGGTAAGCCGCGACACAAATCCGAAGTCAAAACCGAAGGCCTGTTCGGCCAGGATCAGAACAGCGAGCACGATCTGGGCCACCGTATTGGCTTTCGACACCAAGAGCGGCCGCACCGGCATTGGCCTGCCGACGAGCCAAGCCAACAAGAAGGCGCTGATGATCATGATGTCGCGCGAGACGACAAGAATGACCAGAAAGATTGGCAGCATGCCGACAATTCCCAGCGACATATAGATGGAAACGATCAGCGCTTTGTCGGCCAGTGGATCGAGATAAGCGCCAAGCTCGCTCTTCATGTGGAAGCGCTTGGCGAGGAAGCCGTCTACGGCATCGCTGATGCCTGCGGCGAGAAACAACGCGAATGCGATGCGCATCTCCCCCAGCGTGATCGCCCAGACCACGATGGGCACCAGCAAAATCCGTCCCAAGGTGATGAGATTTGGGATACTCAAACCGCCCTCAGCCTGCAGTAACGCCGGCGCAGCCCCCTTGCCGTGCCGCCCCTTTTTTGCGAACCCGCGCCGGCTTAAGCGAATCGGCGATTCCCGGCGCTCGATCCGTGGTCACAATATAACGGCGCCGGCGCGCTTGCACACCTGGCGATTCCGACGTAGGAGGCCCGCGACAGCCTGCAATGCCGAGCCAGGTTCGGCGATCCGCATTGGTGATTTCGTGAAAGACGCTCGCTACGCGGCCGCCGGTGTCGACATTGATGCCGGCAACCGCATGGTGGACTTGATCAAGCCACTGGTGCGCGCAACCGCGCGTTCCGGCGCCGGAGCTGAAATCGGCGGCTTCGGCGGGTTGTTCGATTTGAAAGCCGCCGGGTTTGTCGATCCGATTCTGGTCGCGGCGACCGACGGCGTCGGCACCAAAGTCAAGATTGCGATCGAGACATCGCGTCATGACACGATCGGCATCGATCTCGTGGCGATGTCGGTCAACGATCTTGTGGTGCAGGGCGCAGAACCATTGTTCTTTCTCGATTATTTCGCGTGCGGAAAACTCGATCCCGCAATCGGCGCGGCGGTGGTCAAGGGCATTGCCGGGGCCTGCCGCGAAGCCGGATGCGCACTGATCGGCGGCGAAACCGCGGAAATGCCAGGAGTTTATCAGGCCAGCGATTACGATCTCGCCGGATTTGCGGTCGGCGCGGTGGGGCGCAATGAAATCTTGCCGCGCACCGACATTTCCGCAGGCGACGTCGTCGT
>DASSXN010000195.1:0-103852 GCA_035703785.1 Xanthobacteraceae bacterium
ACCGCCGTTTCCGCCCACAATCGCGCCATGATCCGCGTTCGACGCGCAAATAGAAATGCATCCTGGAGGACGACCATGCGTGGCAAAATCATCTTAGCCGTTATCGCGCTTCTCGCCATAGGCGCGGGATTGGGCGTCGGCGGAGGGGGCGTGGGCGCACAGGCAGAGCCGCTGAAAATCCGCGGCGCCTGGGTGGCGCCGCTCGCCAATCTCGCTTCGGTCTGGCTGCAAAAGAAGGACTTGGCCGTCCATTTCGGCCAGTCCTACGTGTTCGAGCCGGTGCGCTATGCCGGCACCCCGCCGATGATCACGGCGATCGCCAATAACGAGCTCGAGATCGGAAATCTTGCGTTTTCGACCTTGCCGATCGCGATCGAAAACGCCGGCATGGACGATATTCGCGTCATCAGCGACGATTTCCAGGATGGCGTGAGCGGCTATGTGTCGAACGATTTTCAGGTACTTGCCGATGGTCCAATCAAAAAAGTCGAAGATCTCAAGGGCAAGGTCGTGGCAATCAATAGTGCCGGCGCCGGCGTCGACATTGCCATGCGCACCATGCTGCGCAAGCACGGGCTTGAACCCAATCGCGACTACACCATCATCGAGGCGCCGTTCCCGGGCATGAAGTCGATGCTGATCGAAAAGAAGGTCGATCTTATTCCAGCGGTGCTGCCGTTCATGCTCGATCCTGAGCTAAAGAAAAACGCGCGCTCGCTCTTCGACATGAAAGCCGCAATCGGCCGATCGCAATTTGTGATGTGGTCCGCCCGCAAACCGTTTATTGACGCGCATCGCGCGGCGCTGGTCGACTTTCTGGAAGATTCGCTGCGTATCCTGCACTGGTATCTCGATCCCAAGAACCACGATGCGGCGGCCGAAATCGCAGCGCAACTCACCAAGCAGCCGGCCGAGCGCTTCGGCTGGATCTTCAGTAAAAACGATTATTACCGCGATCCCGATCTGATGCCGGACCTCGATGCGCTGCAGAAGAACGTCGATATGACGCATGAACTCGGCTTCGCAAAGGCGAGCTTCGACGTCAAAGCCCATTCCGATCTGAGTTTGATCCAGGAAGCGGCAAAGCGCCTGAAATAAAGTTCAGCGCACGAAGGCGCAAGCTGTTCGGCTTCGCGACGCGCAGGGAAGGCAAGATCGGATCAGTACGGCGAACGCCGCGCTCGCTGGAGCTTTTCAGCTCACGAGCACGTTGCTGAATTGCCAAGGGTCGTCCCGGTCCAGGTTCTCCGGAAAAAGCCGGCTGCGATCGGAGAGCGGGGTCCAATCCGTGTATTGCCCGATGACCGGGCCCAGATACGGCCGCTGGACGCCGAGGCAGCGGCGGAAATCCATCTCGTCAGCCTCAATAACCCCACGATCGGGGTTCTCCAACATCCAGATAATGCCGGCGAGCACCGCCGAAGTGACTTGCAGGCCGGTCGCATTCTGGTACGGCGCAAGCTTACGGCTCTCCTCGATCGAGAGCTGGGAGCCGTACCAGTAGGCGTTCTTGGCGTGCCCGTAGAGCAATACGCCGAGTTCGTCGATGCCGTCGACGATGTCGTCCTCGCTCAGGATGTGCCAGGTCTTTTGCGGCACCCAGCCGTGACCGGCCATTTCGTGCAGCGATAGCACCGCGTCATTGCAAGGGTGATAGGCGTAGTGACAGGTCGGCCGGTAAATGACCTTGCCGTTCTCGCGGAGCGTGAAATAGTCGGCGATCGAGATCGACTCGTTGTGCGTGACCAGAAAACCGTGCTGGGCTTGCGCGGTCGGCGTCCACGAGCGAACCCGCGTGCCGGCGCCGGGACGGGTCAGATAGATCGCCGCGTCGCAGCCGAATTTATGATGGTGGGCGCCGGGCGGCATGGTCTTTTCATGCGTGCCCCAGCCGAGTTCCGACGGCTGCAAGCCTTCCGAGATGAAGCCTTCGACCGACCACGTATTGATGAACTTGCCGGGCGGCTTTGGCGTATTCGCCCGTTGCGTATCGCGTTCGGCGATGTGGATGCCTTTGACGCCGACGCGCTGCATCAGGCGGCTCCATTCCTCCCGCGTCCCCGGTTCGGCGAAATCGAGCTTTAGGTCCTTGGCGATGTCGACCAGCGCCTGCTTGACCATCCACGACACCATGCCCGGATTGGCGCCGCAGCAGCTCACGGCGGTAATACCGCCGGGCCGCCGTCGCCGCAGGTCAAGCACGCCTTCGCGCAGCGCATAATTCGACCGTTCCGACAGCGAGCGAGCGCCGTCGAAATAAAGCCCCGGCCAGGGCTCGACGACGGTGTCGATGTAGAAGGCGTCGCTGTCCTTGCAGAACTCCATCAGATCAACCGAAGACGTATCGACCGACAGATTGACGACCATGCCCCGACCGGGACCGCAGGTCAGGAGCGGCTTAAGCACGTCGCGATAATTGTCGGGCGTGATCGCCAAATGCAGAAATCTGATCTGGCGTACGTCAAGCAGCTCGCGATCGGCATCATCCGGCGCGATGACGACGAATTTTTCATGGTCGAATGCCAGGTGCCGCTCGATCAGCGGCAGGGTGCCCTTGCCGATCGAACCGAAGCCGATCACGACGATGGGGCCGTCGAAGCGGGCGAGCAATGCTGAATCTGTCATCGTTCTATCCAAAGTGAATTGGATCAATATGAGCCGTCAAGCGGACACCGCCGCTGGCGCTGTGTAATAGTACGAAACCAAATTCGCAAATCCCGCGGAGCCCCACAGATGCCTGCCCTGCCAATCACGTTTGCCTGCGGTCTCTACGACCGGATGCTGGCGCTCCATAGCGGCGACGTCAAACCGGACGGCATCGATCTAAATTTTGTCGTCCTTGATAATCCGCGGGAGATCTTCGATCGGATGACCAACCGGCTGGAATTCGATGCCTGCGAGATGTCGAGCTCGGAATATATCAGCCGCTTCGCCGCCCAGAAGTTGCCCTTTGTGGCGCTGCCGGTATTTGCATCCCGGGTCTTTCGTCATGGCTTTATTGTCGTGAACCGCCGCCGCGTGAATGCGGCTAGGGAACTGGCCGGCAAGCGCATCGGCGTTCCGCTTTACACCCAGACCGCCGCAATCTTCGTTCGCGGCCTGATGCAGCACAATCTCGGGATCGATCTTTCCGGAATCGAATGGGTGCAAGGCGCCGTCAACGAGGTGGGCAGCTACGGACATCCTTCGCTGATGCCGTTACTTAAGCCCGTCAAAATCACGCCGAACGTCACCGGCAGATCATTGAGCGATCTCCTCGAAGCCGGCGAGATTGATGCCATTATCGGCTCCAATCTGCCGCGCGCGCTCGGCCGGCATTCCGACGTGGTGCGGCTGTTTCCGGATTTTCGGACGCGCGAGTACGATTACTTTCGGCGCACGCGGATTTTCCCGATCATGCATCTGATCGTCATCCGCAAGGACCTATACGAGCGGCATCCGTTCGTAGCGACGAGCCTTTATGACGCTTTCTGCGCAGCCAAGGACTGGGCATGGCAGAAGATGCGCTACCCCGGCACGCTGCGCTACATGCTGCCCTGGCTCGCGGCCGATATTGAAGAAGTCGACATGCTGTTTGGCGGCGATTGCTGGCCCTATGGCGTCGAGCCCAATCGCCCGACGCTCGAGGCGCTGGTCGCCTATATGGCCGAGCAAGGGCTCATTGCCGAGCCGATCCCGATCGAGAAGCTCTTCGTGCCGACCTACGGCTAGCCGCGTGGCGCTAGCGAAAGGCTGCCCTCGGCTAGACTGCTTTCAAATGCGCTTCTCTGCGCTTGTAAAGCTCATCATCGGCATAACCCATCGTGCCGGGCCGGCCGCTGCCAAGCATGACCTGGAAATAGACCGGCTCCAGCGATTCATTCTGAAAACCGTGGATCACGCCGGCCGGACAGGAAATGCATTCCCACGGTTCGAGCCGGGTCGTAACGCGCCTGCCATTTTCGTCTTCGACGAATACATCCAGAAAGCCTTGCAGCACGAAGAAACACTCTTCGACCTCGTGGGTATGCGGCGCGTTGCCCTGGCCAGGCTCGACATAGATGATGGACAGCGTGAAATTACCGGCCGGGATGACGGTCGGGTCGTTGTACTTGCCTGAACCACCAACGCCGATAAAGCGATGCTGCGCCCGTTTGTAGCCCTCGATCTTGGCGTCCTCGAACGCCGCCCAGTCCGGCTTCTTGTCTTTGAACCGGCCGACATATTTTTTCATGATCTCTTCGAGTGGAACGCCCTCAAGCTCTTTGGGGCGCGGATGGCGGGCAACGCTCATGGCCGATACTCCCTGCTCGCGATCTAAAACAAACGCGTCGTGCGGACCTGGCCTAAACAGGACCTGGGCTAAACAGGACCTGGGCTAAACAGAACCTGGCCTAAACAATGGGCCGGTTCATGGCGTCGTGCAATGCGCGTTCAACCATGACGCCGATCAAGGTTTTCCGATAAGCGCCGCTGGCATGAATATCGTCAGTGGGAGCGACTGCCGCTGAGGCCGCGGCCGCGCAGCCAGCGATAGCCGCTTCGGTCAGCGCGCGGCCTTCGAGTGAGCGCTCTGCCCCGGTAAGCTGCGTTGGCCGGTCGCCAACGCCAACGGCACCGATGCGGACATTGCGAAATTTCTGCTCCGCTTCGTCGAACGTCACCGCGGCCGCCGCCAAGGCAAAATCGCCGCGGCGGCGGGCGAATTCGCGAAAGCCGTAACGGCGCTGGCGCGGCCAGGCCGGGAAACGGATTTCGGTGACGATCTCGTCGGGTCGCAATGCGGTCATAAGCGCGCCACGGAAGAAATCCGCGGCGGCAATCACGCGCAACCCTGCGCTGCCGTGTGCAACGATGTCCGCGTCGCAGGTGACGGCGATGCCGGGCAGCTCCGCGGCGGGATCGGCATGGGCCAGGCTACCGCCGACCGTGCCGCGATTGCGGATCTGATAATGGGCGATGTGTTCGACCGCCGCGACCAGAAGCGGATGCGCCTGCCGCAGCCGCGGCTCGTTGAGAATATCACGCCAGCGCACCATGGCGCCGAGGGTGACGCCTGCATCGCTGATCTTGATTTGGCGCAATTCGGAAAGTTTGCGCAAATCCACGAGCAGCGTCGGCACAGTGAGCCGAAACGCCAGCATCGGCACCAGACTCTGGCCGCCAGCGATCGGCTTCGCCTCGCCGCCATGCGCGGCCAGAAGCGCGATGGCCTCGGCGATCGTGGCCGGACAGGCGTAATCGAAGGATGGAAGCTTCATGGGCGTTCGAGGGCCTGAACTACGGCGTAGACCATGGCCTGGTCCATGGTGGCGGTCGATGGCGCGGTCCAATTCGCCGAAACGGCGGAAATTCGGTGATTTCCGTAGCTCTCGCGCCGGGGCCGGTCAATGACGGCCGACGCGATGGCAAAGCCTTCGGGTTCTGCTAGTTTTGGCGCAATAGCGAGGGCTTCAACACGCCCGCTCCGCTCCCGTGGAGGAAACCGATGCTCAAGCGCATGCCGCCCAATGGCAAGAACGGCAAGAAACACAATGGCAGCGGCGGCAAAAACGGAAAAAAGGCGGCGCGGGTCAGAGAGCTGCCGAAAATCAGCATCCTGACCGACACGCGCGAGATCCTGGCTCATGCCGCCAAAGAGAAGCGCGACGACTACTTTATCGTGGACGTCGATGCGCATGTCACGGAGACCGCGTTCTGGTCGGAAATCATCGACCGCATGGACAGCGACGTCTATCGGCAGATGGCGCGGGCGTTCAAGGATCGTGGCGGCTCGCCGCCCGGCCTGATCAACGCCACACCGGGCTTTCTGCATCAGGACGTGTTCGGGCGCATTCCGCACCAGCAACGGCTCGCTGAGAGCGTGCCGGGGGGACGGACCCACGCGCAAGTGACGCTGGTGCAGCGTGCGATGGATTCGATGGGCATCGACTACATGGTCGTGTTCCCAACGCCGATGCTGGTGCTCGGCATGCACCCGCAAGTCGAAACCGAGGTTGTCGTCGGCAACGCCTTCAACAAATGGCTGGCGGAAGAAATCCTGCCGCAGGACCATCGCATCAAGGCGATGCTGTATCTACCGTTCAATCATCCCGAAGCTTGCGTGAAAGCAGTTGAGATGTACGCCGACAATCCCGGCGTCATCGGCTATTCGGTGACTTCAACGCGTTTCCGCGCAGTCAATCACGACAGTTACATGCCGCTTTACTCGGCGATCCAGGCAAGCGGGAAGCCGCTCGGATTCCATTCCGGATTCCACTGGGGTGACCAGTCGATGCAGCAATGCAACCGCTTCATCTCCATGCACTCGATCTCGTTCGTTTATTACAATCTCATTCATCTCACCAATTGGATCATCAACGGGCTGCCGGAGCGCTTTCCCAAGCTCAAGGTGTTGTGGATCGAAAGCGGACTGGCGTGGGTGCCGTTCCTGATGCAGCGCCTTGATTCCGAATACATGATGCGATCGTCCGAGGCGCCGCTGCTCAAGCGCCGGCCAAGCGAATACATCGCCGAGATGTATTTCAGCAGCCAACCGCTCGAACGTTCAAACCTCAAGCTCACGGAGGCGGCGTTCGATGCGATCCATGCCGAGACGCAGCTATTGTTTGCTTCCGATTGGCCGCACTGGGATTTCGACCTGCCGAATTCAATCACCAGCCTGCCGTTCTTGAACGAACCAGCCAAGCGCAACATTCTGGGATTCAATGCTGCTCGGCTGTTCAACTTGGAAGTCCCCAAGCACAAGCTCGCCAAGGCGAAACCGGCGCCAGCCGGCCGCGTGCCGGTAACCGCCTGAGCCGGCAATGCCTGCACCAACAAAGCGAAGAACCGCCAAACGCGCGATCAAGCGCCCGGCAAAAATGGCCGAGCCCGCAACGGCAGCCGGCTTCTGCGCCCGCGCGCGCGAGGCGCTCAAGCGCGGCGCGCCGGATGCCATTACGGACAAGGCCCTGCAGCAGGTGTTGACCGCCGCGGTCAAAATCTATGCCGCCAAGGTGGAACGGCGCGGACACGATGTGGCGCCGTTTACGCCCGGTACGGTGACCGCAACCGAAACGGTCGTGACCGCGTGCGGCATGATTCGCGCCGCGGATCTCAACATGTTCGACGTGGCGATCTGGTTTCATCGACCGCAGGGGATCGAGTAGCAGCGAGGAAGTGCGACCGGCTGCGGCGCGGCGAAAACTTGAGACGGAGATTCGGATGCAAGAAGTGGCAATTGGCAAACTGGCTGATATCGCCGATGGCGATTACCGAGTCTTCGCTGTCGAGAAGCTCGAAGTTGGCATTTTTCGCACCGGCAGTAAGTTGCTTGCCTATGAGAACGTTTGCCCGCACGCCGGCGGGCCGGTCTGTCAGGGCAAGATCTTCAACCAGGTCGAGGAAGTGATCACGCCGGACAAGAAAAGTGCCGGCCTGCGGTTCGGCAAGCAGCGCCACATCGTTTGCCCTTGGCACGGCTATGAATTCGATCTCGCCACCGGGTGCCATCCGGGCGATCCGTCGATACGCCTCACCCCGGTTCCAGTCGCTGTCCGCAACGGGCACATTTATGTCAGCATCGGCTGATCGGACCTGATTGCCGTTCTGCCGGCGCACAGCACGATCGCAGCGCGAATGATGGCGCCCGATGGTTCGCTAACCCCGACGTCACGTTTGTTCGCGTAACATTTCGGCGGCAAGCTTTTCGGCGACCATGATGGTCGGAATATTGGTGTTGCCGCGCGGGATTGTCGGCATGATCGAAGCATCGATCACGCGCAGGCCGGCGACGCCGTGAACCCGGCCCGCGGCATCGGTCACCGCTGCACGATCGTCGGATTTTCCCATGCGGCAGGTGCCGGTCGGATGAAACGTGCCGGCGACATTTTGCTGGATGTGGTCTGCCAGCGCGTCGTCGTCGGCCGCCAGCGCGGCAAGATCCACTTTGCGATCGGCCAGCGTGGCAAAGATCGGCGAAGCAAGCGCCGGCACGGCATCAATGAGCGCGGCGATGGCCGCGGTTTTGAGCTTGTTTGCCGGCGTGATGCGGTTGAGCCGCCGCAATCGATCGTCGAATTTTACCGGGAACGCCAGCCGCGTGATGGCGCGCACCGCGTCATGCGCCAGAATCTCCACGCAGCGGCGAAAGCCCTGCATGAAGCGCTTGCGATCAAGTTCGTGGCCGGTGAAATTGAACTCGACCAGCGGACGAACCGCGGGATCGGCCGCCAACAGCGACACCCGCCCGCGCGCCATCGGCTTGAGCAGTGACGGCGCCAGATTTGCGACCTGATGCCCAAGCGGACTCCATGACGTCTTACACTGCACGTTGATGTACATGTCCGCCGCCGGGGCGCCGGGCAGCCCGGAGGAGTAACGGAACGCCGTCATAGGATGCGGCCTGATGTTGTTCGATTGCCGCGCGCCGGGCTTTTGCAGAAGCCCGACGAAGACAATGGCGTGGTTCGACAGGTTTTCGCCGACGGCGGGCAAATCGGCGCGCACCGCAATTCCGAGATCGCGCAGCGCGGCCGCGGCTCCAATCCCGGCGCGCATCAGAAAGATCGGCGAATGGATACCGCCCAGCGCCACGATGACCTCGCGGGCGAAAAATTCCTTTTGCTCGGCGCCGATCGTGGCGCGCACGCCGGCGACGCGCCGGCCGTCGAACACAAGGCCGGTCACGAATGCATTGCAAGCGATGCTGAGATTGCCGCGGCGCCGCACATCGGAATCGAGATAGCAGATCGCCGCTGATGCGCGCTGCCGCGGCCAGTTGCTCATTGGGACCGCGCCATAGCCATCGCGAAAATCACCGTTCATATCGGCGATGAATGCGATCTGCCGTTCCTGCGCGAAGGCATGCACGGCCTTTGCCAACGGCGCCCATTCTTCCGGTTTGGTGCGCCGGATCGGGACCGGACCCGCTTTGCTATGTTCCGGCCCGTCAAAATCCCAGTCGTTTTCCAGCTTGCAGTAGTAAGGAAGGACGCTGTCCCAGCCCCATCCTGCCGCACCAAGCGCTTCCCATTCGGCGTAATCGTCAGGCGTGCCACGATGGGCGACCATGCCCATCACCGTTGAACCGCCGCCCATGACGCGCCCTTGAGAAAAACCGACCGGCGGCGAGTTGTCCTTGCGCCGCCAGTGCACCTTGAGGTCGGGCCAGAAATAAGCGTCGTTGTAATAAGACCGCGGATAGGAATCGAGCACGTCAGCGGGCTCGCTGCCGGGCGGTGTGTCGCGCCCGGCCTCCAGCAACAGCACGCGCGTTGCGGACCGCGCTGAAAGCCGGTTGGCCAATACGCAGCCGGCCGCCCCGGCGCCGACGATAATGAGGTCGAATGCCGCCGTCATCGCAAGACTTCTCCCGGCGCCGATGCGGGGGTGATCCGATTGAACATGCCCGCCTCATGCTTTACTTGGTCAGGCGAGACAAGCCACTCGAAACAATGGCGGTAGGATCGGAAACATGGCGGGCAAGCTCGATCAGGCGCAGCGGGACCTCCACGGCGTGATCGCCGCGATCGCGACCGCCGTCGACCCCAGAGGCGAGCCCGACTGTGCGCGATCGATCGCGCTGGCGCGCTTTCTTCTGGCTAATGGCTGCGATGGCTTGAACGTGCTTGGCACCACAGGCGAGGCCACATCGTTCTCGCTCGATCAGCGGCGCCGCGTCATGAACGCCTATGCCGAGAGCGGTTTGCCGCTCACCCGGATGATGGTCGGAACCGGAGCCGCCGCGCTCGCCGACGCGATCGCGCTGAGCAAGCACGCCGCCGAGCTTGGCTTCGCTGGCGCGCTCGTCCTGCCGCCGTTCTACTACAAGGGCGTGCCGGATGACGGTCTTGTCGCGGTCATCGAGGCTATTCTGTCGGCAACCGCCGCGCGGCCCGTTCCGCTTTACCTCTATCATTTTCCGGCACAATCGGGACTGCCCTGGCACGTCGCTCTCGTCCGCCGGCTCGTTCAGAGCTTCGGCGACCGCATTGTCGGTCTGAAAGATTCCTCTGGCGACATGGCTTACGCCCGCGAAGCGGCCGCCATTGCGCCGGGCTTTCGAGTGTTTCCGTCCACCGAGGCGGCCCTGCCGGAAGCGCGCTCGGGTCCGTTCGCCGGCTGCATTTCGGCGACCGCCAATCTCAATGCTGACCTCTGCGCGCGCGCTTACCGCTCTGGCGACAGCGCAGCTCTTTCCGAAGCGGTGGCAATCCGCAAATTATTCGACGGCAAGCCCTTGGTGCCGGGAATAAAAGCGCTGCTCGCCCATATCCACGGCGACCCGCAATGGGCGCGCGTCCAGCCGCCCTTGTTCGGGTACCCTGCTGCCGACCGCGCGGCCGCAATTGCCGGCTATGACACGGTACGCGCTAAGCGCGTCGCCTGACCCGCACGCTGGATAGTACGAGGCGTGCCGCTTCGCCGCGGGCGTCTCCCTGCCCTGCTTTTGGCCGGCGCCGTTGACGGTATCGCGCCAGGACCCTATAAGCCCCGCTCTCAGTCACCATCTCTTGTGTCCAGCACGTATGGCCAATACGAAATCCGCAAAGAAAGCCGCTCGCCAGGCCGCGCGCCGAACCGTCATCAATAAATCTCGGCGTTCGCGCATGCGCTCCGCGCTCCGTGAGGTCGAGGAGGCGATTGCCGCTGGCGATCGCGGCCAAGCGACCGCGGCGATGGCGAAAGCCGAACCGGCTTTGATTCGCGCGGCGCAAAAGGGCATCGTGCATCGCAATTCGGCACGCCGAAAAGTGTCTCGGCTCTCGCACCAGATTGCGAAACTCGAAAAGAAATAAATTTCCTCGCGCCGGCGCAGACAATTCTTGCAATCCGAATTGTGGATTGCAATCAATCTGTTGCATTATTGTCACGTAGCTTGGGAAAATCCCCAAGCGCGATCGTGATGCGACTTGCGCGCAGCGACGACGATGATTCTTGTTTGCTCCCGTTTCGCGTGGCGACGGGTACCCCGTTTCTGCGCGCAGAAGAATTCATGCACTATGAAAGGGTTATCGCACATAGCGTCGCACGGACTTTGAGTTTGCGGCATGACATTGCGCGTTTTTTTATTTGTTGCTTTGCTGCATCAAACCGGTTTTGCGCGCGTGTCACATATTGCAGAAATGTGAATCGTCAAATTGACTCAATGTCTTGCTCACGGACGCGCGCTTCGGGCCGCTCTCTGAAGTCGCCGCGCAATGCAGAAAGTCCAATGTTGACGCGGTTTTTGCGGTTGCGGGCCGCAAATCGCGTGCTAGCCTTCTAACTCCCTTCCGCTCTGAAGGTCTTCAACAACGAGGCAGGCGGAAGCCCATCGAAGAATGGGCGCGGGAGAGGTGCGTCCAGTTTATCGAGTTAAACCGCGGCGTATTTGTATAGCGGATCGTGCAGCCGCAGTTTGCTACGCGGCTGAAAACATAGAAAGAGCGGGTCTCGTTGCGAGACGCTTCGGCAGGCGCCGCGGCGTTGAGGGATGATACGAGTCCGCGAGCGGTGGAGTGGGGGGCATGACAACTGCAGTTGCAACGGCAATCGATCGATCGCCAAACGCGCCTAGCGCGCCTCGGCCTGAAGCTCACTGGCCTGGAGTGTACCAGCCTGGCGTCCCGTCAGGCGTTTGAGGTCGGCCGCGGCGAACCACGTCAGTTCGTTCAGGCGGCTGCGCGGCCCCTTTCCTGCACCGCATTGTAGAGCGTCTTCGCGAAGTCGAGCGTTGCCCTGACGTGCTCGCTTCGGTTCCTCCTCGAAACGAAAAGCATCGACATGACAAGCACCGATCAGGAGCGATGGCGAAGGGTCAAGGACCAGTTGCGGTCTGAACTTGGCGAGGATGTCTTCAGCAGCTGGTTCGGCCGCATGGAGCTTGAAGCCGTGGAGCAGGGGTCGGTGCGGCTCTCGGTGCCGACACGTTTTCTCCGCAATTGGATCCAATCGCATTACAGCGAAAAGGTGCTGCTCAGGTGGCAGTTCGAAGAGCCGGACGTCACGCGCCTGGAATTGACCGTCCGTTCTTCGACGATCCGGCTGCCGGCCGCGAAGCCGAAAATGCTGGAGCCGCCGCCGGCGGCGCGCGACGGCCGCGAAACATCGCTCGATATCGTCGGCGCGCGCGCCAGCATTCCCTTTATGAACGTGCATGAGGCCCTTGGCGGTTCGCCGCTCGACCCGCGGCTGAGCTTTGAATCGTTTATCGTCGGGCGTTCCAACACGCTTGCGCATGCCGCGGCCAAACAAGTCGCCACCAGCCGGCGCGGCGAGCCGCTAATGTTCAATCCGCTTTACATCCACGCCGCTGTCGGATTGGGCAAAACCCATCTGCTGCAGGCGATCACCTGGGCCGGCAACACCACTGCTGACCGCAAACTACTGTATCTAACAGCCGAACGTTTCATGTATGGGTTTGTCTCGGCGCTGCGCAGTCAGAACACACTCGCTTTCAAGGAAGCTATTCGCGCCATCGACGTGCTCGTGATCGATGATCTGCAATTTCTGCAAGGGCGTTCGACGCAAGCCGAGTTTTGCCACACGCTCAACACGCTGATCGACGCCGGGCGTCAGGTGGTGATTGCCAGCGATCGGCCGCCCGCCGATCTTGAGAGCCTTGACGATCGCGTGCGCTCCCGGCTGGCCGGAGGTTTGGTCGTCGAGATCGGCTCGCTCGGCGAAGAGCTGCGTCTTGAAATCCTCAAAAGCCGGATTTGCGCCGCGCGGGCGCATCACCCCGGCTTTGAAGTGCCGCAGCCGGTGCTGGCTTTCATCGCCAAGTCGGTCACCCACAACGGCCGAGACCTTGAAGGCGCGGTCAATCGGCTGTTGGCCCATAGCAAGCTCACTGGGCAGCCGGTCACCATCGAAATGGCGGAACGGGAGATGCGCGACCTGATCCGTCCGGCGGAGCCGAAACGGGTGCGAATCGAGGACATTCAGCGCATTGTCGCGCGCCAGTACAATGTGAGCCGCGCCGATTTGCTGTCGTCGCGGCGGACCGCCAACGTGGTGCGCCCGCGGCAAGTGGCGATGTATCTGGCCAAGGTTCTCACGCTGCGGTCGTTGCCGGAAATCGGCCGCCGCTTCGGTGGACGCGACCACACCACCGTGCTGCATGCGGTCCGCAAAATCGAAAATTTGGTCGGCAATGACAACGCCCTTGCCGAGGAGATCGAGTCGCTCAAACGCCAGCTGCAGGACTGAGCCAGAACCGATTGCTTGCCGTCCAGCAAGCCCACAATCCGGCAAACCCCTAAAAAGACATGGAAAAGCCCCGCGCGGCCGCGAGGCCGGGCTTGCCGAAAGCCTCGCGGCGCGCCACCCTTATTGTCCGCGTTTCGGCTTCTTTTCGGATTGAGCGATGAAAGTCACCGTTGAGCGTTCGGAATTGTTGAAGTCCTTGGGCCATGTCCATCGCGTGGTCGAGCGCCGCAATACCATTCCGATCCTCGCCAATGTGCTTTTGCACGGCGACCGCTCCAAGCTTTCGCTGAAGGCCACCGACCTCGATATCGAAGTCATCGATACGATTGCCGCCGAGGCCGCCCCCGGCGGCTCGACCACTGTGCCGGCGCACATGTTCTTCGATATCGTCCGCAAGCTGCCGGAAGGCGCGCAGATCGCCCTGGAATCGTCGGGTGATCGCGCCGCCTTGGCGATACGCGCCGGCCGCTCCCGTTTCACGCTGCAGACGCTGCCGGAGAGCGACTTTCCGGATCTGTCGGCCGGCGAGATGACGCACAAATTCACGCTCAAGGCCGGCGAACTCAAACGTCTCATCGACAAGACGCAATTCGCGATCTCGACCGAAGAGACCCGCTATTATCTGAACGGCATCTATTTGCACGCTGCTGGCACCGCCAAGGCGCAGACGCTTCGCGCCGTCGCCACCGACGGCCACCGGCTCGCCCAGATGGAAGTCGAACTGCCGAAAGGCGCCGCCGGCATGCCGGGCATCATCGTGCCGCGCAAGACCGTCGGTGAAGTTCACCGGCTGATGGAAGACGGCGAGACCGAGGTCGCGATCGAACTTTCTCCCGGCAAGATCCGATTCACGATCGGGCAGACCGTGCTGACCTCGAAGCTGATCGACGGCACCTTTCCCGATTACGCGCGCGTAATCCCCGTCGGTAACGACAAGGAATTGGTGGTCGACAAAAAAGAATTCGAGGCGGCGGTCGATCGCGTATCCACCGTTTCGAGCGAGCGCGGCCGTGCGGTGAAATTATCCGTCAATGCCGGGCGGCTTTTGTTATCCGTTACCAATCCGGACTCGGGCAGCGCCAACGAGGAGCTTGAGGTCGAATATGAAGCCGATCCGATCGATATCGGTTTCAATTCGCGCTATCTTCTCGATATCGCGGCGCAGATCGAAAGCGAAGCCGCCGTGCTGAAGCTTGCCGATCCGGGATCGCCGACGCTGATCCAGGACAAAGAGCAGCGCGGCGCGCTCTATGTCCTGATGCCGATGCGAGTTTGACAGCGATCGGCAATCGGTCGTCAGGTATTGGGGCCGACTGAGGCCTAATCCCAAACCGATGCCTGCACTCGTCCGCCGCCTGAACCTGCACAATTTCCGCAACTACCCTACCGCCTCGCTCGAGGCCGGTGCCGGGACGATCGCGCTGGTCGGACCGAATGGCGCCGGCAAGACCAACTTGATCGAAGCGATCTCGTTTCTGGCGCCCGGCCGTGGCCTGCACCGCGCCACTCTCAACGAGATCGCGTTCAATGAAGGCGATGGCTCGTGGGCGGTTGCTGCGGAAATCGAGGGCGCGCTCGGATTGGCCACGCTCGGCACCGGGATCGACCCGCCGCCAGAGGACGGGGCGGCTACTCAGCGCCAATGCCGCGTCGATCGCGAACCGGTGCCCTCGGCCGCGGCTTTCGCCGATCATTTGCGGGTCATATGGCTCACTCCGGCGATGGACAGCCTGTTTACCGGCGCGCCGTCGGAGCGCCGGCGTTTTCTCGATCGTCTGGCGCTTGCGGTCGACGCCGAACATGCAAGCCGCGTCAACGCGCTCGAGCGATCGCTGCGCTCGCGCAACCGGCTTTTGGAGGAAGCGCGCGCCGATATTCACTGGCTGGAAGCGGTCGAACACGAAACCGCAGAGCTCGCGGTGGCCGTCGCGAGTCTGCGGGTGGAGACAGTTCGCCGCCTCGCGGCTGTGCTGGACACGCGCAAGGAGACGCCGTTCCCGCCTGTGGAAGTCGCAATCGACGGCTGGCTTGAGCAACTCATCCCGGCGTATCCGGCCAGTGACGTTGAACAGCGCTACCGCGCGGTGCTGCGCGACAATCGCGACCGCGACGCCGCCGCCGGGCGCACGCTCGACGGACCGCATTTGAGCGATCTGAAAGTGGTCTATGCCGCAAAGGGCATTTTCGCCGCGGATGCATCGACCGGCGAGCAGAAGGCGCTTCTGATCGGACTTGTGCTTGCGCATGCCCGATTGCTGAGCGAGATGACCGGAGCGGCGCCAGTCCTGTTGCTCGACGAGGTCCTCGCGCATCTCGATCCCGCGCGCCGCCTGGCGCTGCATCGCGAACTCGCCGAGCTCGGCGCGCAAGCATGGATGACAGGTGCGGATCCCGCGCTGTTCCGCGAAATCGAATCGCCTGCCAGCGTGGTTGAAGTGAACTCCGGAACACTGATCGCGCCCTCCAACCGAGGCTGAGGCGGACCGGCCCGCAAACCGCATTTCAAACCCGCGAGCAGTCGCCGCCTTCGGGAACAAGACCGCGGGCCGCCTCTTAACCCGAAAGAAGCCGCAACGCCGGGGATGAGACCGAGGCCTCGCAATGCCGGAACCGGCAGCAGATGCGATCGTAAGAAACTTGATCGAAGCGCTGGAGCGCTTGCGCGGCGATTTGGATCGCATGGAACTTTGGGCCGCGGCACTCGACCGTTTTCAGCGTCCGATCCCGGATTACCACCCAGGCGACCAGCATTTGCTGACTTCGGACCCGAAACGGGGGCGGCGTCCGCCGGCTTAATCAACGCTTTCCGACCTTCGGCGCAGCGGCGGCGCGTTATTTGCGCACGGGGTCGAGAAGCGTCTCCGCCAAGGCCAATTTTGGGCTAAAGGACGGTTGCTTTTTTGCTCCGCCAAAAGCTTGAAAAACCGCGATCTGACAATATGTTAGTTGCACCCCTTTTGTCCTGTACGGATCGCCTTTTTGGTGTACAAGATTCAACGATTCACACATATTTTTTGAA
Organism: Xanthobacteraceae bacterium; assembly: GCA_035703785.1. Classification (GTDB taxonomy): domain Bacteria; phylum Pseudomonadota; class Alphaproteobacteria; order Rhizobiales; family Xanthobacteraceae; genus BOG-931. Next base: position 16,175 of record DASSXN010000195.1, read on the forward strand.
AGTGATTCGAAAGCCCCAACATGGCTGAACCCGTCCGCAAGAAAATTCCCACACCGTCCGATTACGACGCTGAATCGATCAAGGTCCTTAAGGGACTCGACGCCGTTCGCAAGCGGCCGGGCATGTATATCGGCGATACCGATGACGGCTCGGGCCTGCATCACATGGTCTACGAGGTCGTCGATAATGCCATCGACGAGGCGCTTGCCGGTTTCGCCAAGGAGGTGACCGTCATCCTCAATCCGGACGGCTCTTGCACCGTTCGCGACGACGGCCGCGGCATTCCGACCGACATCCATAAGGGCGAAGGGGTCTCGGCTGCCGAAGTCATTATGACGCAGCTCCATGCCGGCGGGAAATTCGACCAGAACTCGTACAAGGTTTCGGGCGGCCTGCATGGCGTCGGAGTCTCCGTCGTCAACGCGCTATCGACGTGGCTGCGGCTGACGATCTGGCGCGACGGTCAGGAACATTTCATGGAATTTCGCGACGGCGAAGCGGCTGCGCCGCTCGCGATCGTAGGCGCCGCCCGCGACAAACGCGGCACCGAAGTGACGTTTCTGCCGTCCAAAAAAACCTTCACCATGACGGAGTTCGATTTCGCCACGCTGGAGCATCGGCTCCGCGAATTGGCGTTCCTCAATTCCGGCGTGACCATCGTGCTGTCAGATATGCGCCATGCGGTCGAAAAGCGCGAACAACTGCGCTACGAAGGCGGGGTCGAGGCGTTCGTCAAATATCTTGACCGCAATAAAACGCCGCTGGTGCCGCAGCCAATTGTCATCAAATCCGAACGCGACGGCGTCATGATCGATTGCGCGCTGTGGTGGAACGACGGCTATCACGAAACAGTACTTTGCTTCACCAACAACATCCCGCAGCGCGACGGCGGTACTCACCTCGCCGGCTTCCGCGGCGCGCTCACGCGCCAAGTCACCGGCTACGCGGACTCGGCTGGCGGCGCCCGCAAGGAAAAGGTTGCGCTGACCGGCGACGATTGCCGCGAAGGCTTGACCGCAGTTTTGTCGGTCAAGGTGGCCGATCCGAAATTTTCTTCGCAGACCAAGGATAAGCTCGTCTCGTCCGAAGTCCGACCGGCGATCGAGGGCATTGTCAACGATATGCTCAACGCCTGGTTCGAGGAGCATCCGTCCGAGGCCAAGATCATCGTCGGCAAAGTGATCCAGGCTGCCGCCGCGCGTGAAGCCGCGCGCAAGGCGCGCGAAATGACCCGCAAGAGCGCGCTGGGAGTCACTTCGCTCCCGGGAAAGCTGGCGGATTGCCAGGAGCGCGATCCGGCAAAATCCGAACTGTTTATTGTCGAGGGCGACTCCGCCGGCGGCAGCGCCAAGCAGGGCCGCAATCGCGAATTTCAGGCGGTGTTGCCGCTGCGCGGCAAGATTCTGAATGTCGAGCGCGCGCGCATGGACAAGATGCTGTCCTCGGAGCAGATCGGCACGCTGATTACCGCGCTGGGCACCGGCATCGGTACTGACGAATTCTCAGCCGATAAGCTGCGCTACCACAAGATCATCATCATGACTGACGCCGACGTCGATGGCGCTCATATTCGCACGCTGCTGTTGACGTTCTTTTATCGGCAGATGCGCGAGATCATCGATCGCGGACACCTCTATATCGCGCAACCGCCGCTCTATAAGGTGACCCGCGGCAAGTCCGAGCAATATCTTAAAGACGAGCACGCGCTCGAAGACTACCTCATCGACGCCGGCCTCGAGGACACCGTGCTGCGATTGTCGTCCGGCGAAGTGCGCGCCGGCAACGATCTGCGGAAATTGGTCGAAGAGGCGCGCGGCATCCGCAATCTGCTGCGCGGGTTGCACAGCCGGTACAATCGCCAGGTCATCGAGCAGGCCGCGATCGCCGGCGTGCTGCGGCCGCAAGTCACCGGCGATCCAGTCAGCGCGACTGCGGCGGCGGACTATATCGCCCGGCGGCTCGATGCCCTCACCGACCCGGCGGAGCGCGGCTGGAAAGGCCAATTCAGCGAGGCCGGATTCCAGTTCGAGCGCACGTTGCGCGGTGTCAAGGAAGTCGCGGTCATCGATCAGGCGCTGCTCGGCTCCGCCGACGCCCGCAAGCTCGACGAATACGCGCCATCCCTGCAGCAGACTTATCCCCGGCCGACGCCGCCAGCCACGCTGCGGCGAAAGGACGAGGAGGTCCCGATCCATGGTCCAGTCGGCCTGTTCGAGGCGGCAACCGCCGCGGGCCGCAAGGGCGCGGCGCTGCAGCGCTACAAAGGTCTGGGCGAAATGAACCCGGAGCAGCTCTGGGAAACCACGCTCGACACCAATGCGCGCTCATTGCTTTGCGTCAGCGTAAAGGAAATTGACGAGGCCAATACGATTTTCGACGAACTGATGGGTGACAAAGTAGAGCCGCGCCGCGAGTTCATCGAACAGCACGCGCTGGCCGCGAGCGTCGACGTCTGAGCGGTCAAAACCGCCCTGGCAGCACCAGGACCTTGGGCGTCGCCGGCAGCGTCGCCTTCGAGACTACGACCGAGGGAATTTCCGCCGTTTCGACATCCCAGAGCTTGCGCGCCCGGTCGAGAAACCGGTCGAGGATGTACTGGCCATAATAGTGCATCGGGATGATCAGCGGCGCCTTGAGCGCGCTCAGCACTTCCATCATGCCGTCGAGATCAAGCGTGTAGCTGCCGTCCACCGGCGCCATGACCACATCGATGCGGCCGATCTCGTTAAGCTGCTGCTGCGTCAGCGTATGATGCAGATGTCCGAGATGCGCGATGCACAGATTGGCAATCTCGAAAATGAAAATTGAATTGCCGTAACGTTCGGTCGTGGTGCTGCCGTAGAAGCTGCGAATATTGGTGGGCACGTTGCGCACCCGCACGTCACGATATTTGAGGTCCCAGTTGGCCGGCTGATCGGGACTCTCACCCCAACCGTGCAATACGTATTTGATCGCCGGGTCAGGACGGTCGGTGTAATGCGTGTTGTGCGCATGATTCATGGTGACAATATCCGCCAACAACGGCGTCTTAATGTAATCGTTGTAATCGGTGGCAATACGCACGAGCTGCGGGCTCTCAATCAGAAAAGTCGCGTGACCGAGAAAGGTCAGGCGCACCTGATCTGAATTCAGCGCTGCCAGATGAAAGCTGCCCGAATTTAACGCGCCGAGATTCGGCGCACTCATATGCCACGCCGCGGGAATTACTGTTGCGTGCTCGGCGGCGACCAGCCCCGGACAGACTTGCGTTATTTCCGCGCTTGGCGGCGCCGCCGGTTGTGCGATCGCAACCGAATACAAAATCCAGTGCGCGATCGCCGCCAAAACAAACCGGACGATCCATCGCGAGATGTTCATCCTCACGCGTCCTGCTTCAAGCGGCAAGACGATAGCAAATCAGACGGCACGGCGCGCCGGCGCCGCCGCACGATTTGCGTTCGCGATCGGTTGAAATCGCCTCAGCGCGCCGAGGTGATGGTTCCGCGGGCCGTCAGCACGACCCAGTGGCCGTCCTGGCGCTTGATCATATCGACCCGCCCGATACCAGGCAGAACACTGCCGGCGCTGACCGCGAATAGTCCGCCATAGCGGCTCTCGACCAAGGCATGGCCGTTCTGCACATCGTGAACGATCCAATCCTGCAAAATCCGGTCACTCAGTTTTGGCGGTTCTGCGGAAGCAACAACCGCGAGCGCGGCGGTTTGACCCGGCGACGAAGCCGGCTGCGTTGCGGCCGGCAAGGAACCCGTGGTCTCGACCGCAGCGGCGCTGCGCTGATCGATCCGGTCCAGGCGGTCGGCGATCTTGGCAAATTGGTTGGTGGTGTTGCGGGCCGCGTTGTCGAGACTGGATTTGAGCCCGGCAATGTCGAGACTCGATTTGAGCGCGGCGACCTCGGCAAGCTTAAGCTTGATTTCGCGCATGGCGGCGATCGTATTCTCCATGCCGCTCATGGGTGCGGGCGGTGGCGGCGCAAAAATGAACCGCGCCAATCCCGAGCCCGACACCGAGCCGACGAATGAACCGAAGCCTGCGGCAAAGGCTACGCTCGCCGCCAGCATGACAAAACGTTTGGAGCGCGCCGGCGCCGCTGCGGTTTTGATTTGCTCCGGCTCGTCTGTGCCGCCGTTCGCGGCTTGATCCGCGGCGGCGCTTAATTTCGGCGCCACGACCGCGGGCAGATTGATGCGCATCGCGCCGGCATCGTTTGCGGCTATCTCGCCGCCTCCGGCACCATGATCGGACGTCTCGGCCATTTCGGCTCTCCGGCATTTACGGTTGATCAATCGTTAACCAGCTTTGGTTAGCAACCGGTAAAAGCCACGCAGTCCCATTGATCCGTTTGGGTTTTTGGTGAGCGGTCAACGGACCGCCAGCGAAATAGCCAAAGGCTCGCCACCTGGAAAATTTTCGCCAAATGCTTTGAGGTGTTTTTAGCGAAAGCAGAGCAGCTCCCGGTAATCGAGGGTTTTCCGTTAGTGGAACTGTCATCGTCGCGCGGTGGAGATCAACATGGATTGGACTGTCTTTGTCATGATCGGCGGGGTCTGCGTTAGCGCTGCCGCGTTTGCGTTTGGGTTGATTTATGTTCTGCCGCGAGCGCGGACGGCCCGGCGAGGTTCGGCTGACGAGGAACGATGCAATGGCCTGCGCGAGCTTTGCTTAGCGGTCGTTATCGGCGGAGTCGTTCTCATCTCGGTCGGCACGATAGCGAATGACGTGCGGTTCGCCCCCGCTCCGGTGAATCCGGTGATTTTCCTTGGTGTAGGGGCTTTCTTTGTTTGGCAATGCGGTTTCTGGCTGGGTCGCGTAAGCCTGCGGCTACGGCCATCGGTGGCTGATGTTGCAAACTCGGACAGTGAGGCGTGAGTGCGTCCGCGCGCAGCAAAAGAGCCCGATCCGACCTAATCCATAACAGCAAGACCGTTCTCTTCGGCCAGCTGGCGCAGTGACGCTTCGGGGCGGGCGCCGAGATGCTGGATGACTTCCGCCGCCGCCATCGCGCCAAGCCGGCCGCAGCTGCGGTCGTCAGCGCCGCGCGCAAGCCCGCACAAAAATCCGGCGGCGAATAAATCGCCCGCTCCAGTCGTATCGACGACGCGCTCGACCGGAAATGCCGGCACCGCCTCGATCCCTTCCGGACCGATAACGAGGCAGCCCTTCTCGCTCCGCGTCACGACCGCGGCGCCGATATCGGCGCGCAGCGCGGCGATGGCGCCGTCGAAATCCGATGTCTGATACAGGCTGTGCAACTCCGCCTCGTTGGCGAAGACGAGATCGAGAGTGCCCGAGCGCATCAGCTGCAGAAATTCGTCGCGCCAGCGGTCGACGCAGAAAGCATCCGACAGCGACAGCGCAACTTTGCGGCCGCTGCCGTGCGCGATCTTGGCCGCTTTGAGAAAGGCTTCCTTGGCGTGCTTGGGATCCCACAGATAACCTTCGAGATAAGTGATGGCGCTCGCCGCCACCATCTCCTCGTCGACGTCCAGCGGGTGCAGGTCCTGCGCCGCGCCCAAATAGGTGTTCATGGTGCGCTCGCCGTCCGGCGTCACCAGCACATAGCAACGACCGGTCGATGGGCCGTCCGCTGCCGGCGGCGTGCCAAAGCTTACGCCGGCCGCGCGGATATCGTGACTGAACGCGCCGCCGAGTTCGTCGGCTTTGAGCTTGCCGATGAACGCCGCCCGTCCGCCGAACCCAGCGACGCCGACCATCGTATTTGCCGCCGATCCTCCGGATATCTCGACCGCCGGACCCATGGCGTCATAGATCGCTTGTGCCCGTCCCTCATCGATCAGCGCCATGCCGCCCTTGCGCATGCCATGCGCCAGCAGAAAGTCATCGGCCGCCCGGGCAAGGACATCGACGATCGCGTTGCCGATGCCGAGGACGTCAAAACGAGCGGAGGTCATGGCTGGCATTGAGTTTCGGACGGCTGACGCGGGTCGCGCACTATAGCGGGCGCCTCTTGCACGGCAAGCTGACGGATGGCATGGGGACGCTATCGAGCGGCATCAACATCACGCCGCATCGGCCGCGCTCGGGCGAGGTCCCCACAGATGAAGTTCAAAGAACTGATCTTCTCCGGCGTGCAGCCGACCGGCAACCTCCATCTCGGCAATTATCTCGGCGCGATTAAGCGGTTCGTCGAGCTGCAGCACCGTTTTGATTGCATTTATTGCGTCGTCGATCTGCACGCCATCACGGTGTGGCAGGAACCCAGCGAATTGCCGGGGGCGATCCGCGAGGTTACCGCTGCCTTTCTCGCCTGCGGGATCGATCCGAAAAAAAATATCGTATTCAACCAGAGTCAGGTCGCCGAGCATGCCGAGCTCGCCTGGATATTCAATTGCGTGGCGCGGCTGGGCTGGCTCAACCGCATGACGCAGTTCAAGGAGAAGGCCGGCAAGGATCGCGAGAATGCTTCGGTCGGCCTCTATGCCTATCCAACGCTGATGGCCGCCGATATTCTGGTTTATCGTGCCACCCATGTGCCGGTCGGTGAAGACCAGAAACAGCATCTCGAACTGTCGCGCGACATCGCCCAAAAATTCAACAACGACTTCGGCCAATCGATTAGGGAAAAAGGCCATGGCGACGCTTTCTTTCCGTTGCCCGAGCCGCTGATCACCGGCGAAGCAACCCGCGTGATGTCGCTGCGCGATGGCTCAAAAAAGATGTCGAAATCGGACGCTTCCGATTTTTCCCGTATCAACCTCACTGATGACTCCGACGCGATTGCCCAGAAAATCCGCCGCGCCAAGACCGATCCCGAGCCGCTGCCGAGCGACGAAAAGGGGCTGGCGGCGCGGCTCGAAGCCGACAACCTCGTCGGCATCTATGCGGCGCTTGCCGACATCGACCGCGCCGGCGTGCTCAAGCAATTCGGCAACGCCCAATTCTCAACGTTCAAGGCGGCGCTAACCGACCTTGCGGTATCCAAGCTTGGGCCGATCGGCGCGGAAATGAAACGGCTTCTTGCCGATCCGGCGTCGATCGACGCGGTCTTAGCCGAGGGCGCCGGACGCGCACAAAAATTGGCGCGTGAAACTATGAATGCGGTCAAAGACGTGGTTGGCTTCGTCCGAACCTAGAATATCGCGACGGCGCGGCCTATTCATAGATCCGCCGCCCTTGAAGTTTTCGAGCAAATTCGCCACCTAATAGGGTAGTTTGACGCGAGTCACGGACGCCGCTTCGCTGAAGCGTGCCGTGATGGAGGGCACGATGTTTATTCAGACCGAAGCCACGCCGAACCCGGCGACGATGAAATTCCTGCCCGGCCGCCCGGTGCTGGAACACGGCACGCTCGATCTGCGTGACGCGACCCAAGCCGAACAGTCGCCGCTCGCCGAACGTCTGTTCGGCATCCCTGGAGTGAGCGGGGTATTCTTCGGCTCCGATTTCATTACCGTGACAAAAAGCGCCAGCGAATGGCAGCAGCTCAAGCCGATGATCCTGGGCGCGATCATGGAGCACTTCATGTCAGGCGCTCCGCTCATCACCGCCGGCAGCGCCGAGGTCAACGACGGCGAAGAATTCTTCGACGAGGCGGATGCCGCCACGGTCGCCACCATCAAGGAGCTGATCGAGACCCGGGTCCGCCCCGCGGTCGCCAATGATGGCGGCGACATCACTTTCCGCGGTTTTAAGGATGGCGTTGTCTATCTGAACATGAAAGGCGCTTGTTCCGGCTGTCCGTCGTCGACCGCGACGCTGCGCCACGGCATTCAGAATTTACTGCGCCATTTCATTCCTGACGTTACCGAAGTCCGTCCGATGTGATTCGGCGCAATTGGCGCCGGCGATCAACTCTATCTCTGTGACGCTCCATGCGTGTGCTTGCCATTGATACGGCGCTCGCGGCTTGCGCGGCTGCCGTTCTGGACACCGACCATGGGATCCTCGCAAGCGAGAGCCAGCCGATGGTCCGCGGCCATGCCGAGGCGCTGATCCCACTGATCGCGCGGGTCATGAAGCAATCTGAAATGACTTTTCAAAACCTCGGCCGCGTTGCGGTAACCACCGGGCCGGGAAGTTTCACTGGCGTACGTGTCGGTCTGGCCGCCGCCCGGGGATTCGGCGTCGCCACCGGCGTGCCGGTTGTCGGCGTTTCAACGCTGTCGGTCTATGCCGCGCCTTATCTGGCCGGCAACGGCAAGTCTCCGGTGGTCGTCGCGATCGATGCCCGGCACGAGCATGTGTTTCTGCAGGTGTTCGGTCCCGGCGGGCAGACTCTCGTCAGCCCGCGATTAGCGCATTTGAGCGAGGCGATACGTGCAGCCTCCGAAGCGCCGGCTTGTCTGGTCGGCTCGGCGGCGCGAGCGGTCGCCGACGGATTGGCGAAGAACGCCGCGCCACCGCGCGCTATCGATCCGCGCGACGCGCCTGACATCATGTGGGTGGCACAGATCGGCGCCGTTACGCCGCAAGCGCAATCGGCTCCTCATCCGCAATATCTGCGCGCGCCGGACGCGCAGCCGCAAAATGCCGCGCAGCTGCCACGCCGATGATGCGGTTCGTATCACGCCTCTTTAGCCGCAAAAGGCCGATCATTGCCGAAGCGCGGGCGACCGACGCGGCGGCAATTGCGGCGCTGCACAGCGTTTCGTTTCGGCGCGGCTGGGGCGAAGACGAAATTCTGCGGCTGTTGCTCGAACGCAATGTGGTGACGGAATGCATGACCGCCGGCGGCAAGCTGATCGGGTTCATTATGTCACGCCTGGCCGCAGGCGAAGCGGAGATCCTCTCGGTCGCGATCGCGCCGGCGTGGCGCGGCCGTGGCCTGTCGCGGCAACTGCTTGGTCTGCACTTGCGGCACCTCGCCGGTCTTGGCACCCGCGCCGTCTATCTGGAAGTCGGGGAGCACAACGCGCCGGCTTGTCGACTCTATCGCCGCGCCGGTTTTAAGGAAGTCGGCCGCCGGCACGGCTATTACGAAGGCGGCGCGAGCGCGCTGGTGCTGCGCCGCGACTTCAGCTGATGATCCAACTGTAGCCGCGAGGAGGCATATGCCTATATGACATCCGCCGTCGTCAAAGCCCGGGGCATTGGTTTCGGCGTGTATATTGCGCGAATATCGGCAAACCGGCTACGCGGCTTCATCGCTGCCGCGGTTTGCCGGCCGGAGCTAATTCGTGATCTGCAACAGAGGCTTAGGTTAGCGGTGGCGGCATGACGCAAGCCCGCAAGCTCTACGTCAAATCGTTCGGCTGCCAGATGAACGTCTACGATTCGCGTCGGATGGCGGACACCCTGGCGCCCCACGGCTATGTCGAGACCGGCGCAGCAGAGGATGCCGATCTCGTCATTCTCAACACCTGCCACATCCGGGAAAAAGCTGCCGAAAAGGTCTATTCCGAACTTGGCCGCATGCGCCGGCTGAAAGAAGCCGCGGCTGCGGAAAACCGCCGTGTGCTGATCGCAGTTGCCGGTTGTGTGGCGCAGGCCGAAGGCGAAGAGATTATCCGCCGGGCCCCTGCGGTCGATTTGGTGTTCGGGCCGCAGAGCTATCACCGGCTGCCCAGCTTGTTGGCGCGCGCGGCGGATAGACGGCACGCGATCGATACCGAATTTTCAACGGACGACAAATTTGCGGCTCTTGCCGCGCCAACGGCGGCGGCAACCCGCGCGCGCGGTGCTTGCGCTTTCGTCACGGTACAGGAAGGCTGCGACAAGTTTTGCACGTTTTGCGTCGTGCCCTATACGCGCGGCGCCGAACTGTCGCGTCCGGTCGATGGTATTATTGCCGAAACCGAATCGCTCGCCGAAGCCGGCGTGCGCGAGGTGACGCTGATCGGGCAAAACGTCAACGCCTACCACGGCATGGGACCGGACGGCCGCGCTTGGTCGCTGGCGCGCCTGCTGCAATGCGTCGGTCAGGTGCCGGGCGTCGAGCGTCTGCGCTACACGACCAGTCATCCGCATGACATGGATGATGATTTAATTGCGGCGCATCGCGATTTGCCGAAGCTGATGCCGCAACTGCATTTGCCGGTGCAATCCGGTTCGGACCGAATCCTCGCCGCCATGAACCGCCGGCATACGCGAGCCGATTATCTGCGCATCGTCGAGCGTCTGCGTCGCACCTGCCCCGCGCTTGCGCTGACCTCCGACTTCATTGTGGGCTTCCCCGGCGAGACGGAGGAAGACTTTACCGCAACGCTGGATCTGGTCGCCGAGGTCGGCTTTTCGGGAGCGTTCTCGTTCAAATACTCGCCGCGGCCCGGCACGCCTGGCGCCGAAATGGCGGAGCAGATCGACGAAGCGATCAAATCGGAACGGCTGCAGCGCCTGCAGCGTGCGATCGATGAGAGCCAAGCCAAGTTCAATCGCAGCTGCTTGGGCCGTACCTTCGACGTGTTGTTCGAACGGGAAGGCCGCCATGCCGGCCAGCTGGTCGGCCGCTCGCCCTATCTCCAGCCGGTGCAAGCTACCGCGGCGCAATCGCTGATCGGCGAGATCGCGGCGGTGACGATTACCGAGATCGGCAGCAATAGTCTGTTCGGCACGCTTGCCGACCACGCGACCGCGCTGCCGGCGCCCGCCGAGACGACTTTGGTCGCAACAGGAGCCTGAATGCGCACGCCCGAAACGGAAGAATCGGTTTTTATCGCGCCAGACAATACGGCACAAATCGTTCTTACGTTTGACGACAATCGGCTCGCTTCGATACTGTTCGGCCAATACGGTCAAAATCTCGCGCTGATCGAGCGGCGGCTCGGCGTGGTTGCCAATTCGCGCGGCAACCAGGTGACGGTCGAAGGCGCGCGCGAAGCCTGCGATCAGGCGCGGCGCGTTCTCGAAAGTCTCTATGAGCGGCTCAAGCGCGGCGACGATTTGGTGCCCGGCGATGTCGAGGGCACGATCCGGCTGGCGCTGTCGCAAGGCTCGCTGTTCGACTTCGACCCAGCGGCGGCCCGCGAGAGTTTTGAGGAAATCAACCTGCGCAAGCGACGCGTGCGCGCGCAAACCGCTGCGCAGGACGCCTATGTCCGCGCCCTCAAGCGGCACACGCTGGTGTTTTCCACCGGGCCCGCCGGCACCGGCAAGACGTGGCTCGCGGTCGCCTATGCCGTGCAACTATTTGAGCGCAAAGAAGTCGATCGCATCATTCTGTCGCGCCCGGCGGTGGAAGCGGGTGAACGGCTCGGCTTTCTGCCCGGCGACATGCGCGAAAAGGTCGATCCTTACCTGCGGCCGATCTACGACGCGCTTTACGACTTGATGGATGCGCGCATTGTCGAACGAGCTTTGCAGACAGGCGAAATCGAGATCGCGCCGCTCGCTTTCATGCGCGGGCGGACCCTGTCGAATGCCGCGGTTATCCTGGATGAAGCCCAGAACACGACGGCGATGCAGATGAAAATGCTGCTGACCCGGCTGGGCGAAAATAGCCGGATGGTGGTGACCGGCGATCCCAGCCAGGTCGATTTGCCGCCCGGCCAGGCTTCCGGACTAGCCGACGCGGTGCGCCTGCTTGGCGGCATCGAAGGCATCGGACATGTCAGCTTCACGGCGGCGGACGTGGTTCGTCACGAGCTGGTCGCGCGCATTGTTGCGGCTTATGACGAGGAGGCCGGACGCAAGCGCGAGCGCCGGGAATGAAGCGGACGGCAGCGGCCGGACTGAAAATCGACGTGCTGGTCGATTCGGAACATTGGAAGAATGCCGGTACGGCAAAAGCCGTGGTCCGACGCGCGCTCAAGCAAGCCGCCACCACGTTGTCAACAAAATCCGCCGAGCTCGCCATCGTTTTGACCGACGATGCTGCGATGCGCAGGCTCAACCGCAATTGGCGCGGGGTCGATGCGCCGACCAATGTACTGTCCTTTGCAACGAAAAATCCCGGCAACCGGCACATGCTCGATCGTGTCAGCGACGAGCTACACAAACAGCTTGGCAAGCATCTGGTTGGCAAGCACCTTGGCGACATCGTGCTCGCCTACGAGACCGTCGAGCGCGAGGCCCGCCGCGAGGGCAAACCGTTCGATCACCACCTTGCCCATCTGGCGGTGCACGGCTTCTTGCATCTTCTCGGCTATGATCACAGCAGCAACGCGCAGGCACGCCGTATGGAGACGATTGAGCGCGCGATCTTACGTGATCTCGCGGTGCCGGATCCCTATCGTACAAGCCACTCGACCGCCGGGCATGCCGGCCGGCGGCCGGCAAAACGCCCTGGCAGAGATCGAGCGCGCGCCGCGCAGAACGCGTAAAATAGCCTCCCCAATCCTGTCCCCGAAGACGCGCAATGGCTGAGCTTTCACCCCGCACAGAACCGACCGAAGGCGAACGTCATTCGCTCCCCGTCGTGGCGTCGGCGCAAACCGATCAGCCGGAAAGTTGGCTCACGCGCATGAAGCGCGCGCTGTTTGGTTGGCGAGCGCCGTCGCCGCGCGCGGATCTCGAGCTCGTTCTGACCGCCGAACCGGCGCAATCGGATTTTTCGCCCGAAGAAGCGGCGATGCTCAAGAACATTCTCGCTCTGCGGGAAACCCGAATTGAAAGAATCATGGTACCGCGCGCCGATATTGTCGCGGTCCAGCAAGACATTACGCTTGGCGAGCTCGTCAAAGTATTCGAAGTGGCGGGACATTCGCGCCTGGTAGTCTACAACGACACCCTCGATGACCCGGCGGGCATGGTCCATATCAGAGACCTGATCGCCTTCATGGCGGCGCGCGCATCGCATGACGAGACCGCAGCGGATGGATCCGCCAAATCAAAAACCGCGGCGCTTAATTTCGCGAATATCGACCTTTCTACGCCATTGACCGCAGCGAAAATCGTCCGCGAAATTCTTTACGCGCCGCCGTCCATGCCGGCGCTTGACCTGCTGGCGAAGATGCAGGCTACCCGGATTCACCTTGCACTTGTGATCGACGAGTACGGCGGTAGCGACGGATTGGTCTCAATCGAGGATCTGGTGGAACTCATCGTCGGCGATATTGCCGATGAACACGATGAGCAAGAGAGCCCGGCCATTACCAGGCAAAGCGATGGCTCGTTTCTGGCCAACGGCCGCGCCAGCCTCGATGATGTGCGTGCCGCGATCGGCAGCCAATTCGACGTCGGTGACGTCGCCGAGGAAGTCGACACGCTCGGCGGTTACCTCGTCATCAAAGCCGGCCATGTGCCCGTTCGCGGCGAACTGGTGCCGGGGCCGGAACCATTTGAGGCTGAAGTCCTCGACGCCGATCCACGCCGGGTCAAGCGCGTCAAGATTTATCTGCGCAAGGATCGCCGGCCGGCTGGTCCGCGCGAGGCGGTGCTGCCGCTGCGGGCGGTAGCGCCTCGCCCTGCGACGCAACGCGACGAGACGGCTCGGTCCAATCCCAACCCCTCGCGTGGACCGTGAAGCTGAACAACCTGGTCCACAGCATCGTTCTGGCCTGGGGTTGGCGGCGCCGTTCGATTGCTTTCACTGCTGGCGCCGTGTCGGCTCTGGCGATGGCGCCGTTTAGCGCCTGGCCAGTCTTGTTTTTGACCTTCCCTGTCCTCGTCTTCCTCATCGATGGCGTCGCCAGCCGCGGCTGGAGCGGCCTAATCGCAGCGGCCGATATCGGGTGGTGGTTCGGGTTCGGTTATTTTCTAGCCGGTCTGTATTGGCTCGGCTACGCGTTTCTCGTCGATGCCGCGACCTTTGGCTGGCTCTTACCATTCGCGGTCTTCGGTCTTCCGGCGATTCTTGCAATTTACACTGCGCTAGCGGTCGTGCTGGCCCGCCTGTTGTGGCAGCGCGGCGCAATGCGCATCTTGGCCTTGGCCGTCTGCCTCACCGCGACGGAATGGCTGCGCGGCCATGCCTTTACGGGCTTCCCGTGGAATGCTTTCGGCTATGCGCTGACCGCGCCATTGGCGCTGGCGCAAGCGGCTTCGGTGCTCGGCCTGTGGGGAATGACCTTCATAGCCGTCGCCGTCTGCGCCAGCCCGGCGACGCTGCTCGATCAGGATGCGAAAAAGCGGCGGCCTTTGCTGCCGTTCGCATTGGCTGCACTCACGCTTGCCGCGCTCGCCAGCTTTGGCGCCGTCCGACTGGCGCGAACGCCAACCCGGCTGGTTGACGGCGTTCATTTGCGCATCATGCAGCCAAATCTGCCGCAGGACGTCCGCTTTAATTACGCCGCCAGGCATGAGGTGGTGGACCGCTACCTCGCGTTGTCGGCGCGGCAAGGTCTTGATCAGGTCACGCATCTGATCTGGCCGGAATCGCCTTTTCCGTTCTTTTTGACACGCGAGGCGGACGCGTTCGCGCAGATCGCGCGAGCCTTGCCGCAAAATACTCTATTGTTTACCGGGGCGATGCGGCTTGCCGATCCTAACAATCCAGCGCGATCGGGTGTGTACAATTCGATCTATGTGATCGATCACCAAGCAGCTATTCGCTCCGTCTACGATAAGGTGCACCTCGTTCCATTCGGAGAATATTTGCCGTTCGAAGATATCCTGGAGCGCATCGGCTTGCAGACGCTGACCGAGCAGCGCGGCGGATTTCTTGCCGGCGACCGGCATCGCCTTATCACCGTACCTGGTGCGCCGAGCGCCTTGCCCCTCATCTGTTACGAGATCATCTTTCCCGGCGAACTGAGGTCCTCCGACCAGCGTCCAGGCTGGATCGTCAATGTCACCAATGACGGCTGGTTTGGGAATTCCAGCGGACCTTACCAGCATTTGCAGCAGGCGCGCGTGACCGCGATCGAGCAAGGTCTGCCGCTCGCTCGTGCTGCCAATACCGGAATCTCGGCCGTGATCGATCCACTCGGTCGCATCGTCGGTTCTTTGCCGCTCGCCAGTGAAGGCGTGTTGGACGCGCCATTGCCGCGCTCAATCGCCGCACCGATCTATGCGCGCTTTGGCGACATCCCCGCTGCCGTACTGATTTTGATCGCATTTGTTCTTGCCATCCGCGGCCGGCTACGAGCCGGCGTTGGGAAGACCTGAGCCGGACCAGGAAGCAAACAAATTCGGGATCACAGTGATGCCACCCTGCGCTGCAACCAGTGCGAGCAAATTGTGCGATCGCTTATTCGATGAGAATTGGCGCGTTGCGCAAGAAAACCGCTGCCTGTGGCTCCCGCTAACAGGAAAGCAGTTTCAATTGTGACAGATTTGCTATCTATCGGCATTGAGCTAAAAGGGGGAGGAGCCCCATGGCTACGCTAGCGAAAAAGGCGCCAAATCCGACCGACAAGCATGTCGGAAGCCGGGTTCGCATGCGCCGGATGATGCTGGGAATGAGCCAAGAGAAGCTCGGCGACTCGCTTGACCTGACTTTCCAGCAGATTCAGAAATACGAGAAAGGCACCAACCGGATCGGTGCCAGCCGTCTTCAGCAGATTTCTCACATTCTCCAAGTCCCGGTCGCCTTTTTCTTCGAGGGCGCGCCCAATGCTCAGACCGCGGGCCGCCATGAAGGCTTGGCCGAGGCGCCCTCGCCCGCCTACGTTTCCGACTTCCTGGCAACTGCCGACGGCCTCGCTTTGACCAAAGCCTTCATGCGGATCGAGGATTCAAAATTGCGGCGCCGCATCGTCGATCTTGTCGAGCAAATTGCCAGCCGCGACAAGCGCTGAAGAATCCTCAAACAGTCGCCGCAACGCCGCGGGCTAGAACGAAGGTAGCCGCCCACCTTTCGCCCACATCTTGACCGCGCACGGCGACGCTGCAACAACCCTGTCAACAAACCGACCGCGCGCGTGTTGCCACCGCGCTACTGGCAGAGACCCGCACATTAATCAGCTTCGAGGGGAGTGTTTCGCTTTGCGCCGCGCCAATTATCTGTTCACCAGCGAGTCCGTGTCAGAGGGTCATCCCGACAAGGTTTGCGACCAAATATCAGACGCCGTACTTGACGCGTTTATCGAGAACGATCTCAAGCTCGGCATAGCCGACCAAAGCGCCGTGAATACTCGGCTCGGCTGCGAGACATTGTGCACCACCAACAAGATCGTCATCGCCGGCGAGGGCCGTGGCCAAGCCCCGCTGTTTCACAAACACGGCGCCAAGGCCGTCGTGAACCGGGAAATGATCACGGAAATTGCGCGCGGCGTCGTCAAGGACATTGGCTACGACCAGGACGGCTTTTCCTATTACGGCGCCGACGTCGAGGTGCTGCTGCATGGCCAATCTCCCGATATCGCCATGGGCGTGGACGCGAAAAAGAAGAAGGATGGCGAGCAGGAAGGAGCCGGCGACCAGGGCATGATGTTTGGTTTCGCCTGCACCGAGAGCGAGGTCTACGAAAAGGGCTCGTTCATGCCGGCCCCGATCTATTTCGCACACAAGATTCTCAAAGTGCTTTCCGAAAAACGCCGCTCCGGTGCGCTGTTTGACTTGCAACCGGACGCCAAGAGCCAGGTCACTATCAGGTATATCGACGGCAAGCCGGTCGGCTGCACCAAGGTCGTGGTCTCGACCCAACACAACGCGCAGAATCGCAACGGCAAGAAATATTCGCCCGGAATGATCCGAGATATGATCGAGGATACGGTTACTTCGGCGCTGCCGGGCGGCTGGATGCCGAAGCGTCCGAGCGATTTTCTGGTCAATCCAACCGGAAATTTCGTCATCGGCGGACCGGATGGAGATTGCGGTCTTACCGGTCGGAAAATCATTGTCGACACGTATGGCGGCTATGCCCCGCATGGCGGCGGCGCTTTCTCCGGCAAGGATCCGACCAAGGTCGATCGCTCGGCCGCTTACGCGGCGCGCTATTTGGCGAAAAATGTCGTCGCGGCCGGACTCGCGGAACGCTGCACAATTCAGATCGCTTATGCGATCGGGGTGGCCGACCCGATGTCGCTCTATGTCGACACCCACGGCACCGGCAATATCGAAGAAGCAAAGCTGCAGAAGCTGTTGCCTGAATTGTTCCCGCTGCGGCCGACCAATATCCGCCGCGCTTTGAAGCTCAGCCGACCGATCTACCGCCGCACCGCCGCTTACGGTCATTTCGGCCGCGCGCCGGAAAAGGATGGCGGATTCTCTTGGGAGCGAACGGATCTTGCCGATTCGCTCAAGCGAGCCTTGCGCTAAGCCGCCACACGATGCGCGGCATGGGCGGGCGTCGTCGTGCCTGCTGCCCGTGCGTTTGCTATACCGGGGCGTACAAAGGAAGACGTCGCGGTGAACTGCGATCAGGACGGCGATGGATCCCGCACTCCACAACGTCCGTGCATTCTTCGGCCGCCGTAAAGGACATAAGCTGCGGCCGCGGCAAGCTGAACTGTTCGAAACACTGCTGCCGCGCCTTGCCCTCGATCTTGCCCGGCCCGCGCCGGCCGATTTTGCCTCATTGTTTGTCGAACCGGTCACGGCGATTTGCCTCGAAATCGGATTTGGCGGCGGCGAGGCGATGCTTGCCGAAGCCAAAGCACATCCGCACGTCGGCTTTATCGGCGTCGAACCGTTCGTCAACGGCATGGCCAAGGCGCTCGCGGGCATCCAAGCCGAGGGTCTTCAGAATATTCGGCTGCATTTCGATGATGCGCTTGGCTTGATCGCGTGGCTACCCGACGCTTCGCTCACTCGGATCGATCTCATTCATCCTGATCCCTGGCCGAAGCGGCGGCATTGGAAGCGCCGATTCGTTCAAGATGAAACGGTCGGGCAACTGGCGCGCATTGTGCGCCCCGGCGGTGAATTTCGTTTTGTTACGGATATCGCGGATTACGCGGCCTGGACGCTGCAGCGGCTCATGCGCTCTCCCAATTTCGAGTGGGAGGCGCAGTGCGCCGGCGATTGGCGCAATCCTTGGCCGGGCTTTCCCGGCACCCGTTATCACGCCAAGGCCGCACGCGAACAGCGCGCATCATGTTTTTTGGTATTCCGCAGGATTTAAGGTTGCGGAGGCGCTGGCCCTGCCGACGATAAAAGCCGCCGGCCTGGGCACTTCTATTTGACGGGGTCTGCGGGCTCCGCTCTTGCAACTGACGGGCAAAACGCTATATTTGAGCTGTCCGTCAATGGATACCTCATAACGGTCGGATTATCCGAACGGTTTTGAGAGTGGGCCCCCCGGGACCCGCTCTTTTTTATTACCTGAGGCCAGGCGGCTTTGCGAAGAACATGGAAGGTGGATCGAGCAACTTTGAAGACGCGGCTTTTGCCGAGGAGCCCCGGCTGATTACCGAGCCGGGACGAGCGGCGCGCGTCGCTGTGTTGGCCGAGCCCGTGCTCGCCAGCCTCGGTTATCGTCTGGTCCGTGTCCGCATTTCCGGCTTTGCCGGTTGCACCGTACAAATCATGGCCGAGCGTCCCGACGGAACGATGAACATTGATGACTGCGAAGCCGCCTCGCGCGCGCTATCGCCGGTCTTCGACGTCGCCGATCCGATCGAAGGCTCGTATCGGCTGGAAATCTCGTCGCCCGGCATCGATCGGCCATTGGTGCGCCGTTCCGACTTCGACCGCTACGCCGGCCACGTCGCTCTGATCGAAATGCAGATCCCGATCGACGGGCGCAAACGGTTCCGCGGCGAACTGCAAGGCACCGACGGCGAATGTGCCCGCATCCGTTATGACGAGACAAACGACATTTCGCTGCGCATCGACGACATGGCGGAGGCCAGGCTCGTTCTTACCGACGCGCTTGTTGCTGAATCGCTGCGCAAGAGCAAACAGAGATCTAACCAAGGAGACTGACCAATGGCGACCGTTAGCGCCAATAGACTCGAACTGCTGCAGATCGCCGACGCGGTCGCCCGTGAAAAGGCGATCGATCGCAAGATCGTGCTCGGCGCCATGGAGGATGCGATCGCCAAGGCCGCACGCTCGCGATACGGCAGCGAGACCGAAGTGCGTGCGGAAATCGATTCGAAAAGCGGCGAACTGCATCTGTCTCGCCACATGCTCGTCGTCGATACGGTCGAAAATTCCGCGACTCAAATCAGCCTCGACGATGCGCGGCGCCGGCACCCAGCGGCGCAAATTGGCGACACCATCGCCGATCCGCTGCCGCCGCTCGAATACGGGCGGATTGCCGCGCAATCAGCAAAGCAGGTGATCGTGCAGAAAGTCCGTGAGGCCGAGCGCGATCGCCAATACGACGAGTACAAGGATCGAATTGGCGACATCGTCAACGGCATCGTCAAACGCGTTGAATATGGCAATGTCGTCGTCGATCTCGGCCGCGGCGAAGCTATCGTGCGGCGCGATGAAATGCTGCCGCGCGAAGTGTTCCGCAACGGCGACCGCATCCGCGCCTACATTTACGACGTTCGGCGCGAGCCGCGCGGTCCACAGATTTTCCTCTCCCGCACGCACCCCCAATTCATGGCTAAGCTATTCGCGCAGGAAGTGCCGGAAATCTACGACGGCATCGTCGAGGTCAAGGCGGTGGCCCGCGATCCGGGCTCGCGCGCGAAAATTGCCGTCGTGTCACGCGATTCTTCGGTTGATCCGGTCGGCGCTTGCGTCGGCATGCGCGGCTCGCGCGTGCAGGCGGTCGTCAACGAGCTCCAGGGCGAGAAAATCGACATCATTCCCTGGTCGCACGATATCGCCACATTCGTTGTCAATGCGCTGGCGCCCGCCGAAGTTGCGAAAGTCGTTCTGGACGAAGAGCGCGAACGCATCGAGGTCGTCGTCCCCGATCAGCAGCTCTCGCTCGCCATTGGCCGGCGCGGCCAGAACGTGCGGCTTGCGTCGCAGCTCACCGGCTGGGACATCGACATCCTCACAGAGCAAGAAGAATCCGAACGCCGTCAGGCCGAATTCGAGAATCGCACGCGGATGTTCATCGACACGCTCAATGTCGACGAGGTGATCGGCCAATTGCTGGCTTCGGAAGGCTTTAACTCGGTCGAAGAGCTGGCGATGGTCGACGTCAAGGAAATTGCCGGCATTGAAGGCTTTGACGAGGACACCGCGGGTGAATTGCAAACCCGCGCGCGTGAATATCTCGCCCGGATCGAGGCCGAGCTTGACGCCAAGCGCCGCGAGCTCGGCGTCGAAGACGCTCTTAAAGAAATCGAGGGCGTCACCACGCCGATACTGGTGCGTTTTGGCGAGAACGGCATCAAGACCGTCGAGGATCTCGCCGGCTGCGCGACTGACGACCTCGCCGGCTGGACCGAACGCAAGGACGGCGAGGCCGTGCGCCAAGCCGGCATTCTCGACGGCATGGACTTAAGCCGGGATGAAGCGGAGGTGCTGATCATGCGCGCTCGCGTCAAAGCTGGCTGGATCAGCGAGGCTGATCTTGCCGCGCCTGCCGCGGCAGAGGAGCCAGCAGCGGAGCCGGTACAGCCTTAGACCAGAGAGAGAGAGAGAGAGAGAGAGAGAGAGATCAAAGCTCACGGATGCTGGCACAGTCGGACGCTATTGAACTCGATGATGGACCGCGATCGCGCGGCGCCGAGCGCTTTTGCGTGGCGACCCGCACTGTGCGGCCGGTCGAACACATGATCCGCTTCGTCATCGCGCCAAATGGCGAAGCCGTCGCCGATCTCAAACACAATCTTCCCGGGCGCGGCGTGTGGGTAACAGCGACGCGAAACGCGCTGGATCAGGCGCAAAAGACCAACGATTTCGCACGAGGGTTCCGGCGCGATGTGCGGCTCGCCGGCGATCTCGTCCCTCGCACCGAACGGTTACTCGAAAATGCCGCACTCGATGCCTTGGCAGTGGCACGAAAAGCCGGCTCGGTTGCCATGGGCTTTGCCCAAGTCGAGATTGCTCTTAAGCGCAACGCCATCATTGCGCTTCTGCATGCGGCTGAAGCGGCCCCGGACGGAGTTAAAAAGCTCAATTCCGCCCTAAGACAAAGCCGGCAAAGCGGATCGGTAAGGATCATTCGAATATTGACGACCAGCCAATTGGATTTGGCACTGGGCCGCCCAAATGTGATACATGCAGCCCTGCTTGCCGGCCCGGCGAGCGAGACGTTTATGGCGCGTTTACGGCGCTTGGAACGATTTCGGGGCGCCGAACTGGGCGAAGGTCCGGAACTCGATGAAGCCGGACCCGGACAAGGTATTCAAGACTAATGCGTACGGAACTGGATCGGGATGAGTGAGACCACGAAAAATAGCGGCGAAAAGCTGAGCGTCACCCCTACCAAGACGCTGACGTTAAAGCGCGGCGGCGTTGAGCAGGGCGTGGTGCGCCAGAGTTTCAGTCATGGCCGCAGCAAGGCCGTTGTGGTCGAGAAGGTTAAACGCCGCATTCCCGGACCGGGCGAGGCCAAGGCCGAGCCGGCGGCGCCGGATCGCAGCGCCGCGCCCAAACGCACCGGCGCAGCAGCTAAGGCGGCCTCGCCTGCATCGGCAGCCACCGCGGCTCCAGCCGCGTCGCCGAAAGCATCAGGCGTCGTGCTGCGCACCCTCACCGAGGACGAACGCAACGCGCGCGCTCATGCGCTCGCCGACGCCCGGCTGCGTGAAAATGAAGAACGCGAGCGCGCCGAAGAAGAGGCCCGGGCCCGGCGCACGCGCGAAGAGACCGAGCGCGCCGAGCGCGCGGCTGCCGAGACCCGCAAGCGTGATGAAGAAGAGCGCCGCAAGCACGACGAGGAAACCCGGCGCAAGGCCGACGAAGTCGCCAAAAAGCGATTTGGCGCCGATACTGTGACTGCCAAGCTTGGTGCGCGTCCGGCCCTGGAAGCCGACGATGACGAAGCGCCGCGCACGGCCAGACGCGGCGCAGCCGCTCGACCCGCCGCGGCACCCAAGCCGGCGCGCGGTGGCGCCGAAAAACGGCGCGGCCGACTGACCGTCGTCACCGCCTTTTCGGCCGGTGAGGAGCGTGAGCGATCGGAGGCCGCATTCCGGCGCCGCGTTCTGCGCAAAACCGGCCATCGCGACGCGGAGCCCAAGGAAAAAATTGCGCGCGAAGTGACGATCCCCGAGACGATCACGATCCAGGAGCTCGCCAACCGCATGGCCGAGCGGTCGGTGGACGTCGTGCGCATCCTGATGCAGCAAGGCCATATGGCGACGATCACCGACACGATCGACGCCGACACCGCGCAACTGATCGCCGAGGAACTCGGTCATACAGTGCGGCGCGTTGCCGAGGCCGATGTCGAAGAAGGCATGTTCGATGCTCCAGATCCGCCGGAAAGCCTGCAGCCGCGCGCTCCGGTCGTGACGATCATGGGCCACGTCGATCACGGCAAGACGTCGCTGCTCGATGCGATCCGCTCCACTGAAGTTGCCGCCGCCGAAGCTGGCGGAATCACCCAGCATATCGGCGCCTATCAGGTCACCTCGCCGTCCGGCGGCAGAATTACCTTCATCGACACGCCCGGCCACGCCGCCTTCACCGCGATGCGTGCCCGCGGCGCCAAAGTCACCGACATTGTCGTGCTCGTGGTGGCGGCCGACGACGGCGTGATGCCGCAGACGGTCGAAGCGATTCATCACGCCAAGGCGGCCAAAGTGCCGATCATCGTCGCGATCAACAAAATCGACAAGCCGGACGCCAAGCCGGAGCGCGTGCGCACTGAATTGCTGCAGCATGAGATCCAGGTGGAATCTCTCGGCGGCGATGTGCTCGAGCTTGAAGTCTCCGCCAAGGAGAAAATCAATCTCGACAAGCTGCTCGACACCATCGCGCTGCAAGCCGAAGTGTTGGAACTCAAGGCCAATCCCAACCGGCCGGCCGAAGGCACGGTGATCGAGGCCCGCCTCGATCGTGGCCGCGGTCCGGTCGCCACCGTTCTCGTGCAACGCGGCACGCTCAAGCCCGGCGACATCGTCGTGGCGGGCAGCGAGTGGGGCCGGGTGCGCGCCTTGGCCTCCGACACCGGACATTCGGTGGTCGCCGCCGGGCCGTCGATGCCGGTCGAGGTGCTCGGCTTCAATGGCACGCCGGAGGCCGGCGACCGGCTCGCCGTTGTCGACACCGAAGCGCGTGCGCGCGAGATCACCGATTATCGCGCCCGGCAGAAGCGTGAAAAAATGGCTGCCCGGCAGACCGGCATGCGCGGTTCGCTCGAGCAGATGATGGATCAGCTCAAGACCGCCGGCCGCAAGGAATTCCCGCTGGTCGTCAAAGCCGACGTGCAGGGTTCGATCGAGGCGATCGTGGGAGCCTTGGAAAAACTTTCGACCAACGAAGTGGCGGCTCGCGTCATCTTTGCCGGTGTCGGCGGTATTACCGAATCAGATGTTACGCTGGCGGAAGCATCGAACGCGGCCGTCATCGGCTTTAACGTCCGCGCGCATAAGGAAGCGCGCGAAGCTGCCGAGCGCGACGGTATCGAAATCCGCTACTACGACATCATCTATAATCTCGTCGACGACGTGAAGAAGGCGATGTCAGGACTGCTCGCGCCGACGCTGCGCGAAACCATGCTCGGCAACGCCGTCATCCTTGAAGTTTTCAAGGTGTCGAAAGTCGGCAATGTTGCCGGCTGCCGGGTCACCGACGGCACGGTGGAGCGCGGCGCCAACGTTCGGCTCATCCGCGACAGCGTCGTCGTGCATCAAGGCAAGCTGTCGCAGCTCAAGCGTTTCAAGGATGATGCGCGCGAGGTCGTGGCCGGGCAGGAATGCGGCATGGCATTCGAGAATTATCAAGATATGAAGGTCGGCGACATTATCGAGTGTTACCGCGTGGAGACGATACAGCGGACGCTGTGACAACCGTCCTGCCTGGTTTTGTGCCGGGCGTTCCGTCTCAAATTTCAAAGGCACTGGGACATGGATGGCCCAAGCACAGCGGCCATCACCAAAGGGTATCCGGATTCACCCATGAGCCGCCGTCAGCATCGCGATCAAGCGGCTGGAGCTTCGCAGCGCCAGCTGCGCGTTGCCGAATTGATCCGCCACGAAATGGCCGACATGCTCGCGCGCGGCGAGGTTCATGATCCGGTGATTGAACACCACATGATTACAGTTCCCGAAGTCCGCTTGACTGCCGACCTGCGACTGGCGACGATTTACGTCATGCCGCTTGGCGGACGGGACGTAAAGGAAGTGCTCGGCGCGCTCGAACGCAACAGCCGATACGTCCGCGGCGAGATCGCGCGGCGCGTTAACCTCAAATTTGCACCTGAGATCAGATTTCGAATCGACGAGCGATTCGACGAAGCGGAACGGATCGAGAAGCTTTTGCGAACGCCTGCGGTCCAACGCGATCTCAGGAGCCGCAACGAGAAATAATGGGCAATACCAACATCGTTCCGAACCCGTCGCGCGCGCCAAACAGCGTTCAATTGCCACGGGCGCGAATTATGGTTTCCAAAGCATGAATGCGTCGACCGGCTCGCTTGCTAATCCCGATGGCGAGGACGCGCCCGCCACCCGCGTCAAGCGGCAAAAGCGCGACATTCACGGCTGGCTCGTGCTCGACAAACCCGTCGGCATGACCTCAACTCATGCCGTCTCGCTCATCAAGCATCTGTTCGCGGCGCGCCGCGCCGGCCACGCCGGAACGCTTGACCCGCTGGCGTCGGGATGCCTGCCGATCGCGCTCGGTGAAGCTACGAAAACCGTGCCGTTCGTTTTTGATGGGCGAAAGACCTATCGCTTCACGATCCGATGGGGCGAAGAACGCGACACCGACGACGCCGAAGGTCGCGTCGTAGCGACCAGCGACAAACGTCTCGACCGCGACGCAATCGAAGGGTTACTGCCGCGCTTTACCGGCACGATCGAGCAAGTACCGCCGCGCTTCTCCGCCGTGAAACTCGGTGGCGAGCGTGCCTACGATCTGGCCCGGGACGGTGAAGCCGTCGAACTCGCCCCCCGCACGATAACGGTCCACCGGCTTGAATTGGTTGAAATTCCCGACCCCGACCATGCCGTTTTGACTGCCGAATGCGGCAAAGGAACTTACATCCGCTCGCTCGCGCGCGACCTTGGCCGGGAGCTTGGAGCGTTGGGGCATGTTTGCGCCCTGCGCCGCAGCCGGGTGGGGCCATTCGGCGAAACCGACATGATACCCCTGGAACAGGCGCAATCTTTGTGCCATAGAGCGGCCGCCGGCGAGGGACACCTCGCCGACGCGCTAATGCCGGTCGAGACCGCGCTGGACGACATCCCGGCGCTGGCCGTGAGCCCGGCAGACGCGGCAAGGCTCCAGAGGGGTCAAGCCGTATTATTGCGCGGACGGGACGCTCCCATTGTCCGCGGCATGGTTCAGGTCGCTTGCAGCGGCCAACTCGTGGCCATTGCCGAGGTCGAACATGGCGAGATCGTTCCCCGGCGCGTGTTCAATTTAGCCGGCATCGCTGGTCGTGCCGGCAGAAACAAAGGTTGGTGACGATGTCGATAACAGCCGCGCGTAAAGCGGAGCTTATCAAGACGTATGCCGTCAAATCCGACGATACCGGTTCGCCTGAGGTGCAAGTTGCCCTCTTGTCGGAGCGGATCAATAATTTGACGGAACACTTCAAGACACATGTCAAAGACAATCACTCGCGGCGCGGGCTGTTGAAGCTCGTGTCGCAGCGGCGCCAGATTCTGGATTATCTCCGGCGCACCGACGATGGCCGTTACAAGGAGCTGATCGAGCGGCTTGGTATTCGTCGTTGACGATTTGCGCGCGGCAGGAGCCGCGCGTTCGGCGGCGCGCATGATGCGGCCGCCATTGCCCGGCAGCAAAGCTGCCGATTCCGGGACGGGCGAGCGCCCGTCCGTACGCAGGAAGGTCCGAAGGCCATGGCAGGATCGCCGGATGCTGAGCAAGCACCGCAGCTTTGTTGCGGTGATGACAGCCTCTCGCCGTCTTGCTTTTGGCTTTCGCCCTTTCGCGAAAACCATGAGAGACAATCGCAATGTTCAATATTCATCGTGTGCAACTTGACTGGGGTGGCCGCCAACTCACGCTAGAGACCGGCAGACTCGCGCGTCAGGCCGACGGCGCGGTATTCGCCTCGTACGGCGACACCACCGTAATCGCGACCGTGGTCGCGGCCAAGCAGCCGAAGGAAGGGATCGATTTCCTCCCGCTGACCTGCAATTACCAGGAAAAATACTACGCGGCCGGTCGCATTCCCGGCGGCTATTTCAAGCGCGAAGCGCGCCCGACTGAAAAGGAGACGCTGGTCTCCCGCCTGATCGATCGTCCGGTGCGCCCTTTGTTCGCCGACGGCTGGCGCTGCGACACCCAGGTCATCGTAACCGTGCTCTCGCACGATCTGGAAAACGATCCGGATATTTTGGCGATGGTCGCAGCCTCGGCGGCGCTGACGCTCTCGGGCGCGCCGTTCATGGGACCGATCGGCGCCGCGCGCGTCGGCTTCATCAATAACGAATACGTACTCAATCCGCAGATCGACGAGATGAGCGAAAGCCAGCTTGATCTCGTGGTCGCCGGCACCCAGGACGCTGTGCTGATGGTCGAATCGGAGGCCAAGGAGCTGTCCGAGGACATCATGCTCGGCGCGGTGATGTTCGGCCACCGTCATTTCCAGCCGGTGATCGATGCCATCATCAAGCTCGCCGAGAAGGCGGCGAAAGAACCGCGCGAGCTCGCCCTGGCGGACAATGCCGCGCTTGAAAAGGAGATGCTTAAGCTGATCGAAAAGGATCTGCGCGCCGCCTATGCCGTCCCCGAGAAGGTGGAGCGCCACAAAGCCATCGACGCCGCCAAAGAGCGGGTGATGGGTCACTACTCCCCGCCCGACGTTGCGGAGCCGAAATATCCGGCGCCGCAAGTCGCGAGCGTTTTTAAGGATCTTGAAGCCAAAATCGTCCGCTGGAACATTCTCGACAACGGAACCCGCATCGACGGGCGCGACGTCAAAACCGTGCGGCCGATCAACTGCGAGGTTGGCGTGCTGCCGCGCACGCATGGTTCGGCTTTATTTACCCGCGGCGAGACCCAGGCGCTGGTGGTGGCGACACTCGGCACCGGCGAAGACGAGCAATTCGTCGACGCGCTGCAGGGCACGTATAAGGAAACCTTCCTGCTGCATTACAATTTCCCGCCGTTCTCGGTCGGGGAGACCGGCCGGCTGGGCGCGCCGGGCCGGCGCGAAATCGGCCATGGCAAGCTCGCCTGGCGCGCGATCCATCCGGTGCTGCCGGCGCACACCGAGTTCCCCTACACGATCCGCGTCGTCTCGGAGATTACCGAATCGAACGGTTCGTCTTCGATGGCGACCGTGTGCGGCACCTCGCTGTCGCTGATGGACGCCGGCGTGCCGCTCAAGCGGCCGACCGCCGGTATCGCCATGGGCTTGATCAAGGAGGAGGATCGGTTCGCGGTGCTGTCCGACATCCTCGGCGACGAGGATCATCTCGGCGACATGGATTTCAAGGTGGCCGGCACCGAACGCGGCGTTACTTCGCTGCAGATGGATATCAAGATTGCCGGCATCACCGAAGAGATCATGCGGATCGCGCTGGCCCAGGCCAAGGACGGCCGCATGCACATTCTCGGCGAAATGGGCAAGGCTATTACGTCGGCGCGCGCCGAGCTCGGCGAACACGCTCCGCGCATCGAGGTGTTCTCGATTCCGGTCGATAAGATCCGCGAGGTCATCGGTTCGGGCGGTAAGGTCATTCGCGAGATCGTGGAGAAGACCGGCGCCAAGATCGACATCTCCGACGACGGCACTGTAAAGGTCGCGTCGGCGAAAGCAGAATCGATCAAAGCGGCCATCAACTGGATCAAGTCGATCGCCTCTGATCCCGAGGTCGGCCACGTCTACGAGGGCACCGTCGTCAAGGTCATGGACTTCGGCGCGTTCGTGAACTTCTTCGGCGCCAAGGATGGGCTGGTGCACATCAGCCAACTGGCGCCGCGGCGCGTGCAGAAAACCACCGACGTCGTGAAAGAAGGCGATAAGGTGAAAGTGAAACTGCTCGGCTTCGACGAGCGTGGCAAGGTGCGGCTGTCGATGAAGGTGGTCGACCAGCAGACCGGCGAGGATCTTGAAGCCAAGCAAAAAGCCGAGGCTGGCGAAGGGCGCGAAGCTGCGGCTGGCGGTGCGGCCGAGTAAAGCTCGCCCGCAATCAATCGAAGTGAGATGAGGAGCGGCGTTCTCGAACGCCGCTCTTTTAGTCGGCGCCGAGGACGGGCCGGGGCGAGTTTAAGACCCGTATCAAGCATATCGCTATTCTCCGGCAGGGCCAGCGACGGCGCGATGCGCATTGGCTTGCCGCAGGTTTTCTTTCATGGTTGCAAGCGCGGCGACCATCCGCTCGACGGCGGCGCGGTCCACGCCCGCGAGCGCCGTCGCCATCAGCTCCTCGCCGAGCACGCCGAGCCGCTCGAGGAGCGGCCGGCCGGCCGGCGTGAGGTATAGCCGGTTGGCGCGGCGATCGTTCGGGTCGGGCCGGCGCTCGATCAGTCCACCGGCGCAGAGCCTATCCAAAAGGCGCGTCAGCGTGATCGGCTGCAAGTCGAGCATTTCAGCGAGCTCCGACTGCTTGAGCCCCTCGAACCGGTCGAGCCGAGCAAGGACCGTCCACTGTGCCCGCGTGATGCCGAGCCGGCCGGTTTTCTGATCGGCATAGGTTCGCAGCATGCGAGCCACATCATTGAGTAAGAAGGAGAATTCTCGATTAAGCGAGCGCGGCGCCACGGCTAAAGTCATATTACCAATGCCAGCATAATATAAGCACGCTTATTAATTCTGCAACGCGAATTCGCGCGAAATCGCCAAGCCTTCAGCTCAGCCCGAGATCGGCAAATGCCGTCAGGTGGTGGTCGGCCGCGCCCGGGGCAAAGCAGCAGAACACGACATGGGTAATGCCGCGGTCAGAGGCGCCAAGCTCCGCGGCAACGGTGCCGACCGCGATGCGCGCTGCCCGGTCGGCCGGGAAAGCATAGACGCCGGTCGATATCGCCGGAAAGGCAATGGATGCGAGGCGGTGCGCCGCTGCAAGATCGAGAGCGGTGCGATAACAGGACGCGAGCAGCTCCTCTTCTCGAGAATGTCCCCCTCGCCAGACCGGGCCGACGGCGTGGATGACGTGCCTCGCCGGCAAGCGATAGCCGCGGGTGATTTTTGCCGAACCGGTTTCACAGCCGCCAAGGGTTCGGCATTCGGCCAGCAGGTCGGGTCCGGCGGCGCGGTGAATGGCGCCGTCGACCCCACCGCCGCCAAGGAACGTCCGGTTGGCGGCGTTGACGATGGCATCGGCGGCCAGCGTCGTGATATCGGCGACGCAGACGTCAAGCCGCGCCGCACCGATCGCGGCGCCGGCAAGCGAAGAGATATTGGCGATCGCAGCAGGCACGAGGCCGAGTTTATCACGCCCATTCGGCTTGCGCTTCGGCGCGCAGATCGACTGTGCTCTTCACGCCGATATCGTCAAAGTGCTCGTCGAGGAACCGCCGCGCGGCGCGCTTGCCGCTGACGTAGAGCATGTTGAAAAAATCGTAATCGGTCGAAAGTTTGCTGGACGCGTCGAGATGCGTGCCGAAGCGGTCGAGCACGATGCGATGCACGTTGATGCGGCGGTACTCTCCCGGACCGATGCCGCGTGGCAGCCGGCCTTGATCGATCAGACGCGCGACGAAATCGATGGCGCGGTATTCGGCAAGAAGCGATGAGTTGAACGTGATCTCGTTGATGCGATTCATGATCTCGCTCGACGACATCGGCGTCGACTGCCGCACCAACGGATTTATTTGCACCACGAGCACGTCCTCGGTTGCGGTCGTGCGAAAGAACGGAAAAATCACCGGATTGCCGAGATAGCCACCGTCCCAGTACGGCACGCCGTCGATTTCGACGGCGCGGAACAACAACGGCAGGCAGGCCGACGCCATGACCGCGTCGGCGGTTATCTTATCGCGCGGAAAAATCCGCACATGTCCAGTCTGCACATTGGTCGCCGAGATGAAGAGTTGCAGATCAGTATTTGCGCGCAGCGTTTCGAAATCGACGAAGCGCTCGATCAGATCCTTCAACGGATTGATATTGAGCGGATTGACGTCATAGGGCGAAAAATAGCGCGACAAGGCATTGACCCAGGCCTGTACGGGCGTGCCCTCAAGCGGCGTGAACGACAGCAGCCGTTCCATGACCGCCCGCTGCAACGCCGGAAGATTTCCGGTGCTCGATGCCGAACGCCAGAAGTCGGCGAGCCGCTTTTGCGCTTCCTCTCGCCCGCCGCGGCACAGCCCGTCGGCGAGCATCACGGCATTGACGGCTCCGGCGGACGTGCCGGAAATTCCCTCGATGCTGAGCCGCTCATCGCTGAGAATTTGATCGAGCACGCCCCAGGTAAAGGCGCCGTGCGCGCCGCCGCCTTGCAGCGCCAGATTGATGCGTTTGGTGGTCGCCGATGCTTTTTTCTCCGCCGCGCGGGCAGGCATCAGCGAGGCCAAGACGTTCTTCATAGCGGATGGCCTTCTGTGTGTTCGGGCAATCTAGTGCGCGCGATCGGATCCGTCAGCAATCACATCAACGGACGCTTTGCGCCGGCACCCTCGGCATCACTCCGCCGTCCAGCCTCCATCGATCGAAAGATTTGCGCCGGTAATCGACTTGGCCGCATCCGAGCAAAGATAGACGGCGAGGTCGGCGACTTCGTCGACAGTGACGAATTCTTTGGTCGGCTGCGCCGCCAACAACACGTCGCGCTTGACCTGCTCTTCGGTTAGCCCGCGGGCTTTCGCGGTGTCGGGAATCTGTTTCTCAACGAGTGGCGTCCACACGTAACCCGGACTGATGCAATTGCAGGTGACGCCGAAAGTGGCGAGTTCGAGCGCGACCGTCTTGGTCAGGCCGGCAAGGCCGTGCTTGGCGGAGACGTAAGCGACCTTGAAGGGCGAGGCCACCAGCGAATGCGCCGATGCGGTATTGATGATGCGGCCCCATTTTCGCGATTTCATTCCCGGCACCGCGGCGCGGATCGTGTGAAAGGCCGAGGACAGATTGATCGCGATGATCTGGTCCCACTTCTCGATCGGAAATTCCTCGATCGGGGAGACGAACTGGATGCCGGCATTGTTGACGAGAACATCGAGCGACCCGAGGGTCTTCTCGCTGGTGCGGACCATTTCGGCGATGTCGCCGGATTTGCTCATGTCGGCCGGCGAATAGATCGCCTTGACCTTGTAATCTTTCTCGATCGCGACCCGTTCTTTTTCGATCGCATCCTTGTCGCCAAAGCCGTTGATCGTGACATTGGCGCCCTGCGCGGCCAGCGCGCGGGCGATGGCAAGGCCGATTCCGGATGTGGAACCGGTTACCAGCGCTGATTTTCCCTGCAACATGCGGATCTCCGATTAACTGTGGTGTCAGATCGGACACCGGGGAACTTGTGGAGGGGGCTTGCCAAGCAATGTGGGGCGCTTTTTGCTGCAGTGCAATATCAAATTGGGCGCTTATGCCGGAAACGTTTTTCCGAGCGGCGATCAGTTAGACTAGTGCAAACAAGACCAGCGCAGACTAATGCATAGGCGCTGCGCCGGACAAAGCACCAGGCAATCATGTCGCCCGCAATTTTCCCCGCCCCCGATCACGACCATGAGCGCTGCACCAGCGCCGCCATCGCACATGCCGAAGCGCAGTGCGCCGAGCGCGCCCAGCGGCTCACGCCGATGCGGCGCCAAGTGCTCGAAGTTTTGCTGACCAGCCATCGCCCGCTTGGCGCCTATGAAATCATCGATCGCCTGCAACAGAAGATACGCCCGGCGCCGATCACGATTTACCGAGCGCTCGAATTTCTGAGCGACAACGGTCTCGTTCACCGCATCGAAAGCCGCAACGCCTTCGTCGCTTGCGTGCACAATCATGGCGCCGGCGATCTTGTCATTTTCCTGATTTGCGAACGCTGTGGCGCGGTCGGCGAAGCACCGGGAGGCGCAGCTGCCGAGGCGCTCAAAGCCTCTTCGCGCGCGGCCGGCTTTTCGCCACGCAGTCCGTTGGTCGAAATCGCCGGCATTTGCGCGCATTGCCGTGAACGATAAGCGGCTGCAAATCGACTAACCGCAGTGCCGCCCCCTCCTTCGTCGCGCCCGCTCGACGCAACTGCAATTGCAGTCACGATCGGACTGTGCTTGAGCTGGGGCTTCAACAACGTTGCCATCAAGCTCGCGATCCATGACATTCCGCCGCTGATTCAGTCTTCGGCGCGCTCGGTAATTGCGGCAATCCTGGTCGGCATCTGGACACGGGCACGCGGCATCCCGTTGTTCAAGCGGGACGGCACACTGCGTGCGGGGATTCTCGCCGGCATCCTGTTCGCGCTCGAATTTCTGCTGATCTATCGCGGCCTGGTTTGGACGACCGCGACGCGTGGCGTTCTGTTTCTCTATCTTGCGCCGTTCTTTGTCGTGATTGGATCGCGTTGGCTTATTCCAGGCGATCACTTCCACGTCTCGCAATGGCTCGGCCTGTTGCTGTCCTTCGCCGGCATCGTGATTGCTTTCGGCCTGCCGACGCCGGCGGCCGATTCGCGGCAAGCCCTCGGTGATCTCATGCTGATCGGCGGCGCGGCTGCATGGGCGGCGACTACGCTCGCCATCAAAGCGAGCGCACTCAACCGGATCAGCGCGGAAAAGACGCTGCTCTATCAGCTCGTGGTCTCGGCGCCGCTGCTGGGCCTTGGTGCGATCGTCTTCGGCGAGCGCATCACGGCCACGCCTTCCGCCGTGGCACTCGGCGCTTTTGCTTACCAGACCATCTACGTGGTCAGCATCACCTTCACGATCTGGTTTGTCTTGGTCGTACGTTATTCGGCCGCGCGCCTGTCGGTCTTCACCTTTCTGGCGCCGCTTTTTGGGGTGGCGGCCGGCCACCTCGTGCTTGGCGAGCCACTGACCCCGGCTTTTGCCGTCGCGGTGGCGCTGGTCGCCGCCGGTCTCCTCCTCGTCAACCGGCCCCGGTGAGGTTATATGCATGGCGTCGGAGCATTGCGGGCCGCAGTCCGCGGCCATGGAACTCTTTGCTAAACTATGGATTCTCTGAAGGAATTCACATGATCGCTTTTACCGGTCCAGCCTCCAGGCATCGCACGATCGGCGTCGAAGTCGGTGGCGTCACCGTCGGCGGCGGGGCACCGATTGTGGTGCAGTCGATGACCAATACCGATACCGCCGATGCCGAGGCCACCGCAAAGCAGGTGGCGGCCCTGGCGCGCGCCGGCTCGGAGATCGTGCGCATCACGGTAGATCGCGACGAAGCTGCAGCCGCCGTTCCCCACATCAAAGATCGGCTTGCCAAGATGAATGTCGACGTGCCGATCGTCGGCGATTTCCACTACATCGGCCACAAACTCCTTGCCGATCACCCGGCTTGCGCCGAAGCGCTCGACAAGTATCGCATCAATCCGGGCAATGTCGGCTTTAAGGAGAAGAAGGATCGCCAGTTCGGCGCCATTGTCGAAACCGCGATCCGGCACAACAAACCGGTGCGGATCGGCGCCAATTGGGGCTCGCTCGATCAGGAACTGCTCACGCACCTGATGGACCAGAACGCGCGGTCCAATCAGCCGGTCGATGCGCGCGACGTCACACGCGAGGCGATGGTTCAGTCGGCGCTGTTGTCGGCCGCGCGCGCTGAGGAGATCGGACTGCCCCGCTCAAGAATCATTCTTTCGGCGAAGGTCTCCGCCGTCCAAGACCTGATCGCGGTTTATGGCGAACTGGCGCGGCACTGCGATTACGCCTTGCATCTCGGCCTCACCGAAGCAGGCATGGGTTCAAAGGGTATCGTGGCCTCTTCGGCCGCGATGGGCGTGCTGCTTCAGCAGGGCATTGGCGACACGATCCGCATTTCGCTCACGCCGGAACCGAATGGCGATCGCACGCTCGAGGTGAAGGTTGCGCAGGAATTGCTGCAAACCGTAGGCCTGCGCACATTCGTCCCGCTGGTCGCGGCCTGCCCCGGCTGCGGCCGCACGACCTCGACCACCTTTCAGGAGCTGGCCGCCAGTATCCAGAGCTTCATCCGGGACTCGATGCCGGAATGGAAGGCCCGTTATCCGGGCGTCGACGGCCTTAACGTCGCGGTGATGGGCTGCATCGTCAACGGCCCAGGCGAGTCCAAACACGCCGATATCGGCATTTCGCTGCCGGGCACCGGCGAGCAACCGACCGCGCCGGTTTTTATCGACGGCAAAAAGGCCATGACGCTGCGCGGCCCGACGCTAGCCGCTGATTTCCAGAAGATCGTCGTCGATTACATCGAGCGCCGCTTTGGATCGTCCTCTGGTCAGGCGGCGGCGGAGTAGATCTCGGCCAAGACTACGGATTACGAGTTTTGGAAAACAAAAAAGCCGGCCCGACCGGCCGGCTTTTGATTGCTACTGCCCGCAGGCGCGCGAGGATCAAATACTATCGCTTTTCCAATCGCCGCAGCACATCGTCGAGCTGATCAAGACTACGGTAGCGAATGGTCAAAACACCGCCGCGCTTGGCTTCGTTGATGCTGACGGCGAGACCAAGCGCATCCGATATGCGTTTTTCCAGCGCAACCAAATTCGCATTTTTTCCCGCGCCGCGGCGCACGGCCCGTGCGCCGCGCGATTTGCCGCCGCGCTCGGCCGTTTCCCGGGCGAGGCTTTCGACCTGACGCACATTGAGGCCGTGGGTGACTATTTCCTCGGCTAGTCGTTCGGCGTCCGGCTGTCCGATCAGCATCCGCGCGTGTCCGGCGAAAAGCTTGCCGGAATGAATGTACGATTTTATCGTTTCGGGCAATTTCAGAAGCCGGAGCGTGTTGGCGACATGACTGCGGCTCTTGCCAACGATCTTGGCAATCTCGTCCTGACTGTTGCCGAACTCCTCGATCAAGGCGCGATAGCCTTCGGCTTCTTCGAGCGGATTGAGATCGGCGCGTTGTACGTTTTCGATGATCGCAAGCTGCAGCGCCTCGGCGTCGGTGGCTTCGATGATGACCACCGGCACTTCGTGCAAGCCGGCGCGCTGGGCGGCCCGCCAGCGGCGTTCGCCGGCGATGATCTCATAAACATCCGCGGCGCCCTGCACCGGTCGCGCGACGATCGGCTGAATGATCCCGCGCTCGCGCAGCGAAGCAACCAGCTCATCGAGCTCGGCATTGGGAAAGGCCCGCCGCGGATTGCGCGGATTAGGCCGCAAGGCAGCAGTCGGCAAGCGGCGCTGGCCGCGCGGCCGATCGACCGACGTTTCGGCGGCCATGTCGCCGATCAGTGCCGCAAGCCCGCGACCTAATCGCGATCGCGCGGGGTCTTCGGCCAGCTTTCCGGGATTAACGCTCATCGCAAGGCCTCATTGTGCGCACAGTTTTTTCTCGCGCTGGATGACCTCGGTCGCGAGCCGCAAATAAGCTTCGCTGCCGCTGCATTTAAGATCGTAGACCAGCACGGGCTTGCCGTAGGACGGCGCTTCCGAGACACGCACGTTGCGCGGAACGATGGTGTCGTAGACTTTCGCGCCCATGAATTCACGGACGTCCGCGACCACCTGGGACGATAAATTGTTGCGCGCGTCGAACATGGTCAGCACGACACCATGAATCGTGAGCTCGGGATTGAGCTGGACGCGGACCGATTCGACGGTTTTGAGAAGTTGCGACAATCCCTCGAGCGCGAAGAATTCGCACTGCAAAGGAACGACGATCGCATTGGCGGCCGCCATGGCATTGATCGTCAGTAAATTGAGCGACGGCGGGCAGTCGACCAAGACATAAGTGAAACGCGTGCCGTCCTGTACATTCAGGCTCGCGAGCGCATTGCGTAAACGGAACGCGCGATCGCGCGCTTGTCCGATCTCGAGTTCAAGGCCGGAGAGATCGAGAGTGGACGGAGCGATCTGAAGCCGCGGCACCGCGGTGGGGACGATCGCATCGCGCAGCGTCGCTTGTGCGGTCAGCACGTCATAGGTCGAATAGCGCCGGTTGCGGCGGTCGAGACCAAGTCCGGTCGAAGCATTGCCTTGCGGATCGAGATCCACAATGAGCACGTCTTCGCCGATCGCGGCGAGCGCGGTGCCGAGATTGATCGCAGTCGTGGTCTTGCCGACGCCGCCTTTCTGATTGGCGACCGCGAGCACCCGCGCGGGCTTCGTCGCGAGCGCCAACCGCGCCTGGTCCGGCGCGGAAAAGTCTGTCACGTGCGACGACAAGGCAGCTTCGGTCATGGGGCCTTTCGCAACCGTTACGTGTTATTTACAACCCAAGATAGCGGCAGCCGGCCTATTTGCGCTTCGGCTTGGCCTCGCGAATCACCACCACCCGCGACTTTGGATCAGTCCGACTCGGAACTAAAGAGGCCTGAATGCTCCAACATTTAGTCGCTTTGGTCAATTCAGCATCCACATCTTGTCCCTTAGGGAACAAGCCCTGGGCTCCTCTTTTCAACAGCGGATATGCGATCGAAAGCAATTCAGGCAATGGCGCGAGAGCGCGCGCTGTGACCGCATCAAGCTCGCCGCGAAATCCCCGGGCGAAATCAGCAATGCGCTCGGCGTGAACAACAGCCGGCGCGCCGGTGACGCGAACGGCCTCGCGCAAAAAGGCGGCCTTCTTCTTGTTGCTCTCGATCAGATGGACCTCCGCGGAGTTTTGATCAGCTAGAGCACACGCAATTGGCACACCTGGAAATCCGCCGCCCGAGCCCAGATCGGCCCATTTGCGCGCCTGCGGCGCGATGGCGAGGAGCTGCAGCGAATCGGCGATATGGCGTGTCCACAGCGTCGGCACGGTCGAAGCCGCGATCAGATTGATCCGGCTGTGCCAGTCGAGCAGCAGCGCAGCAAAACGGTCGAGGCGCGCCGCTGTTTCACGTGAAACAGCAACGAGCGCGAGCGCCCGAGCGCGATCAGCGGTGAGGTCAGGCTGCGCCACTTGCTGTTTTGCGCGCCGGGTTGCCGCGCGCGCGGCGTAGATAGGCAACCAAGAGCGTCAGCGCCGCAGGCGTCACGCCATCGATACGGCCCGCTTGTCCAATCGTGCGTGGTCGATGCAGCTGCAGTTTCTGGCGCACCTCGTTAGAGAGACCCGGCAGCGTGGCGTAATCGAGATCCTCGCTCAGAACGAGACTCTCGTCGCGGCGGTATGATTCCACGTCGGCAGCCTGGCGGCTGAGATAAACGTGGTACTTCGCGTCAATCTCAAGCTGCGCGGCGATCTTGGCATCGAGTTCGCCGAAGGCCGGCCAGATGCGCGCCAGATCGGCGATGCCGATTTGCGGATAGGACAAGATTTCAAAGGCCAAGCGGCGCTGCCCGTCCCGGCGCAAAGCGAGCCCGTTGCGCGTGGCCTCGGTGGGCGTCAGGCTCAGTGAGCGCGCCATGGCTCGCGCCGCTTCGAGGGCGGTCATTTTGGCGTGGTATCGCTCGGCCCGCACACCACCGACGCAACCAAGCGCGATCCCCCTGCCCGTCAGCCGCTGATCGGCATTGTCGGCGCGCAAGGTCAGCCGGTATTCGGCGCGCGATGTGAACATCCGATATGGCTCGCTCACGCCGCGCGTGACCAAGTCATCGATCATCACGCCGAGATAGCCCTCGGCCCGGTCGAACAGGATCGGCGCCGCGCCGGCGGCAAAGGCCGCAGCATTGAGACCAGCGACAAGACCTTGCGCGGCTGCTTCTTCGTAACCGGTGGTGCCGTTGATTTGGCCCGCAAGAAACAATCCAGGCAGCCGCTTGGTCTGCAAACTCGGATGCAGCTCGCGGGGGTCGACGTGGTCGTATTCGATGGCATAGCCGGGGCGAATGACGCGCGCCCGTTGGAGACCCGGGATCGTCGCAATCAGCGCCGCCTGTACGTCCTCCGGCAGCGAGGTCGAAATGCCGTTGGGATAAACCGTGCTATCGTCGAGCCCCTCCGGCTCAAGAAAAATCTGATGACCGTCGCGCTCGCCAAAGCGCACGATCTTGTCTTCGATCGAGGGGCAGTAGCGCGGACCGCGGCTCTTGATCTGACCGGAATACATTGGCGAGCGATGGACGTTGGCGCGAATGATGGCGTGGGTCGCCGCGGTCGTGCGGGTGATGCCGCATTCGACCTGGCGGTTGGCGATGCGCTCGGTGAGCATAGAGAACGGCTCGGGCGGGTCGTCGCCCGGCTGCATTTCCACGCTGGCCCAGTCGATGGTCGTGCCGTCCAGTCGTGCCGGCGTGCCGGTCTTCAAGCGGCCTAGTTGAAAACCTAGACGCTCGAGCGTGGCCGAAAGTCCGAGCGCGGGCCCCTCGCCCATCCGGCCTGCGGGAATCTGCCGCTCGCCGATATGAATGAGGCCGCGCAAAAACGTGCCGGTGGTCAGGACGACGGCACCCGCTTGAAATTCGCGCCCGTCACTCAAGCGAACGCCGGCTGCCCGTTCGCTGCCGAGCAAATCGTCAACTTCGCCCTCGATCACAGTCAGGTCTGCAGTGCTGCGGATCGCCTCCTGCATCGCCGCCGCGTAGAGCTTGCGGTCGGCCTGGGCACGCGGGCCGCGAACCGCCGGGCCTTTCCGGCGATTGAGCATGCGAAACTGAATCCCGGCGGCGTCGGCGACGCGGCCCATCAAGCCGTCGAGCGCGTCGATCTCACGAACCAGGTGGCCTTTGCCCAGCCCGCCGATCGACGGATTGCACGACATTGCGCCAATGCTCGCGAAGCGCTGGGTGATGAGCGCCACGCGCGCTCCCATGCGCGCGGCCGCGGCCGCGGCCTCGCAGCCGGCGTGGCCGCCGCCAACCACAATCA
Organism: Xanthobacteraceae bacterium; assembly: GCA_035703785.1. Taxonomy (GTDB): domain Bacteria; phylum Pseudomonadota; class Alphaproteobacteria; order Rhizobiales; family Xanthobacteraceae; genus BOG-931. The sequence goes on from DASSXN010000195.1 coordinate 54,708, forward strand.
CATCGAAGGCACGATCCATTGCTTCACCAATCCGCAGCCGTTCTAGTGAATGCACCATTGCCGGTCAAAATGGGCCGGTCAAAGCGGTGTTTCACGTGAAACAGCGACCGGGCGCCGGGTTAACCGATCATTTACCAATGCAGAACTCGCGGAAGATCTTGTCCAACACATCCTCGACATCGACACGGCCGGTCAGCCGGCCAAGGGCCCAAGCCGCGTGACGCAATTCTTCGGCGATCAACTCTTCGCGCGGACTCTGTCCAGCACTCTCCGCCAGAGCACGGTCCAAGGCTGTGACAGTTTCCTCAAGTGCGCCACGGTGGCGCGCCCGCGTTACGACTGCGGTCTCGCCAACCGCAAAAGAGTCTCTAGCGAACTCGGCCAATGCACCGAATAGTGCATCGAGCCCCTCACCGCGTTCTGCTGAAATCGAAAAAGCGAATTCACATTCATCTTTTTGGGGATGCCGACACGAACCGGCAATCGATTGCGTGCTTGCACTCTCCTCGAGCAAATCAATCTTGTTTTCGACGAGCCATTGCGGCGCGTCGCTCTTCAGCCGCGCAGCTCGGCCTTCGGCCGATACGTCAGTGACCCACAGCACCAAATCGGCTTGCGCCGCGCGGGCGCGGGCGCGGCGCACACCCTCCTGCTCCACTGGCTCAACGCTGTCGCGAATGCCGGCGGTGTCCAGGACGGTCACGGGATAGCCATCGAGCTCGAGATGGACTTCGATCACATCGCGGGTGGTGCCGGCAAAAGGTGAAACGATCGCTGCCTCGCGCCGGGCCAGCCGGTTGAACAGCGTCGATTTGCCGGCATTGGGTGGACCGGCGATGGCAACGACGAGACCGTCGCGCAGCCGCTCGCCTCGGCCGCCGTCGGCAAGCGCGGCGGCAATTTCATCGCGCAGGACCCGCGCGATTTTCGCCGCGGGCGTTATCAACTCCTCCGGCACATCGGCTTCGTCAGAAAAATCGATGCGCGCCTCGACCAATGCCAGCGCTTCGATCAGGCGCTGGCGCCAGGCCTCGGCGCGGTCGCCGATGAGTCCTTTCAATTGACGGAATGCTTGCCGCCGCTGCGCCGCCGTTTCGGCGGCAATGAGATCACCCAGTCCCTCGACTGCGGTGAGGTCAAGCTTGCCGTTCTCAAAAGCGCGCCGCGTGAACTCGCCCGGCTCAGCCATGCGGCAATCGTCGACCGCGCTGAGCTCTTTCAGCACGCCGGCGATAACCGCGTGACCGCCATGTAGCTGCAATTCCGCGACGTCCTCGCCGGTCTCGCTCGCCGGCGCCGGAAACCAAAGCGCGAGCGCCTCGTCGATCACCTCCCCGCTCGCCGGCTCGTGCACGCGGAGGAGCGTCGCCTGACGCGGCGGCGGCACGCGACCGGTCAATCTTTCAAGGGCAAGCCGCGCCCGCGGACCGGAAATGCGCACCACGGCAATAGCCGCCGGCGGCCGGCCGGAGGATAGCGCGAATATGGTGGAACGGTCGGCCATGGTGCAGGGTTGGTGCAGGGTTGGCGTCCATTGAGGTCAGCGCTTCGCGCGATGCGGGCTACTTGCTACGGTGCGTCCATGTCAACGCAGCCGTCAACACAGCCGTCAACACCATCGCAAACCGCCGCGCCGAATGTCGCCGGCGGGGGCCGCAACCGTCTCGCCGCAGAGACCAGTCCCTATCTCCTGCAGCACCAGAACAACCCTGTCGATTGGTGGCCCTGGGGATCCGAAGCGCTGGCGCAAGCCAAGCGCAGCACCAAGCCAATTCTCCTCTCGGTTGGTTATGCCGCCTGTCACTGGTGTCATGTCATGGCGCACGAGAGCTTCGAGGATGAACCGACCGCGCGTGTGATGAACGAGCTCTTCGTCAACATCAAAGTCGATCGCGAGGAACGGCCCGAAATCGATCAGATCTACATGGCGGCGCTGCATCACTTGGGCGAGCATGGCGGCTGGCCGCTGACGATGTTTTTGACGCCGGACGGCGAGCCAATCTGGGGCGGGACTTATTTTCCCAAGACGTCGCGCTATGGCAAGCCGGCCTTTGTCGACGTGCTACGCGAAATCGCGCGGCTGTTCCGCGAAGAGCCGGAGAAGATCGAGCGTAATCGCGCAGCGCTGATGGAGCGGCTCGCGGCTGCGGCGCGGCCGGCCGGTACGGCGACGATCGGGCGCGCCGAACTCGACAATGCCGCGCGGCAGCTTGGCGGGCTCATCGATCCGGTCAATGGCGGCACGCGCGGGGCGCCGAAATTTCCGCAGGCCGCCCTGTTCGAATGCCTCTGGCGCGCGGGCTTACGCACCGGCGAAGCGCGCTATTTCGCAGCCGTGGAAATCACGCTCGACCACATCTGCGAGGGCGGCATCTACGACCACCTCGGCGGCGGGTTCGCCCGCTATTCAGTAGACGAGCGCTGGCTCGTGCCGCACTTCGAAAAAATGCTCTACGACAATGCGCAGCTTCTCGAACTTTTGGCGATCGCTTACCGGCGCACCGGCAAGGATTTGTATCGCCGCCGCGCTTACGAAACGGTGGGCTGGCTTGAGCGGGAAATGACCACGGAGGAGGGCGCGTTTTGCGCTTCGCTCGACGCCGACTCCGAAGGCGAGGAAGGAAAATTCTACGTCTGGTCCTATGACGAGGTGATCCGCCAGCTCGGCATCGAGGATGGCGAATTTTTCGCCCGGCACTATGACGTCACGCCCGCCGGCAATTTCGAAGGCCACAACATCCTTAACAGGTTGAAGCCGCTGCCGCGCAGTGACGCCGACGAGACGCGGCTTGGGGCTTTACGCGACAAGCTCCTTGCCGTGCGCGCCTTGCGCGTGCGACCCGGCCTTGACGATAAGGTGCTCGCCGATTGGAACGGCCTGATGATCGCGGCGCTCGCCAATGCCGGATCGATGCTGGATGAGCCGCGATGGTTGGACTTGGCGCGCCGCGCTTTTGACTTCGTTGCTCACAGCATGGCGCGCGGCGACCGCCTCGGCCATTCCTGGCGTCAAGGTAAGCTTAAATTTCCGGGCCTCGCTTCGGATTACGCCGCGATGATCCGCGCCGCGCTGGCGCTCTATGAGACAACGGGCGCGCCACGCTTGCTCGATCAGGCGCTGCAATGGCAGCAGGCTCTGGACCGCGATTACGCCAACGCCGAGCTCGGGACTTATTATCTGACCGCAGCGGACGCAGAGGGGCTCGTCATTCGTCCGGCGGCAACGACCGATGAGGCGACGCCGAACCACAATGCGGTCGCGGCGCAAAATCTCATTCGCTTGGCGGCGCTGTCCGGCGACGACGCCTGGCGCGATAAAGCGGATCGATTGATCGCGGCCGTGGCGCCGCTCATCGCCGAAAACCTTTACATGCATCTGGCGATGCTCAACGCCATCGATCTGCGGCTGCGCGGCGCCGAGATCGTGGTGACGGGGCAGGGCGCGGGCGCCGATGCGCTCCTCGCCACGGCGCGGCGGCTGCCGCCGCTTGACCGCATCGTGCTTCACGCCGCCTCTGCCGAAGCGCTGCCAAGCAAACACCCGGCGCGCGATAAATTAGCCGCCGCGCGTGAGCCGCAAGCCTTCGTCTGTGTCGGGGAGAGCTGCTCGCTGCCGGTGACCGACCCCTCGGCTCTGCCTGAAGCGATCGACGCGATGCGAGGTTAGCGCTAGCTAAGCCGCGATCAGGTATTCATCGAGTCGAAGAACTCGCCGTTGTTCTTCGTATTGCGCAGCTTGTCGAGCAAGAAGTCGATCGCATCCATCGTTCCCATCGGATTGAGGATGCGGCGCAGCACGTACATCTTCTTGAGCTGGTCCGGCGGCACCAACAGCTCTTCCTTGCGCGTGCCGGAGCGCGTGATGTCCATCGCCGGGAAGGTACGCTTGTCGGCGACTTTGCGGTCGAGGATCAGCTCCGAATTGCCGGTGCCCTTGAATTCTTCGAAGATGACTTCGTCCATGCGGCTGCCGGTATCGATCAGTGCGGTGGCGATGATCGTCAGCGAGCCGCCTTCCTCGATATTGCGCGCCGCGCCGAAGAAGCGCTTCGGCCGCTGTAACGCGTTGGCGTCGACGCCGCCGGTCAGCACCTTGCCGGACGACGGCACAACGGTGTTGTAGGCGCGGCCGAGCCGGGTGATCGAATCGAGCAGGATGACGACATCGCGACCGTGCTCAACGAGCCGCTTTGCTTTCTCGATCACCATCTCGGCGACTTGAACGTGGCGTACCGCCGGTTCATCGAAGGTCGACGAGACCACCTCGCCTTTCACCGAACGTTGCATATCGGTGACTTCCTCCGGCCGCTCGTCGATCAAGAGCACGATCAGGTAGCATTCCGGATGATTGTGGGTGATCGAGTGCGCGATATTTTGCAGCAGTACGGTCTTGCCGGTGCGCGGCGGCGACACGATCAACGCGCGCTGTCCCTTGCCGACCGGCGCGACAATGTCGATGACCCGGGCTGAGAGATCCTTCTTGGTCGGATCCTCGTATTCCATTTTCAGCCACTCGTCCGGATAGAGCGGCGTCAAATTGTCGAAATTAACCTTGTGCCGCGCCTTCTCCGGATCCTCGAAATTGAGCGAATTGACTTTCAGCAGCGCGAAATAGCGTTCGCCCTCTTTGGGGCTGCGGATGTGACCATCGATTGTGTCGCCGGTGCGCAGTCCGAAGCGCCGGATTTGCGACGGCGAAACGTAGATGTCGTCGGGCCCGGGCAGGTAGTTTGCTTCCGGCGATCGCAAAAAGCCGAAGCCGTCGGGCAGTACCTCGACGACACCCTCGCCGACAATGTCAGTCTCGCGCGCAGACAGCTGTTTGAGAATGCCGAACATCAGCTCCTGTTTGCGCATGGTCGAGGCGTTCTCGACCTCCAATTCTTCGGCAAAGGAGACAAGCTCGGCCGGAGTCTTGGCCTTGAGTTCTTGCAGTTTCATTTCCCGCATAGAATGTCCTATGGAAATTGGGCCAGCGAAGTTCAATCGTGGCGTCGCTGGCGGGAGAAGTTCGCTGGGCTGGTCAGGGTCTTTGGGCAGGTAAGGCTTGGGGACCCCCAACCCGATGCACTGGTGGCTCCAGTCCGTTGGAGCCGAGACGCAACTGCATCCGCCTACGTTGGGTGGGATGACCCGAAGATAAGAAAAGACCGCACTTCAGGCAAGGGCCGAACCGGATTCCGCCTTAGCAACGCGTTACCGTCAGAACGGTTTCACCACCGCGAGAATAACGATTGCCGCCATCAGAATTGCGGGTATCTCATTGATCGAACGATAGAATCTCTGGGAATGCCGATTGCGGTCAGCGGCAAAATCTTTCACCCAGCGCGCGCACCAGCCGTGCAGTGCAGAGAGTGCAATCACGAGCCCGAGTTTGGCTGAAAGCCAGCCAGAAGCGAACCAGCCGTAGCGAGAATCAGGGCCATGCCAAGCAAGCCATAGCCCCAGCAACCAGGTCGCGACCATGGCTGGATTGATGATGATTCGGAGGAGCCGGCGCTCCATGATTTTGAAGGTCTCCGACTGCACCGATCCCTTCTCGGCGGCGCAGTGATAGACAAACAAGCGCGGCAAATAGAGCATTCCCGCGAGCCAGGCGATGACAGCAATAACGTGGAACGCCTTGATCCATTCATACATGCGGCGGGTGCTCTCTCACGCCGAGGCGCGAACGCGCGCGACGAGTTGTTCAACATGCGCAACAGGCGTATCCGGCAGCACGCCATGGCCGAGATTGAAGATGAACGGTCCAGCTTTGAAGTTTTCCATGATTCGGTCAACCGAGCGATCAAGCGCGCGACCGCCAACCAAGAGCGCCACAGGATCGAGGTTGCCTTGAACGGGCTTGCGCCGCTGCAACTCATCGCGCGCAAAATCAAAATCGATGGTCCAGTCGAGCCCGACTGCATCGACCGGAACAACGTCGATGTACCGTTTCAACCGGCTGCCGGCGCCGCGCGGAAATCCGATGAACTTCGCTGTCGGAATTCGCACTCGCACAGCGGCAATGATGCGCGCACACGGTTCAATGCAGCATCGATCAAATTCGTCATCCGGCAATACACCCGCCCAGCTGTCGAATATTTGCACGGCATCGACACCGGCTTCGAATTGCCGGATCAAATATGATGCTGAAGCGTCCACAAGAATATCGAGCAGTTCGCCAAATAGTTTCGGAGCGCGATAGGCAAACTCCCGAGCCGGAGTTTGATCGGGCGTACCCGCACCGGCAATCATGTATGTCGCCAAAGTCCACGGCGCGCCACAAAATCCCAAGAGCGTGACGCTTGCCGAAAGCTGCGATCTAACGCGCGCGATCGTCTCATAGACAGGCGCCAACCGCTCATGATCGAGCTCTCGCCGGAGCTTACGCAAACTTTCGATGTCATCGATCGCATCAAGCCGCGGCCCATCGGCCGCAGTGAATGCAACGCTCTGCCCGAGCGCATAAGGAACCACCAAAATATCTGAAAATAAGATTGCGGCATCGAATCCGAATCGTCGAATCGGCTGCAATGTAACGTCCGCTGCCAGTTCTGGATCAAGACAGAGGTCGAGGAAATTACCGATCTTTTGCCGAAGCGCACGATACTCCGGGAGATACCTTCCGGCTTGCCGCATCAGCCAGATCGGCGGAACGGTCTGCCGTTTTCCGGCCAGAACGTCCATCAGAGGTTTAGTCACAGGTTTACCCGCGGCACTTTGGTCTCCACTACAAATAGAATCTTAGAATCTGTTGTAGTACTTGGACAGTTGATTGGACTCATAAATCGGCTTGCACATTGCTTGCATGAACAACCCACATATCCCCAGCTTCCGGGCATTCAGCTGGTTCGTCTGGGAAGTGCAACGCAGCGCTAGTTTCCGGATCATTCCGGATCACTTGTCAACTCGATTTCCACATTTCACCGGTCTTGGCCATCGCCCGCAGAGTAAAATGCCGGAGAATGTGCTGTGTGGACCGGCGATGCGTTCTCCCGGTTGATCTGCTTGCGCCATTCGCAAAGCCATGGCCTTCTCCCCAGAGGTCAACAGCTTCTCCAGCCAGCTTGAACGATTCCATGGTGCACGCGGCGGGCTACTTCCACCTTCACCTGATCTCGGATGCGACCGGTGAAACTTTGATTACAGTGGCACGAGCCGCCGCGGCGCAATACGCCAAGAGCATGCCGGTCGAGCACGTCCACCCGCTGGTGCGTACGCAGAGGCAGCTCGATCGGGTTCTTGCGGAAATCGAAGAGTCGCCTGGGATCGTTCTGTATACGCTCCTGGAGGAGAATTTGGTGCAGCGGCTCGAAAAAAAATGCCGTGCGCTAGGTCTTCCCTGCCTGTCAATTTTGGGGCCGGTGCTGCATCTTTTCCAATCTTATCTGGGCGCTGAGTCGACGCATAAAGTCGGCGCGCAGCACACGCTCAATGCCGAATATTTTCGCCGCATCGATGCGCTCAATTACACCATGTTACATGACGACGGCCAGCATATGGACGATCTCGAGGAGGCCGATGTCGTGTTGGTCGGAGTGTCACGGACCTCGAAGACGCCGACCTCGATCTACCTCGCCAATCGCGGAGTGAAAACCGCCAACGTCCCGCTGGTACCTGGCCTGCCCTTGCCCGCGCGTCTCGAAGCGCTCAAGCACCCTTTGGTAGTCGGGCTTTACGCCACGCCGGAACGGATCGTGCAAATTCGCCAGAACCGGCTCCTCGGGCTCAAAGCACATCGCGACGACGATCAGTATATCGATCGTCAGGCGGTCGCCGAGGAAGTCGCTGCATCGCGGCGGCTCTGCGCCAGACACAACTGGCCGCTTATCGACGTGACCCGCCGCTCGATCGAAGAGACGGCCGCCGCGGTGCTTGCGCATCTTGGCGAGCGGCGCCGGCATCACGTGTCCTGAGGCCGCTCATGAAGCCGCCTATGGCGCTATGGCTTGCCGACGCGCCGCTCATCCTGGCGTCGCGAAGCAAGACCCGGCGGATGCTTCTCACCGCTGCCGGCGTGCCGGTCGAAACGGATCCGGCCGATCTTGATGAGCGCGGTGTGGAAGCGGGCGCCCGATCGAAATCCGCCGCTGCCGTGGCCGCGCTTTTGGCGCGCGAAAAAGCAATTGCGGTAGCGCGCAAGCATGGCGGCGGTCTTACTCTCGGCGCCGACCAGACGCTTTCCTTCGGCGACGAGTGCTTGACCAAGCCGCAAGATCGCGATGCGGCGCGGGCGCAACTGCGCGCGCTTTGCGGGTGCACGCACGAACTTCACTCGGCGATCGCCTTCGTGCAGCATGATACGGTGCTGTTCGAACATGTTGGCGTGGCGCGGCTGACCATGCGCAATTTTTCTGAACGCTTTATCGAGCTCTATCTTGATGCCGCCGGCGATTCGGTAACCGCAAGCGTCGGTGCCTATCAGCTCGAAGGCCTCGGCATGCAATTATTCGAACGCGTCGATGGCGATTATTTCACGGTCTTGGGGCTGCCGCTCCTCGAGGTTCTGGAATTTCTGCGGCGCTTTGGGTGCCTGACGCGATGAGTACCGACCGGCCGTTTGTCCTCTGCCTGACCGGCTCGCTCGCCATGGGAAAATCGACTGCCGCCAAGTTTTTTGCTGAATGCGGCGTGCCGGTTCACGATTCCGACGCCGTCGTTCATGCCCTATACGAGGGCGAAGCGTCGGCTCTGATCGAGCAGGCGTTCCCCGGCTCGACGTTCGGCGGCAAGGTGGATCGCCGCAAGCTTGGGGCAATCGTGGTCAACGACCGAACCGCGCTCGCTCGCCTCGAAGCGATCATCCATCCGCTCGTCACCGCCTCGCGGGAAAAGTTCCTGGCGCAGGCGCAAGCGCAGGGCGCTACCGTCGTAGTTGTCGACATCCCGTTGCTGTTCGAAACCGAAGCGCAATCCAAATGCGATGCTGTCGTGGTGGTTTCGGCGCCGGCCGCGCATCAGCGGCGACGCGCTTTGGACCGCCCCGGAATGACCGAGGAGAAATTTGCAGCGCTGCTCGCCAAGCAACTACCGGACGCCGAAAAGCGCCGCCGCGCCGATTTCGTCGTGGACAGCTCGCGGGGATTCGATCACACCCGAGCGCAGATTCGAGACATTTTGCGCAACGTCGCTACAATGCAACGGCGGTGATTCGCGGCGGCCAACGAGTTCTCGATGCGCGAAATTGTTTTCGATACCGAAACGACGGGACTCGACCCGCTTGCCGGCGATCGTCTCGTCGAAATCGGCTGCATCGAGCTTTTCAATCGGTTTCCGACCGGCAAAACGTTCCATGGCTATTTCAATCCAGAACGCGACATGCCGGAATCGGCCCTGAAAATTCACGGACTGACGGTCGATTTTCTAAGGAATCAACCGTTGTTCGCGCACCGGGTGGGCGAACTCATCGATTTCCTCGGCGACGCTCAGCTCGTTGCGCATAATGCAATGTTCGATCTGGCCTTCCTTAATGCCGAATTAGAGCGCGCCGGGCACCTCGCGGTGAGCCGCGACCGCATGGTCGACACGCTGTTGATTGCGCGGCGCAAACATCCCGGAGCGGCGAACAGGCTGGACGATTTGTGCGCTCGCTATGCCATCGATAATTCGCGCCGCGTCAAGCATGGCGCGCTGCTCGATGCCGAACTCCTGGCCGAGGTCTATATCGAACTGATCGGCGCGCGTCAGGCGCAGCTTATTCTTTCGCAAGCACCGGCTATCGTGACGCCCGGCGAGATCATCGCGGTGCGGGAACGCCCGGCGCCGCTGCCGTCGCGGCTAACGGCGGATGCGCAGGCTGCCCATCGCCGATTCATTGGGAGCCTCGGCGAAAACGCAGTTTGGCGCGATTACGTCAGCTTAGATTAAGCGGGCGCATTGGCTTGCTGCGCGCTGGCCATGCGTTCCCGATAAAGCGAAGCGAAATCGACCGGCTCAAGCATCAGAGGAGGAAAGCCGCCATTGCGGGTCGCCGTAGCGACGATTTCTCGTGCGAAGGGGAACAACAGGCGCGGGCACTCGATCATAACCATTGGCTGGAGGCTCTCGGGCGGGATGTTGAGGATCCGAAATACCCCGGCATAGAGCAGCTCGAAGCCGAACAGCACGAAGCCCTGGACTTCCGCCTTGCCGTCTAGCCTCAGCGTCACTTCGACGTCGTTTTCGGCGAGAGGGGCCGCCTCAACGCCGATATTGATCTTGATCGAGGGCTGCTGCGGGCTCGGTGTCAGAGCGCGCGGCGCGTTCGGGTTCTCGAACGAGAAATCCTTCACATATTGCATGAGCACGCCGATCTGCGGAACCGGCGTCTGCGGGGCACCCGGTTGTGGCGCGGGGCCACCATTCGTCGTCGACATTGTTCTCTCCGCTTGGGCCGGCTTGGCTAACATGCGGCGCAGCCGCGAACAATGCCGGGAACGGCGGCGGCTTGAGGTCCAAAGCCCAAGACAGCAGCCTAAGACGGCGCGTCAATTTAGCGTGGAGACGGGGTGCGCCCGCCGGACTGCATTATTGGCGCCGCCGCGCCGATCGTTTAATGTTTGCGCGTCGCCGCGTTAAAATGACGGCGAGCCGCCACTGGATGGCCTTACCTGCATGCCTACATAAGCGGGGACCGGTGTTCTGCCGCGGTTTGGTCATTCGAGCCGATCCCCGGAATGCACTGCCCCGCTTACTGCGATGGCGAAAGAATGGCCGACGTGTTCGATATCTACACCATCATTTTCCTGGCCCTCGCAGTGTTTATTTTTCTGCGGTTGCGCAGCGTTTTGGGCCAGCGCACCGGCCGCGAGCGGCCGCCCTATGATCCATATTCAGCCCGCGATGCGGTGCGCAGCCCGGCCACCGAGCAGAAGGTAGTAACCCTGCCGCAGCGCGGTTCCGACGCATCGCGCGCCGCTGAAGCCGCCGCGTCTGCGGGCGAACGCTGGAAGGATATCGCCGAGAGTGGATCGACCGTGGCGGCCGGGCTTGATGCAATCGCCGCTGCGGATTCGAGCTTTGACGCCAAACATTTCGTTACCGGTTCACGCACCGCCTACGAGATGATTGTGACTGCTTTCGCCGGTGGTGACCGCCGGCAGCTGCGCAGCTTACTGTCGCGTGAAGTCTATGACGGTTTCGATGCGGCGATTAGCGAGCGCGAGCGCCGCAGCGAATCAGCCGAGACTCGTTTTGTTTCGATCGAGGGTGCGACCATAACGGCGGCCGAGCTGCGCAATCGGACGACTGCACAAATCACCGTGCGCTTCGTGTCCAAACTGATTTCCGCCACACGCGATCGCGGTGGCACGGTCATCGACGGCAACGCCGAAAAAGTCACGGACGTGACGGATGTCTGGACTTTCGCCCGCGATGTGTCCTCGCGCGACCCCAACTGGAAAGTCATCGCGACCGAAACCGGACAATGATGTTCGCAATGAGTGGGGGTGCGTCGCCAGGTCTGGTCTTTCGCCTCCTGGTCCTTCGCATTCCGGTTTATTGCGTTGCTGCCGCGCTGGTCGTCCTCTTTGCGCTGCAAGCGACGGCAGTCGCGCAAGGGGGCGGCCCGCTGGTACTTCCCGATACGCAATATGAGCCGATCGAGTGGAGCGACCTTGAGGGCTGGACCAGCGACGATCATGCCGCCGCCTTTGCTGCTTTTCTCGGCAGCTGCCGGACGCTGCAGAATCGGCGTCGCCAGTCGGCTCGGGATTTGACCCCGATACCGGCAGCGCTGAAAGACATTTGCGAAGACGCGCGTCAAGCTATTCCGCTGGACGAAGACGGCGCCCGGAAATTTTTTGAAGACCATTTCCGTCCGATCCGCATCAGCAGGCTCGGCGATAGCGACGGTTTCCTCACCGGATATTACGAGCCGATCATTGCCGGTTCGCGTGTACCCACCGGGGAATTCACGGCGCCGCTTTACCGTCGGCCGCCCAACCTCGTACCGGCCGGCCGGCGCAAGCTTGGCGATGCATTTCCATCGAAGGGCGTGTTCGTCGGTCGACGCGTCGGCCGCCGCAAGATTGTGCCCTATTATGATCGCGGCCAGATCGAGGATGGCGCGCTCGACGGCTGGCATCTTGAAATCTGCTACCTGCACGACCAGGTCGACGTTTTATTCGCGCAAATCCAAGGCTCAGCCCGAATCCGGCTCGAAGATGGAGCCATTCTTCGCGTCAATTACGATTCGCACAATGGCTGGCCTTATACGCCGGTCGGCCGCGTTCTCGTCGACCAAAAAATATTGAGCAGAGATCAGGTATCGATGCAGAGCATTCGCGATTGGATGGAAGTTAATCCGGATCAAGCGAAGGAGGTGCGCCGGCAAAACAAATCCTATGTGTTTTTCCGGATCACTGATCTTGCCATTGAGGACGAAGCGGTCGGCGGCCAGGGCGTACCGCTGATGCCAGGCCGCTCGATCGCGATCGACCGTGCGCTCCACGCCTATGGCACGCCTTTTTTCATCCAGGCTGAGCTGCCGATCGCCAACCAGAAGACCAGCACGAAATTCGACCGTCTCATGATCGCGCAGGATACCGGTTCGGCGATCGTCGGTCCGGCGCGCGCGGATATTTATTTCGGCGCCGGCGACGAGGCAGCGCGTATCGCCGGGCGCATCAAAAATCCGGGCACATTCGCGATGCTGGTGCCGCGCGAACTCGATCCAGTGGCGGCCGGGAGCGACGTGCCGCTGCCACCAACGCGGCCCGGTCTGTTCAGTTTCAATTTTGACAACATGCCCGACCCGACGGTGCCCGACGGCGCCGCGGATGAAGTGCCGCTGCCTGAGGCCAAGCCGGCGATGGCGGCCGGTGCGAACGCGGCGCCGACCGTGAATAGCAAGTCCAACGCGCGGCGCCGGCGATGAACCGGCGCCGCTTGAGCGACGATGAACGGGCGCTGTGGAAAGGATTTGCTCGCGACGTGACGCCGTTGCGCCACGGCGCCGCGGCTGCGCTTGGCGGTGCACCCGATCAGGCCACGCGTGAAACGCCGCCGTCACAGAACGTGCCAAAAGAACGCTCACATGCGAAACAGCCGCCGGCACTGGCGCAGTTCGATCGCCGCTTACGGCAGCGCGTCGCGCGGGGCCACACGGCGATCGACGCCCGGCTCGATCTGCACGGCATGACACAGAAACAGGCGCATGCGGCGCTTTTGCATTTTCTCACGCAGGCGCAAGCACAGGATGCGAAACTCGCGCTGGTGGTGACTGGCAAGGGTATCGGCGGCGCAGCGGGCTCGGCGTCCGAACGGGGCGTGCTGCGGCGCCAAGTGCCATTATGGCTGTCGTTGCCGGAGTTCCGCCGCTTTATTGTCAGTTTCCAACAAGCGCACGCCAGCCACGGCGGCGAAGGCGCGCTTTACCTGCGCTTGCGGCGCCGCGTGCGTTAGCTGCAGTCGATGGCGTAACATACGCATCGTTAAGGTTAATATCGAGAAAGCCCGAAAAAACGCACGAATCCGTCAAACTCGTCGGCGAAACTCTGTCACGCAAGTCAGTTAAACGTCAGTCAAACGCTATTCGGAACCAACCACCCATGTCCGAGAGTATAGTTACCACGGCCAAGCTTGCGACGGTCGCGGCGCACAATTCAATGCAAGCGGGCGCCTCCGATCTGCACATGCTGGCTCAGGTCGAAAAATGGATGGCGATGATTCGCGAAATCAACCGCGAACAACAGAGCCATCCGGCTTTCCAGCGGTGAACTGAAGCTGATAGCGCCTCGGCGCTACATCATACAGCCGCTCACAAGATAAATCGGCTGAGATCGGCGTTCTTGGCGAGATCGCCGACGTGCTTATGCACGTAGGCCGCATCGATTTTCACCGTCTCGCCGGAGCGGTCGGGCGCGCCGAAAGAAACATCATCAAGCACGCGCTCCATCACCGTCTGCAAACGGCGCGCGCCGATATTCTCAACGCTTGAATTGACCGCCACCGCAACGTCGGCGACGGCGTCGATCGCATCCGCGGAAAATTCGAGATTGACGCCTTCAGTCGCCATCAGCGCCACATATTGTTTGATGAGCGAGGCTTCCGGTTCGGTCAGAATGCGGCGGAAATCGTCGCGCGTCAGCGGCTTGAGTTCGACGCGGATCGGCAATCGCCCCTGCAGTTCCGGCAGCAGATCGGACGGCTTGGAAATATGGAAGGCGCCCGAGGCGATAAACAGAATATGATCGGTCTTCACCGAGCCATGTTTGGTGGCAACGGTGGTGCCCTCGATCAAGGGCAAAAGATCACGCTGCACACCCTCACGCGACACATCGGCGCCGATGCGGCCGTCGCGAGCGCAGATTTTGTCGATCTCGTCGAGGAATACGATGCCGTTGTTTTCGACGGTCTTGATCGCTTCCTGAGTCAATTGCTCGATATCGAGTAATTTGTCGGACTCCTCGTTGACCAGAATGTCGTAGGAATCCGTCACAGTGACGCGGCGGGTCTTGGTCCGGCCGGCGCCGAGCTTGCCGAAGATATCGCCGATCGAGATCGCGCCCATCTGCGCGCCCGGCATGCCGGGAATATCGAACAGCGGCAAACCCCCGCCGCCGGCTTGCACCTCGATCTCGATTTCTTTGTCATTGAGCTCGCCGGCGCGCAGCTTCTTGCGAAACGCTTCTTTGGTCGAAGCGCTCGCATTCGCCCCGACCAAGGCGTCGAGCACGCGATTTTCGGCGGCTTGCTGCGCGCGGGCTTCCACGTCTTTGCGCCGCCTTTCGCGCGTCAGCGTGATGGCGATCTCGACCAGGTCGCGCACGATCTGCTCGACGTCGCGCCCAACATAGCCGACCTCGGTGAACTTGGTCGCCTCGACTTTGAGGAACGGTGCGCCGGCGAGCTTGGCGAGGCGGCGGGAGATTTCGGTCTTGCCGACGCCGGTCGGCCCGATCATCAAAATATTTTTCGGCAACACTTCTTCGCGCAGCCGCTCGTCGAGCTGCAGGCGGCGCCAGCGATTGCGCAGCGCGATTGCGACGGCGCGCTTGGCGTCGCCCTGCCCGACGATGAAACGGTCGAGCTCGGAGACGATTTCGCGGGGAGAGAAGTCGGTCACGCCTTCAACGTCTCTACGGTCACATTGCGATTGGTGTAAACGCAAATCTCCGCGGCGATGTCGAGCGACCGGCGCACGATCGCTTCCGCATCAAGCGGCCCATCGAGCAGGGCCCGCGCCGCGGCGAGCGCATAATTACCGCCGGAGCCGATGCCGACCACGCCGGCCTCGGGCTCCAGCACGTCGCCGGTGCCGGTCAATACCAGTGATACGTCCTTGTCGGCGACGATCATCATGGCTTCGAGCCGCCGAAGATAACGGTCCGTGCGCCAATCCTTGGCGAGCTCGACAGCGGCACGCGTCAATTGGCCGGGATACTGTTCGAGCTTGGATTCGAGCCGCTCGAACAGTGTGAACGCATCGGCGGTGGCGCCGGCAAAGCCGCCGATGACCGCGCCGCCGCCGAGCCGGCGCACTTTCTTGGCGTTCGCCTTGATGATGGTCTGGCCGATCGAGACCTGTCCGTCGCCGCCGATCGCGACCAGTCCGCCCTTGCGGACTGTCAGAATGGTCGTGCCGTGCCAAGGGCCGAAATGGCCCGCTTCTACCGAGGACATGCGCTGGATGAACGATTAACCGGGTTCAACGGCCAAGTTCAACTGACCGGGCTGGAAAACGTTTGCTTAAGGCATGATTTAAGAGTTGGTCGCCGGCAATGCAAATGCGCGATGGCGCCAGTGGCGAGTTCGGAGCGGCCCTGATAAAAGGCCCGCGCAAAGGCAAGATTGGGCCCGAGACAGCGATCGAGAGAGCGAAGTGCGTAAAGGCACGGTGGCGCGCAAGACCAAGGAAACCGACGTCGAGGTCGCGGTCGATCTCGACGGTACGGGCGCGTCTTCGATCGAAACTGGCATCGGCTTTCTCGACCACATGCTCGATCTGTTGGCCCGGCATTCGCGGATTGACATCCGCGTTAAAGCCAAGGGCGATCTGCATATCGATCACCACCACACAACCGAGGACGTCGGCATCGCGCTCGGCCAGGCGTTGAAACAGGCGCTTGGCGAGATGAAGGGCATTGCGCGCTACGCCGATGTGCACGTGCCGATGGACGAAGCGCTCACGCGCGTCGCTCTCGATATTTCCGGCCGGCCATTTCTGGTGTTCAACGTCGAATTCGTCCGGGCCAAAGTGGGCCCCTTCGACACCGAATTGGTCGAAGAATGGTTTCGCGCTTTCGCTATGAACGCGGGTGTGACGCTGCATGTCGCCACGCTATACGGCGGCAACGATCATCATATTGCCGAGTCCTGTTTTAAGGGTCTGGCCCGGGCGTTGCGCGTTGCCGTTGCCGTCGATCCGCGCGCGGCGGGCGAAGTGCCGTCAACCAAAGGCAGGCTCGGCAATTAAATTGCGGTCCGTGAAACGAGAGTTTCAAAGGCGGGTTTCAAAGGCGAGTTTCTAAGGATCCTGCAGCAGGCTAACGCTGAAAGATCGGTCAATGTCCATTTACACAGTCCATCAACCGCCGCTCGACTCCGCTGCGGCCGCGGCCGAACCCTATCGCTTTGTCTTTGTCCGTGACGGCTTCTCGTGGTGGGCTTTCCTGCTCACGCCGTTCTGGATGTTGCGGTACCGCTTATGGCTGGCGCTGGCGATTTATCTTCTGGTGTCGGCGGCGCTGGACGCTGGTTTGCGCGCGCTCGGCGCTTCGGTGTTTACGCTGGGATTGGCCGGCCTGTTGATTTCGCTACTTGTCGGGCTTGAGGCGAGTACGCTGCGGCGCTCCAAGCTGGCGCGCCGCCATTGGCGCAATATCGGCGTGGTCACCGGCGAAGATCTCGAGGGCGCAGAACGGCGCTTCTTCGATGCTTGGATTCGTCAGGCCCCCGCGCGTCGCCCCGCATCGCCAACAAGCACTTCCACATCGCGTTCAGCCGCGCCGGCCGCACCATCCCCCGCGCCATCCGGGGTGATCGGATTATTTCCCGAACCCGGAGCGCACCGGTGAGCGTCGTTATCGTCGATTACGGCTCGGGCAATCTGCATTCCGCGGCCAAGGCCTTTGAACGCGCGGCCCATGAGGCTGGCTTGGATCAACCGATCACAGTGACGCGCGATCCGGAGATCGTGGTGCGCGCCGATCGCGTTGTTTTGCCCGGAGTAGGAGCTTTTGCCGACTGCCGCCGTGGACTCGATGCCGTGTCCGGCATGGTGGAAGCGCTCGAACAGGCGGTGCGAGGCAAGGGCCGGCCGTTTTTCGGCATTTGCGTCGGCATGCAGCTCTTGGCCGAGCGCGGGCGCGAATATGAAGTGGTCGAGGGGCTGGGCTGGATCGGCGGCGAAGTTGATCGCATCACCCCGCGCGACGCTGCGTTGAAGATCCCGCATATGGGATGGAACACGCTCAATGTCGTGCGCCCGCACCCTTTGATCGACGGTCTGACGCTCGGCCCGCAAGGCCGGCACGCTTATTTCGTGCACTCGTTCGCACTCAATCCGTCACAACGCCAGGATCTGGTGGCGGACGCCGATTACGGCGGACCTGTCACTGCGATCGTCGGGCGGGACAACATTGTCGGCACGCAATTTCACCCCGAGAAGAGCCAAAAGCTCGGCCTGGCGCTAATTGCGAATTTCTTGAAGTGGAAGCCGTGATCTTATTTCCGGCCATCGATCTGAAGAACGGCGAGGCCGTGCGTCTGCAGCAAGGCGACATGGCCCGCGCGACCGTGTTCAGCCGCGATCCGGCCGCGCAGGCGCGCGCCTTCGCGGAGCAGGGCTTCACCTATCTGCACCTGGTCGATCTTGACGGCGCATTCGCGGGCAAACCGGTCAACGCCGCCGCGGTGGAACGGATTCTCACAGCGGTGAAAATCCCGGTGCAGCTTGGCGGCGGCATCCGCGATCGCGCCACCATCGACGCCTGGCTGGACAAGGGAATCGCGCGCGTGATCGTCGGCACGGCGGCCGTGCGCGATCCGGCACTCGTCAAAGCTGCGGCCCGCGCTTATCCCGGCCGGGTCGCGGTCGGGCTTGACGCCCGCGATGGCAAGATCGCGGTCGAAGGCTGGTCGCAAACATCGACACTGTCCGCGCTAGACGTTGCCCGCCGTTTCGAAGACGCCGGCGTTGCGGCTATCGTCTATACCGACGTGAATCGCGACGGGATGCTGGAAGGGCTCAATCTCGACGCAACGATCGCGCTCGCCGAGCAGATTTCGCTGCCGGTGATTGCCTCGGGGGGGCTTGCTTCGCTCGCCGATGTACGGGCGCTGCTCGAGCCGCGCGCACAAATGCTTGAAGGCGCAATTGCCGGCCGCGCGCTTTACGACGGCCGGCTCGATCCGGCGGCGGCGCTCTCCCTCCTGCGCCAAGCGCGAGCGACGGCCTAATGTTCAAGGTCCGCGTTATTCCGTGCCTCGACGTCAAGGACGGTCGCGTCGTCAAAGGTGTCAATTTCGTCAATCTGCGCGATGCCGGCGATCCGGTCGCGGCGGCGATCGCCTATGACGAAGCGGGCGCGGATGAGCTCACCTTCCTGGACATTACCGCGAGCCATGAGAACCGCAGCATCATGCTCGATGTGGTGCGGCGCACCGCCGAAGCCTGCTTTATGCCGCTCACGGTCGGCGGCGGGGTGCGCAGCATCGAGGACATCCGCGCTTTGCTAGGCTCCGGTGCCGATAAAGTGTCGATCAATACCGCCGCCGTGGCGCGCCGGAGCTTCGTTAAAGAAGCCGCGGAAAAATTCGGCGATCAGTGCATTGTGGTGGCAATCGATGCCAAGCAGGCGTCAAAGCCGGGCGAAACGGCGCGCTGGGAGATTTTTACCCATGGCGGGCGCCACCCAACCGGCATCGATGCGCTCGCCTATGCGCGTGAGGTGGTGGCGCTCGGCGCCGGCGAGATTTTGCTGACCTCCATGGACCGCGACGGCACGCGAAAGGGATTCGATATCGCGCTGACCCGCGCCATTGCCGATGCGATTTCGGTCCCGGTAATCGCCTCCGGCGGGGTCGGTAACCTCGACCATTTGGTGGAGGGTATCCGCGACGGTCACGCCGCCGCGGTGCTGGCGGCGTCGATCTTTCACTTTGGCGAGTATTCCGTACGGCAGGCCAAGGATTATATGGCCCAAGCGGGTCTTCCGGTGCGGCTCGATCCGTAATCTGCCTCTCCCGGCCCGCCGGGGGAGATGATATGGAACCCGGACGGAAGGACTTGCCCGAAGGACCTGCCGATGTCGAGTTTTACCATCCGCGATCTGGAACGGCGCGTGCAGGCGCGCGCCAGCGAAAGCGCCGAGGTTTCCTATACCCGCAAGCTGCTCGATCGCGGCGTCGATCATTGCGCGAAAAAGTTCGGCGAGGAGGCGGTCGAGGCGGCAATTGCCGCGGTGGCCGAAGACCGGCAGGATTTGGTCCGCGAGGCCGCCGACGTGCTTTATCATTTGCTCGTGGTGCTGCATGCCCGCGGTATTTCGCTCGACGAGGTCGAAGCCGAACTCGGCGCCCGCAGCCATCAATCCGGGCTTGAGGAAAAGGCAGCGCGCAAATTAGCGCACAAGTCAGCGCACAAGAGCGGCTAAGGGCATCCGATGGAGCAGCGCACCGCACAGGACGTTTCGCCTTACCGCGTGTTCTCGCGCGCGGAATGGGCGATGCGCCGCGAAGATACGCCGATGACGCTCACGCCTGGCGAAGTGGCGCGGCTGCGTTCAATGCACGACCGGCTCGATATGTCGGAAGTGGAGGAAATTTATCTGCCGCTGTCGCGGCTGCTCTCGTTCTATGTCGCGGCGATGCAAAGATTGTTTGGGGCCCAGCAAGCGTTTCTCGGCACCGCGGACGCAAAGACGCCTTATATCATCGGCGTCGGCGGCTCGGTCGCGGTCGGCAAGTCCACTACCGCCCGCGTTTTGCAAGCCCTGCTGGCGCGCTGGCCCAACGTGCCTAAGGTCGATCTCCTCACCACCGACGGGTTTCTTTTCCCGAACGCCGTGCTCGAGCGCGAAGGATTGATGGACAAAAAAGGATTCCCGGAAAGCTACGATCTTCCCGCTTTGCTGCGCTTTCTGTCGGACATCAAAGCCGGGCGGCGGCCGGTGCGTGCGCCGGTCTATTCGCATCTGATCTATGATGTCATTCCCAATCAGTGGATCGAGATCGATCGCCCGGAGATCCTGATCGTGGAAGGACTGAACGTCCTGCAAGCGGGGCGCTTGCCCAAAGATGGCAAAGCGATTCCATTCGTGTCCGATTTTTTCGATTTCTCGGTGTATCTCGATGCCGACGAGGACATGCTGCTGTCCTGGTACGTTACCCGTTTCCTCACGCTCCGCGGTACCGCGTTCGCCGATCCGAGATCTTATTTCCACCGTTACGCGCGACTATCCGATCGCGAGGCGAGCGAAACCGCAACGGACATCTGGAATCGCATCAATCTGGTCAACCTGCACGAAAACATCCTGCCGACCCGGCCGCGCGCCGATCTCATCCTCAAGAAAAGCGAAAGCCATCGGGTCGAGGAAGTGGCGTTGCGCAGGTTGTAGCGCGATGACGCGATGACTATTCACGCATAGGTTTTCATTTCAACGAATGCCCGGTTGGAGAGAAATTCATGGACAAACCTGTCAATAACAAAACCGGACGCAGCAAGTCGGCTGCTATAAATCGGCGGCCGCCGCGCGCCGAGGCCGAAGAGGCGGTGCGTACGCTGATCCGCTGGGCCGGCGATGATCCAGAGCGTGAGGGGCTTCTCGCTACACCGGCGCGCGTCGTGCGAGCCTACGAGGAGTGGTTCGCCGGCTATAAGGACAATCCGCGCGATTATCTCAAACGCACCTTCGAGGAGACTGGCGGCTACGACGAAGTCGTGGTGCTGCGCGACATTCGCTTCGAGTCGCATTGCGAGCATCACTTGGCGCCCATCATCGGCCGCGTGCATATCGGCTATTTGCCGCGCAACCGCGTCGTCGGCATTTCCAAGCTGGCGCGGCTGGTCGAGGTCTATGCCCGCCGCCTGCAAATCCAGGAGAAAATGACCGCCGAGATCGCCTCTTGCCTCGATGCCGTGCTCAAGCCGCACGGCGTCGCCGTCGTCACCGAAGCGACGCACCAATGCATGACCACGCGCGGCATACACAAGCCCGGCGTCACTATGGTGACGAGCCGCATGCTTGGCGTATTTCGCGATCACGCCGAGACGCGGCAGGAATTTTTGTCGGCGATTGGCATGCGCGGCTCGATCCACGGCAACGGGTCGGGATAATCCGCTAAGCGGCGAAAAGCGTGCCGGCCGGCTACAGCGCCTTTACGCCGCCCGCCTGACCTCGTCGGCGAGTGCGCGATAGGACAAAGCCTCCGCCAGATGCACGCGGCCGACTTTATCGGCGCCGTCGAGATCGGCGAGCGTGCGGGCAACGCGCAGCACGCGATGGTAGCCGCGCGCCGAGAGCCGCATCGCATCGGCGGCTTCGCGCAACAGCGTAAGCCCGCTGCCGTCCGGCCGTGCTACGTCTTCGAGTATTGCGCCCGCCACGGCGGCGTTGGTCCGGATATGCGGCAGCCCAATCGCGGCATAACGGGCGGCCTGGCGTTCGCGCGCCAGCGCGACGCGCTCGGCGACTTCGCGGCTGCCTTCGGCCGGCGGCGGCAGAATGAGATCGGCTGCGGTCACGGCCGGCACCTCGATATGCAGATCGATGCGATCGAGCAGCGGTCCGGAGATGCGGGTCTGGTACTCGGCGGTGCAGCGCGTGTTGGGGCCGCGACGGCAGGAGAAGCCGGGCTCATTGGCTTTGCCGCAGCGGCACGGATTCATCGCCGCGACCAGCATGAAGCGAGCCGGATAGGTGACGCGGTGATTGGCGCGGGCGATCGAGACCTCGCCCGATTCAAGCGGCTGACGCAGCGAGTCGAGCGCCTGCGGCTGGAATTCCGGTAACTCATCAAGAAACAGCACGCCGTGATGCGCCAGCGAGATTTCGCCCGGGCGCGCATGCAACCCGCCGCCGACCAGCGCCGGCATGCTGGCGGAATGATGCGGCGCTCGGAACGGCCGCCGGTTCGTCAGCGCGCCGCCTTCGATCTCGCCAGCCACCGAGGCGACCATCGAAACTTCGAGGAGTTCGGCCGGCGCGAGCGGCGGCAGGATCGATGGCAGTCGCGCCGCGAGCATGGATTTGCCGGCGCCAGGCGGCCCGACCATGAGGAGATTATGACCGCCGGCCGCGGCGACTTCGAGTGCGCGCTTGGCGCTTTCCTGGCCTTTGATGTCGGCGAGATCGAGCGCCGGTCCGCTTGTTTCCAGAATTTTCGGCTGCGGCCGCGACAAGACCTGGGTGCCTTTGAAATGATTGGCGAGCTGGATCAGCGAGGCCGCGGCGATGATCTCGATTTCCGGGCTGGCCCAGGCCGCCTCCGGTCCGCAAGTTGCGGGGCAGATCAGGCCCTCGCCGCGGGCATTCGCCCCAATGGCGGCCGGCAGCACGCCGGCAACCGGCGCGATCGAACCGTCAAGGCCGAGTTCGCCCAGCACGGTGAACCCGGACAGCGCATCGTGCGGGATAGCGCCGATCGCCGCCATCAGCCCGAGCGCAATCGGCAGATCGTAATGGCTGCCTTCTTTCGGCAGATCGGCGGGCGCGAGATTGATGGTGATGCGGCGGGCCGGCAAAGCGAGCCCCGAGGCGATCAGCGCCGAGCGCACCCGTTCGCGCGCCTCCGAAACCGCCTTGTCGGGCAGGCCGACGATGGCGAAAGCCGGCATGCCGGGCGCAACCTGCACCTGCACGTCGACCGGGCGCACCTCGATGCCCTCGAAGGCAACGGTGGCGACGCGCTGGACCATCTCGGCCAATCCCCCTTCGGCGCAAACTTGGGGCACAGATCGCGCGCAATGCGCGATCTGCATCAGCCCAGCGCAACCATAACGGGTAGTGTGGCAACGTCAAGAACAATTCAGGAACATGATTCCCGCGCCGGCGATCGGCTTAGAAGCAGGAGCAGTAACCGAGAAGGCGGCAACTAGTGCCTCAAACACGCGGCGAATGACTCGGTCTCGCGGAGGCTTTTTGCGTTACCGGATCGAGCAGGAGCCTGCCGTTTCTCTCGGCTTCTTCGGCGAGCATGATCCAGACCTGCGCCATGTCGAGGAGCGCCAGCTTGGCGTTGGGATCCGCTGTGCCCTGAGCGAATTTGAGGCAGTTGGCTGCGTATTTGCGATGACGCCCCATCTCGTTCATTCCAAGTCGTTCATTCCACGTCGTTCATTCCCATTTCCCCATGGCGCGCGTCCCTTCGGCGCACCAAGTCGGGCCCGCGAGCAAGGTTCCGTGCCGTGCAGGAAAATCGGGAGCGTGGTTACAAACACTCTAATCGCGGGATTTAGGCGCGGGCTCTTTGCGCTTCGATCTTGTCCCAGATCAGCGCGGCGATGTCGGCCCCGCCAAAGTTTTTCACCGCGCGGATGCCAGTCGGCGAGGTGACGTTGATCTCGGTAAGGAAGCCGCCGATCACGTCGATGCCGACGAATAGCAGACGCCGCTGCCGCAACGCCGGTCCCAGCCGGGCGCAGATTTCGCGCTCGCGGGCCGAAAGATCGGTCGCTTTCGGCACTCCGCCGCGCACCATGTTTGAGCGCAGATCGTCGGCCGCAGGCACACGGTTGACCGCGCCGGCGAACTCGCCGTCGACCAGAATGATCCGCTTGTCGCCGTCCTTCACCGCCGGCAGGAATTTCTGCAC
This sequence comes from Xanthobacteraceae bacterium, assembly GCA_035703785.1. Classification (GTDB taxonomy): domain Bacteria; phylum Pseudomonadota; class Alphaproteobacteria; order Rhizobiales; family Xanthobacteraceae; genus BOG-931. The sequence goes on from DASSXN010000195.1 coordinate 78,426, forward strand.
CACCCAAGGTTCGCGGAACGTGACCGTGAACAAATCGTAGAGCGAGCCGAAATTGAGGTCCTCGCGGGCGAGGCGGAACACGGCCTCGCCGCCTTTGCCGTAGAGCGGCTTCATCACGATGTCGCCGTGCTCGGCGCGAAATTTTTTGATCGCCGCCAGGTCACGCGTCACCAGCGTCGGCGGCATCAGATCGGGAAATTCGGTGACAAAGACCTTTTCCGGCGCGTTCCGCACCTGCGCCGGATCGTTGACGACCAGCGTCTTCGGCTGGATGCGCTCGAGCATATGCGTCGAGGTGATGTAGGCGAGGTCGAACGGCGGATCCTGCCGCAGCAGCACGACGTTGAACGAGGACAGCTCAACCGCGCGCGCTTCGCCAAGCGTGTAATGGTCGCCGGCTTTGTCCCGCACCGAGAGCGGCTGCACGCTTGCCGAAACATTGCCGTCACGCATGACCAGCTGATCGGGGGTGTAATAAAACAGCGAATGGCCGCGCACCTGCGCTTCCAAAAGCAAGGCAAAAGTGGAATCGCCGCGAATGTTGATCCGCTCAATAGGATCCATTTGCACAGCGACGTTCAGGGGCATCTGTGTTGATCCGGCTTTACTAGTTAGCTCGATATCTCTGTGGATGGAGTTTATCGCGTCAAAGGCCATTCTGGACAAAGATAAGTTGCGTCGCTCGCCTGTCCGCTCATGCGACCTCTGCAGTGAAAGCGTTGACGATGTGGCGCGGCATTTTACCGGGCGTGACCACAATGACGTCGAAACGGATACCGCCATTGGCATGTTGAGGATGGCGCGCGAGCCACAGTTCGGCCGCGCCAATCACGCGGCGCTTGGTTCGTTCGGTCACCGCTTCCACCGCCTCATCAATGCTGCCGCGTGCCTTGACCTCGACGAACACCACCACGCCACGACGCCGGGCGACGATGTCGATCTCGCCGAATGGTGTTTTCCAGCGCCGGGCGAGGATGCGGTAGGCTTTGGCGATCAACAACAGCGCCGCGCGGCTTTCCGCCGATAAGCCGCGTTGAAAAGCGGCGACCCGTTCCGGGCGCGGCAGCGGCTTCGATGACTGAAGCGGCTCAGCGCGGCGCGCCATATTTGGCATCCTTTTTGACGCCTTTCTGCAGCGCCAGCGCGCTCTGATAAATTTCGCGACGCCGCCTGCCTGTCAGCTGAGCAACCTCAGCGACAGCGTCCTTCAACGACAGCCGCTCTAACGCATCGCGAAGCAAGCCCTCGCTTGCCGCTGCCCCGGCCTGCACCGGCGCTTGCGGCGGCGCGATTACAACGACGATTTCGCCGCGCAGTTCGTCGCCGACACAGGCCTCGGCGAGGCTCGCCAGCTCGCCGCGCCTGATCTCCTCATGCAGCTTGGTCAGTTCGCGACACAAGGCGGCGTCGCGGTTTGCGCCGAGACCGGCGGCGAGATCGGCCAATGTCGCCGCGATACGCGGACCGCTTTCGAACAGTATCAGCGTTGCCGGAAGCGGAGCCAGTTCGGCAATGCGGGCGCGGCGGGCCGCTGGTTTGGGCGGCAGAAAGCCTGCGAAGAAAAACTGATCAGTCGGCAGTCCGGCCACCGTCAATGCGGTCAGCACCGCCGAAGGGCCGGGCAGGGCGGTGACGAGGTGGCCGGCATCTTGCGCCGCGCGAACCAGCTTGAAGCCGGGGTCGGAAATCAGAGGCGTGCCGGCATCCGAAACCAGGGCGATGGCCGCGCCCTCGGCGAGGCGACGCAGCAGTCCCGGGCGCGCCTTGGCTGCATTGTGATCATGATAAGGCGTGAGCGGCGCTGCGATGGCGTAACGATCCAGCAATTTGCGAGTGACGCGAGTATCCTCGCAGGCGATCAGATCGGCGCCGGCGAGCGTCTGCAGCGCCCGCAGCGTGATGTCGCCGAGATTGCCGATCGGAGTTGCGACCAAATACAGGCCCGGCGCCAGCCGCGAACCCTGGATCGGCTGGTCGGCGATCACGAAGGAACGCACCACGCCTTCATCGCGGCTCGTCTGATGGCGCTCTGGATGGCCGGCTTGATGGCTGGCTTTATGGCTGTCTTGGCGCAATTGGTGGCGGGCGGTCATACGCATTGCCGGCACTCTACCCTTCGTTTCCTTACCGGTCACAGCGCCAGTCGTAGCGGCGCGAATTCCCTATTTTTCTCACTTGGTTAACCATTCGCCGCCAATATGTCGGATTGGCAGTGCCGTATGGTTAACGGCGCTTGCAGTCGCCGTGGGGAGAACTGCCGTGTCCGCGCAGTTGCAGCTTCAGGGCTCGGCGGGTTGGCCAACGCGACGCCGCGCGATTGCCGGCCTGCTTAGCACCACCGGCGCGTTTCTGGCCGGCTGTTCGCAAACCTCCCAGTATTTGTCCTCCACGCCGCCGCAGTCACCACAGACGCCGCTAGCCGCAACGATCGGCGCCGGCCAGGTCAAAGTCGGGCTCATTCTGCCGCTGTCCGCCGCCGGCAATGCCGGCGTCGCTGGTCAAGCCATGCGCAATGCCGCTGAAATGGCGATTGCCGAGTTCAACAATCCGAACATTCAGCTCTTGGTCAAAGACGACGGCGGCACCGCCGAAGCCGCTCGCGTCGGCGCGCAGCAAGCGATCGACGAAGGCGCGGAGATCATCCTCGGACCATTGTTCGCGCAATCGGTCGGCTTCGTCGGCCAAGTGGCGCGTCCGCGCAACGTCCCGGTGATCGCATTTTCGACCGACGCTAACGTCGCCTCGAGCGGCATCTATTTACTGAGTTTCTTGCCCGAATCCGACGTCGATCGCATCGTGCAATATGCGGCCTCGACGGGGAAGCACTCCTACGCCGCGCTCATTCCCGACAATCCCTATGGCACTGTGGTCGAGGCAGCCTTCAAGCAAGCGGTAGCGCGGCGCGGCGGCGGTCAGATCGTCGCGCTCGAACGCTATTCGCACGATAAGGCCGCGATGGCGAATCCGGTTCGCGGCGTCGCGCAGGCTTCGGGGCGGGCCGACGCGCTGTTCATTCCCGATGGCGGGGATGCGGTGCCTGATGTCGCGCAGGCTCTGGTCGCGGACGGGGTCAACCTCAAACGGCTGCAGTTGCTCGGCACCGGTCTGTGGGACGACCCGCGCATCTATGCGGCGCCGGGGCTCGATGGCGGTTGCTATGCCGCGCCGGACGGTGTCGGTTACCGAAACTTCTCGACACGCTATCGCGCCCGCTACAACCAGGATCCGGTGCGCACCGCCACATTGGCTTACGATGCGGTGGCGCTGGTCGCCGCTCTGGTTAAAACTCAAGGCCCGCAACGATTTTCCCAGCAGGTCCTGACCAATCCGTCCGGCTTCACCGGGATCGATGGCCTGTTTCGCTTCCGCCCCGACGGCACCAACGAGCGCGGCTTGGCGGTGCTTCGGGTCACGACGTCCGGCGCCCAGATCGTCTCGCCGCCGCTGCGTAGCTTTGGCGGTGGATCGGCGACGTAAGATCGCTACGCCGCCAGATCGGCGACCACCGAATCGAGGAGCGGAAAGCCGGACAGCGTCACACGCATCCGTCCGGCGGGAGTTGTTTCAATCAGGCCGTGCTGGCGCAGCGCGTCGATGCGGTCGGGCTCGAGCGGACGTCCGGCAATCTGCGCGTAACGTGTCGCGTCGATGCCTTCGACAAGGCGAAGCCCCATCAACAGGAACTCATCGGCGGTTTCGGCGGATGTGAGCACATCGTCAACGACCAGACCGTGGCCGTCTTTTTCCACGCGCGCGAGCCAGGTTTCCGGCCGTTTTTCGGTGGCGGTGGCGTGGCGCTCCTCGGCGATATCGAGTCGGCCGTGAGCGCCGGGGCCAACGCCGGCATATTCATGAGCGCGCCAGTAGATCAGATTGTGCCGGCATTCGCCGCCGGGCCGGGCGTGATTTGAAATCTCGTAAGCCGGCAAGCCGTGCGCAGCGCAGATCTCTTGGGTGACATCGTAGAGGAGGCGTGCGGTGTTCTCATCCGGCGGATGCAGCTTGCCGGCGGCATCGAGCGCCGCAAACGGCGTCTCCGGCTCGATCGTGAGCTGGTAGAGCGAAACGTGCTCGCCGGTTTCTCGCAATGCGCTGCGCAATTCGCGTGACCATTGTTCCGGCGTTTGATCTGGCCGCGCATAAATCAGATCGAACGAATAGCGGCCGAAAACCCCGCGCGCGACGTCGACCGCATCCAGGGCTTCGCGTGCCGAATGCGTGCGCCCGAGCGCCGCCAGCGCGTGATCGTCAAGCGCCTGCACGCCAAGCGAAACGCGATTGACACCAGCCGTGCGATAGCCGCGAAAGCGCTCCGCCTCAACGCTGGTCGGATTGGCCTCGAGCGTGATCTCGACATCGGAGGCGATTTGCCAATGACTGGCGATCGCGTCGATCACGGCGGCGACGGTCTTTGGCTGCATCAGTGACGGCGTGCCGCCGCCAAAAAAAATCGTCGATACCACGCGGCCGGGCGTCCGCGCCGCCGTACTGGCAATCTCTGTGGTAAAGGCACGAACCCAGCGCGCTTCGTCGATTTGTTCGCGGCGGACATGACTGTTGAAATCGCAATAGGGACATTTCGACAGGCAGAATGGCCAATGGATGTAGACCCCGAATGCCGGCCCATCATCATGGCCGCCCGCCCAAGCAGCGGAATACGCAGCGGACGCGGAATGATCAGCGGCGCTCAAGGCAAGCCTCGGCAAGTTTTAAGAACGCGCGGGCGCGATGCGACAGGCCTTTGCCGCGCGGCGGCAGGCCGTGTTTCTCCTCACTCGACATTTCGCCGAAAGTTCGTCGCTGCCCGTCGGGTAAAAACATCGGATCGTAACCAAAGCCGCGATCGCCGCGCGGCGGCCAGACCAGCGTGCCGGCAACGCGCGCTTCGAATTCCTCTGTGTGGCCGTCGGGCCAGGCCAGGCACAGCGCGGAGACAAAATGCGCGCGGCGGCGTTCCGGCGTGGTCGCGTCGCGCGCGCGCAATTGTTGCTCGATTGTTTCCATGGCACGGTGAAAGTCGCGATCCGGGCCGGCCCAGCGCGCCGAATGAATCCCGGGCGCGCCATCGAGCGCCTCGACGACCAGCCCTGAGTCGTCGGCGAGCGCCGGCAGCTTTGCCGCCTGAGCGGCCGCTACGGCCTTGATGCACGCATTTTCGGTAAACGTCATTCCGTTTTCATCCGGCTCGGTCAAAGCAAGCTCACCGGCCGATATGGCGGCTACCCCATAAGGCGCAAGCAGTTCGCGCATTTCGGCGAGTTTGCCTGGATTATGGGTGGCGATCACCACGCGGTCGGAATTTAGACGACGGACGAGAGACGTCGGATCATGCGGATACGAAAATTGGCCGCTCGGCAATATCTGTCCTCCGACGTCTGACCTCTGTCGCCTGACTCTCACATCACCGCCATCTTCTGCAAATCGACGAGCTTGGCGACGCCTTTGCGCGCCAATGCCAACAAAGCCGAGAACTGGGTTTCGGAGAACGGCATCTTCTCCGCGGTTGCTTGGACCTCGACGATGTCGCCTGAGCCAGTGAGCACGAAATTGGCGTCGGTATCGGCCTGCGAATCCTCCGCGTAATCGAGATCAAGCACCGCCGCGCCGGAGCACACACCGCAGGAGATTGCGGCAACATGGTCGCGTAACACATCCATCTCGATCATCTGGCGCGCCTTCATCCAGGCGAGGCAATCGTAAAGCGCGATCCACGCGCCGGTAATGGAAGCCGTGCGCGTGCCGCCGTCGGCCTGGATGACGTCGCAGTCGATCGTAATCTGGCGCTCGCCGAGCGCCTTGAGATCGACCACGGAGCGCAGACTCCGTCCGATCAGGCGTTGGATTTCCACGGTGCGGCCGTTCTGCTTGCCGGCCGAGGCCTCGCGCCGCGTGCGTTCCAGCGTGGCGCGCGGCAGCATGCCGTATTCAGCCGTGATCCAGCCGCGCGCCTGGCCTTTGAGCCACGGCGGCAGCCGATCTTCGACGGTTGCGGTTACGAGCACATGCGTATCGCCGAATTTCACGAAGCATGAGCCTTCCGCATATTTCACGACGCCGCGTTCGAGCGATACGGGGCGTAATTCATCGGGCTGTCGGCGGCTCGGCCGCATGCATTTCTCCGAAAGTTTGCCGGCACCGCTGCGCCGGGACCCCGTTTGTAAACGATCAACTATGACTGAGTGTGACCTTGTAGTGGGTGCGCAATGGCCCGCCAAGGGATCAGCAAGAGAGCCAAGAGATCAGTCAGGCAGGATAGCGGCACATGCCGAGCCGCGCTTGATGATTGCCCAATTGCCAGCTTTGCCAACTTACCGCTACGCTCCGGCCGCTACAGCGCGAGGACGAGGATGGCAAGTGAGGCAACGCAAGAGCCGACCCGCATACTAGCCGACTTCGCTGCGGGGCTGCGCTACGACGATTTGCCCCAGCGGGCCCGCGAGCACTGCAAGAACCTGGTCTTGGACGCGCTCGCCTGCGCGCTCGCGGGTTACCAAGGCGAAGAGACCGATCAGGTCAGGGCTTTGGCGTCGGCGCTCGCGCAGGGAAAGGAATCGAGCGTGATCGGCGGTGCGCCTTTGTCGCTCGTGGGTGCCACGTTGTTCAACGGTTATCTGATTACCGCGGTCACGATGTGCGACGTGCACCGGGCGACCATGACGCACGTCACTCCGGAAATCGTGCCGCCGGCGCTCGCCATCGCCGAGCGCGATGGTTTGCCGGGCCGCGACCTGTTGGTTGCGGTTGCCGCCGGCTGCGAAGTGACGACGCGCATTGGCCTTGGCCTCGACTATCCGGCGTTTCGCGCGCGTGGCTGGCACGGCCCCGGGATCATCGGCCCATTCGGTGCGGCCGCGGCCGCTGGTTCACTTCTGAAGTTCGATGGCGAGACGATGGCGCGCGCATTCGGTCTCGCCGGCAGCCAGGCGGCGGGAACGTTCGCCGCCTGGGGCACGCCGACGGTCAAATTTCACCAATGCCGTGGCGCGATTTCGGGGTTGCTCGCTGCGCTTCTCGCGCAGCAAAATTTCGTCGCGACCCAGGAATTCTTAAGCGCCGCAGACGGCGGCCTTTACAAAACCTACGCCGGGGGCGGCAAGCCGGAAGCGGCGATTGCGGATCTGGGACACCGATTCGAACTGGAGCGGATCGCGCTGCGGCTATGGCCGTCGGCGACACTCATCCAGGGCTTGAACACGGCTTTGTTCGATCTGCTTGCAAAGCACGAGATCGAAGCCGCGCGTGTGCGCCGCGTCGCTGTTGCGCTGAGCCAGAGCGCCTTTGACATGCATGGCGGCTTCGGCGCCTATAAAGGCAAGTTCGAAGCGCTGTTATCCGCCCATTACGCCGCTGCCGCCATCCTGCATGACGGCGCGCTGAGCTTGGCGCAGTTCATTCCTGCGCGTTACGACGATCCGGCGCTGCGCACTTTCGCCGCCGAAAAAGTCGAGATTCGCGCCGATCCGGCGCTTAGCGGCTCACAGGCCAAAGTGGATCTTATTCTCACCGACGGCACCACGCTGTCCGCTTTTTGCGAGCATCCGCTCGGCGCGTTCGAGAATCCGCTGTCGCGCGGCCAGGTGGAGCAAAAATTCCGTCTCTATGCCGCCGGCCTCCTGCCTGACGCCCGGATCGAGGGGGTCATTGACGCGGTGAACCGGCTGGAGGCTTTCGGTTCGGTGCACGAGCTGATGGCGCTGTTGCGCGTGTCACCGCAGACACGTGCGATGGCGGCGGCGGAGTGATACATATCTCGGGCAACGTTGCGGAGCGAGATATTGACCAGCCACGAACTCCCGCTTGGCGCGAACCAGTTGGGTCTGGCACAGCTCAACGAACGTTCGCGCGAGATCTTTCGCCTGATCGTCGAGAGCTACCTTGCAACCGGCGAGCCGGTCGGCTCGCGCAATCTGTCGCGCATCCTGCCAATGACCTTGTCGCCGGCTTCGGTGCGCAATGTCATGTCCGATCTCGAACAGCTCGGCTTGGTTTATGCTCCTCATACTTCGGCGGGCCGTTTGCCGACCGAGATGGGACTGCGTTTCTTCGTCGACGCTTTGATGCAGATCGGCGACCTCAGTGAAGCCGATCGCAGAGCGATTGAAGCGCAAGTCGCGGCCTCCGGTCAGGCCAAATCGGTCGAAGGGGTTTTGACCGAAGCTTCCGGTCTGTTGTCCGGATTGAGCCGTGCGGCCGGCGTGGTGCTTACCGCTAAATCGAATCCGCGGCTCAAGCATATCGAGTTTGTGCGGCTTGAGCCGGAACGCGCCATGGTTGTCCTGGTCGGCGAGGATGGGCAGGTCGAGAACCGGGTTCTCAATGTTCCAATCGGTTTGCCGATCTCGGCGCTGACGGAAGCCACGAATTTTATCAACGCGCGGATCCGTGGTCATACGCTTCCTGAAGTGAAGGCCGAGATCGAGCGCACGCTCAAAGAGAGCGAGGCGCAGCTCGATCAGCTCACGCAAAAGATTGTCGCCGAGGGTCTGGCGAGCTGGTCGGGAGGGGAGAACGAGGAGCGCAAGCTGATCGTGCGGGGGCAGGCGCATCTGCTCGAGGATCTCAAGGCGCTTGCCGATCTCGAACGCGTGCGGCTGTTGTTCGACGATCTCGAAACCCGCCGCGACGTGATCGATCTGCTTGGCCGCGCCGAACAGGCCGAAGGCGTGCGCGTCTTTATCGGCTCGGAAAACAAGCTGTTTTCCCTGTCCGGCTCCTCGACCATCGTCGCCCCCTATCACAACGCGTCCGGGCAAATCGTCGGCGTTCTCGGCGTTATCGGCCCGACCCGGCTCAACTACGCCCGCATCGTGCCGATGGTCGACTACACGGCGAAGATCGTGAGTAAACTGCTCGGCGGTTGAACCCCTTACATTCGGCTTGATTTTTGCGATTTGCGCCCTGATATGCGGGGCACCGGTTGCGGTAAACCCGAAGCTAAGGGAAACAAACGGCGTGCCCGGTGCCGCCGATTGCTGATCGTAATTTTTGAACGGTAGGAAAAATGACGGACCAAACGGCTCGCGTTGAGGAGGATGGCCAAGAGACGCAGGCCGGACCATCCCAGCAGGCGCAGGCTCCGGCGCCGTCCACGGCGCTTGAGCGCGAGCATGCGGAAATGAAGGATCGGCTGCTGCGCACGCTTGCCGAAATGGAAAACCTGCGCAAGCGCACCGAGCGAGAGATCGCCGATTCCCGGCTGTATAGCCTCACCTCATTTGCCAGGGACCTGCTCGTGGTGGCGGACAATATGCGCCGCGCGCTGGAAGCGGTAACGCCCGAATTGCGAAACACCGCGGAGAGCGGCGTGAAGGCGCTCATCGATGGGATCGAATTGACCGAGCGGGAGCTGTTGAAGGCGCTCGAGAAGAACGGCGTGCGGCAGTTCACCCCACACAGCGAAAAGTTCGATCCAAATCTTCACCAGGCGATGTTCGAAATTCCTGACGCAACGGTGCCAGCCGGCAGCGTGGTGCAGGTCGTGCAGCCCGGCTACATGATCGGTGACCGAGTGCTGCGTCCGGCTCTGGTCGGCGTATCAAAAGGCGGACCGAAAGCGGCTCCAGGCGCGCCGGGCAACGACAATGCCAAGACGGCGAAAGAGCCGGCGCGCAAATCCTAATCGCGCGGTCGTCAATTGGTGGCGACGCTATCGCGCACCGCCCGCAGCCGGCCGAACATTTCCGGCCAGCCGTCCGCGCGTGCAATCCCGATCATCCGCAAGAATCCACCCGAGCCGAACCGCAGCCATTGCACTACCATGACATCGGCTCCGCTGCCGGCATCTTTGGCCTTCGCTAAAGTCTGATAGCCCGGCTGGCTGGCAATGCGGAGCGGTCCGGCGTCCTGCAGTTGCACGTCCTTGATGCCGACGATTTGGCTAAAGGTCACGCGTGCGAAATTATCGCGATCGGCGGTCTCCTCAGGCCCGCCGGGCAGCGCCGAGATGAACATGCGCGCCTTCGCGGTTGCACCGGCGCCCTCCGCAGTCTGATTGGGCGGATCGATCAATACGATCGCGCGGCCGGGCAAGACGTCTTCGACGTGAAAGCCGGCCAATTCCCCGATCCTGAAAGGAAGGAGGGAGAGCTGTTCGGCTTCTGGGATATGCGGCCGCACCGCAAGCGTTGCGAACGCGGCGCGCACCGCTTCCTCCGAATAATTCGTGGCCTGTTCGGGCACCTGAACGTTGACAAGCGCCGTCACATCGTCCGCTGACGCGATCAGCAGCCACTTGCGGTAACGTTCCTTCTCGATGGTTTGCCGGCCGCTGAGCACGAAGCCTTTGCCGGCGGAGAGCTCGATGGCTTCGCGACGCTCGACCTCGATGCCCTCTTTCTTCATCGCCTCCGGCACCATCGATTTTGCCAACTGCTCATAGGCATTCGCCGGCAGAGTCGTGAGTAGAATCGTTGCCTTGGTGCCCGGCTCTTGAAAGCCCTGGAACGTGCGGCTCGGCACCATGCCCGGCGGCGGCACCAGACCAAGACGCGAGCCGGCAGGGAATACAACATCCGCCGCGGCGGCCCCTCGTATGGGCACCATCAATAGAAGCGCCATCACTAGGCCAAGAGCAACACACGCGCCTGCGGTTGCTGGCGTTGCGACGCGCCGTCGAAACCGAGAACGAGGTGTATCAGCAGAATGCATTATCGATCTGGTCGGTCGAGCTATGAGCGGCTGCGCCCGCGAAGGTCAGGCCAGTGCTTGTGGCCGCGTTACACGCCGCATGGTGACATTGATCCGTCCACCCTCGGCGAGCAAGGTGGATGTCCCCGGATAAATGCGATCAACGCCGTGGAAGGCGAGCCGCGCATCGCCACCAAGGACGAGCACATCGCCGGAATTGAGGCGGATCGAGCGAGTCGGATCGCGCCGTTTGCCGCCACCCACACGGAATAAACAGGAGTCTCCGAGCGACAGCGAGACGACCGGCGCCGCGAAATCGGCCTCGTCGCGATCCTGATGCAGCCCCATTTTCGTGTTCGGACCGTAATAATTGATCAAGCAAGCTTCCGGCACGTGCGGATAGCCCGCAACCTCTTCCCATAACTGCAACAGCAGGTCCGGGATGGCGGGCCAAGGCTGGCCGATGTCTGGATGTAGCCTCTCATAGCGATAGCCGCGCTCGTCGGAAATCCAGCCAAGTGGACCGCAATTCGACATGCCGACCGACATTGGCCGGGCGGACTTTGGCATGCGCGGCGTGAACAGCGGCGCTTTCGCCAATACGCCGCGAATAGCGGCGAGCACAGCCATCTGCGCGTCGCGGCTGAAATAGTCCGGATAAAAGCGCAGCCCGCGGCCGCCAATTTGCAGACCAATTTGCAGATTCATGGGTTCGCTTCGGTTGCGTTTATGGGATTTTTACCGCTGGTCGCCACCTGGTGTACCGGCCGCTCTCCGCCGTCCAGTCTGCTCATACGCTAAGTCCACTCGATCTCTGCCGCCGCGCGCGTGATCTATGCCTGCTTCAGCTTTGCCGCAGCGCCACAGCCGACGCCGAGCGGCGGCCGCCGCGGCGTTCGCCGACGCCGGTCATGCTGCCTTGCAGGCCTATGATGCCCACCTATATGAGCCAAGGGAAATCGCCTCGCGCAGCCGTTTTGGACCGCCGGGGCGATGCGTTGGGTTTAAGGGGGTCGGACTTAAGGGCGCCTGACGGGCCAGCCCGACCTGCCGCAAAGAAGAGGATTTAAGACCATGGCCAAGGTCATCGGTATCGATCTCGGAACGACCAATTCTTGCGTCGCCGTGATGGAAGGCAAGACGCCGAAGGTCATCGAGAATGCTGAAGGCATGCGCACGACGCCGTCGATCGTCGCTTTCACGGATGAGGGCGAGCGTCTGGTCGGCCAGCCGGCGAAGCGCCAGGCCGTCACCAATCCCGAGCGCACCATTTTCGCGGTGAAGCGCCTGATCGGCCGTCGCTACGACGACCCGATGGTGGAGAAGGACAAGAAGCTCGTTCCGTACAAGATCGTGCGCGCCTCGAATGGCGATGCTTGGGTGGAAGCTGAAGGCAAGACCTATTCGCCCTCGCAGATTTCCGCGTTCGTGCTGCAAAAAATGAAGGAAACGGCGGAAGCCTATCTCGGCACCAAGGTCGAGCAGGCGGTCATCACCGTTCCCGCTTATTTCAATGACGCACAACGCCAAGCCACCAAAGACGCCGGCAAAATCGCCGGGCTCGAAGTCCTGCGCATCATCAACGAGCCGACGGCGGCGGCGCTCGCTTACGGTCTCGACAAGAATAAGTCGGGCACCATCGCGGTCTATGACCTCGGCGGCGGCACATTCGATATTTCGATTCTCGAAATCGGCGACGGCGTGTTCGAGGTGAAGTCGACCAACGGGGACACCTTCCTCGGCGGCGAAGACTTCGACATGCGCCTCGTCAATTATCTCGCTGACGAATTCCAGAAAGAGCAAGGCATCGATCTACGCCGCGACAAGCTCGCGCTGCAACGACTCAAAGAATCCGCCGAGAAGGCCAAGATCGAGCTGTCATCGACGACGCAGACCGAAATCAATCTGCCGTTCATCACCGCCGATGCGGCGGGACCAAAGCATCTGACGATGAAGCTGACGCGCGCTAAGTTTGAGGCGCTGGTCGACGATCTCGTCCAGAAGACGATCGATCCGTGCCGGCAGGCGATCAAGGATGCCGGCCTGTCCGCGGCTGAGATCAACGAGGTCGTGTTGGTTGGCGGCATGACGCGCATGCCGAAGGTGCAGGAAGTCGTCAAGCAGCTGTTCGGCAAGGAACCGCATAAGGGCGTCAATCCCGACGAAGTTGTCGCGGTGGGCGCTGCAATCCAGGCCGGTGTGCTGCAGGGCGACGTCAAGGACGTGCTACTGCTCGACGTGACACCGCTGTCGCTCGGCATCGAGACGCTGGGCGGCGTGTTCACGCGGCTCATTGATCGCAACACCACGATACCGACGAAGAAGAGCCAGGTGTTCTCGACCGCCGAGGACGGACAGACCGCAGTGACGATCCGCGTGTTCCAGGGCGAGCGCGAAATGGCGGCCGACAACAAATTGCTCGGTCAGTTCGATCTGATCGGCATTCCGCCGGCGCCGCGCGGCGTGCCGCAGATCGAGGTCACTTTCGACATCGACGCGAACGGTATCGTCAATGTCTCCGCCAAGGACAAAGGCACCGGCAAGGAGCAGCAGATCCGCATCCAGGCTTCCGGCGGCCTGTCCGAGGCCGACATCCAGAAGATGGTCAAGGATGCCGAAGCGCATGCCGAAGAGGACAAGAAGCGCAAGGCGCAGGTCGAGGCCAAGAACCACGCCGAGGCGCTGGTGCACTCGACCGAGAAGGCGCTCGCCGAACACGGCTCGAAAGTTGGCGAGGCCGACCGTCGCGTGATCGAGAACGCCTTGGCCGACCTCAAGGAGGCCCTCAAAGGCAGCGACGCCGACGCCATCACGGCCAAGACCAATACTTTGGCGCAGGCGTCGATGAAGCTCGGCGAGGCGATGTATAAGCAGGCTGCGGAACAGCAGGCCGGCGACGGCACCGGCGGAACGCCTGGCGGTGACGGCAAGAAGGAAGAAGACGTCGTCGATGCCGAGTTCACCGAGGTCGACGACGACAAAAAGAACAAAAAGTCTGCTTAGTCAGCGAGGGCGTTCGATGCCGTCGCAGTCATCGGAATGGCACCCCCGGACACCCAATCGGGGGTGCTCGTTCATCGATAGGCGGCCTCGATCGGGTGAGGACTGATGGCCAAGCGCTGCTATTACGAGACGCTAGCGATCGACCGCACGGCCAGCGATGGCGAGATCAAGGCCGCCTTTCGCAAGCATGCGATGCAACTCCATCCGGATCGCAATCCCGGCGACAAGACGGCCGAACATCGCTTCAAGGAGATCAACGAAGCCTATGAGGTCTTGAAAGACCCGGACAAGCGCGCCGCGTACGACCGTTTTGGCCATGCCGCGTTCGAGCACGGGATGGGCAGCGGCCCGGCTGGCTTCGGCGCCGATTTCGGCACCACCTTTTCCGATTTGTTTGAAGGCATTTTCGGCATGTCCGCTGGGCGCGGCCGCTCGAGCGGCCGCGAGCGCGGCGCCGATTTGCGTTACAACATGGAGATTACGCTCCAGGAAGCCTTCAACAGCAAAACTGCCCAGATCCGCATTCCCACCTCGGTCACCTGCGAGGCTTGTTCCGGCTCCGGCGCCAAAGCCGGCACCAAGCCGAAGACCTGTCCGATGTGCGGCGGCCACGGCCGGGTGCGCCACGCCCAGGGCTTTTTCACGCTCGAACGTACCTGCCCGAATTGTCACGGCCGCGGCCAGTCGATCGACACGCCATGCGCATCATGCGCCGGCTCGGGGCGCGTCACTCGCGAACGCACGCTGTCGGTGAATATTCCCGCGGGGGTCGAGGACGGCACCCGCATCCGGCTCGCCGGCGAAGGCGAAGCCGGCGTGCGCGGCGGGCCGCCTGGCGATCTCTACATATTCCTGTCGATCGGCGCGCATCCGTTCTTCCAGCGCGAAGGCGCCGACCTGCACTGCCGCGTTCCGGTTTCCATGGTGGCGGCCTCGCTCGGCGGCGAATTCGAAGTGCCGACGATCGACGGCGGCAAGACCAAAGTCAAAGTGCCGGAGGGCACGCAATCCGGCCGCCGCTTCCGCCTGGCCGGCAAAGGGATGCCGGTGCTCCGCTCACGCCAGAGCGGCGACATGTACGTCCAGGTGGTGGTCGAAACTCCGCAGCAGCTCACCAAGAAGCAGCGGGAGCTGCTGGCTGAATTCGAACGCCTGTCGTCCAGCGAGACGCAGCCGGAATCCTCCGGATTCCTCGGCAAGGTCAAGGAGTTCCTGGATGGACTCGGCGGCCGCGCCGGCGCCGCTTAGGGTGCGCTCTATGGTTTTTGTAATGTAAATGTCTTAAATACCTAGAATATCTTTGTCGCGTGGATGCCATGCCACTGCCCGCCCTACAATCGTTTGAACGAAAAATTGGGCGGCAGCTTCGCCTCCTGGAAGTCAGAAAAACTCTCATTGAGCGCAAGATCGAACGTCAAATTCGGTTGTTCGAGCAAAAACGCGATGGGCTTGGCCGCAAAATCGAGCAACAGATAAAGCGATTCGAGCTCAAGCGCGGCATTCGGCTCGACGACGAAGTGCGCTTTATCCGATCCTGGATCGAGCGTCCGTTATCCACGGGCGCGGTCACTCCGTCGGGCAGAATCCTGGCCCGCGCCATGGCGCGCTATATCGATCCGCGATCGACCGGGCCGGTCGTGGAATTGGGTCCGGGAACCGGCCCCGTCACCGACGCCTTGGTCGAGGCGGGCGTCGATCCTTCGCGCCTGGTGCTGGTGGAATCGAATCCGGCATTCTGCCGGATTTTGCGCGCGCGTTATCCGCAAGCCACCCTGGTGCAAGGTGACGCCTACAGCGTGCGCCGGCTGCTCGACACCTTGCTGCTGCAGCCGGCCGCCGCCGTCGTCTCTGGCCTGCCGCTGATCACCAAACCGATCACCATGCGCTTGCGGCTTATTCGCGACGCCTTCGATCTTATGGCGCCGGGCGCGCCGTTCGTGCAATTTACCTATTCGGTCGCCGCGCCGCTGCCGAAACGGCTAGGCGGTTTTTCGGTGGAGGCTTCCGAGCGCATCTGGATGAACATTCCGCCGGCGCGCGTTTGGGTCTATCGCCGGCCGGATGCCAGATAACAGAGGTCAGATGACGGAGGTCGGAAAACAAAGCATTCTGTCATCCGACATTTGATATCCGACATCTCTGCTCTTCATGCCTGTCCCCAAAATCCTCGTCATTCCCGGCTCGCTGCGCACCGGCTCGCATAATGCGCGGCTGGCCGCGCTCGCCGCCAAGGAACTGGCGCTGCTCGACGCCGAAGTCACGCGCATTTCGCTCGAAGACTATGAGTTGCCCTTGTTCGATGCCGATTTGGCGACCGCTCCGGGACCGCCGGTCGCGGCGCTCAAGCTGCGGCAGGCGCTCGTAACGCATCGCGGCGTCTTTATCACCAGTCCGGAATACAGCGCCTCGGTCACTCCGCTTCTGAAAAACGCCATCGATTGGGTGTCGCGCGTACGCGAACGCGGCGAGCCGACCTATGCCGCGTTCAAGGGCCGGGTGTTCGCGCTCGGTTCGGCTACGAGCGGGGGCGGCGGCGGCATCCGCTCATTGATGGCGCTGCGGCAAATCCTCGAACTCGGCTGCGGCGCTTTGGTAATCCCGGAGCAGGTCAGCGTGCCGCGCGCCGAGCTCGCCTTCGATGATAATGATAATTTGAAAGACGATGCGCTCGCCGCAGCGCTGCGGGCTGCCATGCGCCGGCTGGTCGAATTGGCCAGCATGATGAATTAAAAGAGAATTGGCCTTGCTGACGGAGCAGGAATGGACCCCCGCGACCGCCTGATTGTTGCACTCGATGTACCTTCGCTCGATGCTGCGGAGGCGATGGTGATGCGCCTCGGCGACGCGGTGTCGTTCTACAAGATCGGCTATCAGCTCGCCTTCGCCGGCGGTCTCGATTATGCGCCGAAGCTCATCCAATCAGGCAAACGCGTCTTTCTCGATCTGAAGCTCCACGACATTGCCAATACGGTTGCGGCGGGTGTGAAGAGCGTCGCGCGGCTTGGCGCAAGTTTTCTCACTGTGCATGCCTTCCCTCAGGTCATGCAGGCCGCAGTCGACGCGCGCGAGAGCGGTCTGTGCATTCTCGCCGTCACCGTGCTCACCTCCTTGAACGATACCGATCTCGCCAAGGCCGGCTATGCCGCAACTGTGCGCGAGCTCGCTGTCCTGCGCGCCGAGCAGGCGCGCGAGATCGGCGTGGACGGACTGGTCTGCTCGCCCGAGGAAGTCGCCACTCTGCGCAGCGCGGTCAGGAACAAGCTGATCCTGGTGACTCCCGGCATCCGTCCGTCCGGTGCCGCCGCCGGCGACCAGAAGCGGGTCGCCACGCCCGCCGCCGCGATTGGCGCCGGCGCCGATTATCTCGTGGTTGGCCGGCCGATCATCGCGGCGCCGGATCCGAAGGCCGCCGCTGAAGCGATCGTCGCCGAGATCACGGGAGCGGCAACAAAAAAATGAGCGCGTGAGGGCCAAAGGAGTGTGACGACTATGCCCAAGGGCTATTGGATTCCGCAAATCGATGTCAGCAACCCGGAAGGCTACAAGGCCTATATGGCGGCGACGCCGCCGGCGCACGAAAAATATCACGGCGTCGCATTGGTGCGCGGCGGCAAAATGGACGTCGTCGAAGGGCATGCCCGCGGCCGCTGCGTGTTGCGCGAATTTCCCGATTTTACCACCGCGCTCGCCTGCTATCGCTCGCAGGAATATCAACGCGCTAAGCCGCTGCGCCTTGAACATTCGACTTGCGATTTCGTCATTGTCGAAGGCTATGACGGGCCGCAGCCGGCGTCGCCTTCGCCGCCGCCGCCCGCGAGCAAGAAGGGCTACTGGATCGTCCAGGTCGACGTGCCCGACGCGGATGCCTATAGGCCATACCTGGTCGCCAACCAGGCGCCATTCGGCATGTTCGGCGCACGCTATCTGGTCCGCGGCGGCAGTCGCGACGTGATGGAGGGTAGGGCGCGCAGCCGCATCGTGGTGCTGGAATTTCCGAGCTATGACGCCGCACTCGCTTGCTATCGTTCGCCCGAATATCTCGCCGCGAAGAAACTGCGCGAAGGCAAGGCCGAGGCGGACGTCATCGTCGTCGAGGGCTATGACGGCGCACGATTTTAACCGTCGTTCGCGCCAGCGCCGCGGCGCGCTGTTGCTGGGCTGACACCGCCCCGCTATACCCCAGGGACAAACGCATGGAAGAACAATGGCCGCGGCAGATTCCAATTTGCGAGTGGTGATCGCCGGCGCCGGCGGGCGCATGGGCCGCACGCTCATTCATGCCGTTGCGGCGAGCAAAGGCGTGACGCTCGCCGGCGCAGTCGATGCGCCGGACTCCGCCGTGATCGGCCGCGATGCCGGCGAATTGGTGGGGCTTGGCAAAAATGGAATCACTGTGGTCGGCGATGCCGCGCCGCTGTTGCAGCGAGCGGACGCCCTGATCGAATTCACGATTCCCGCCGCCACAATGGTGTTCGCCGAACTCGTTGCAGATGCGGGACTGGTGCACGTCATCGGCACCACCGGCCATTCCGCCGAAGAAGACGCGGTGATCGCCAAGGCCGCTAGCCGGGCGACCATCGTCAAATCCGGCAATATGAGTCTGGGCGTCAACCTTGTTGCTGCGCTGGTCAAGCGCGTCGCCAAAACGCTCAATGACGATTACGACATCGAGATCGTCGAGATGCATCACAACAAGAAGATCGATGCGCCGTCGGGCACGGCGCTGATGCTCGGCCGCGCCGCCGCCGAAGGCCGCGGCGTCGATCTTAAGCAGCATTCGGTGCGCGGCCGCGACGGCATGACCGGCGCACGCTGCGCCGGCGACATCGGTTTCGCCTCGCTGCGCGGCGGCACCGTGGTCGGCGAGCACTCGGTGATCTTCGCCGGGCCAGTGGAGCGCCTCGAGCTGACGCATCGGGCCGAGGACCGGATGATCTTCGCCCGCGGCGCGCTGCATGCCGCGTTGTGGGCGCGCGGCAAGAAGCCGGGTCTTTATTCGATGGCCGACGTGCTCGGCCTGCGCGATATTTGATGCTTGCCCGGCTGGGGCAATATCAAGCGGAGCTGCCGTATGGGTGAACGAATTCTCGTCCTTGTGCGACACGGCGAGAGCGAGTGGAACCTGAAAAATCTGTTCACCGGTTGGCGCGATATCGATCTCACCGAAAACGGCATCAGGGAAGCGCGCGCCGCCGGCCGCAAGCTCAAGGCTCAAGGCATTCGGTTCGACGTCGGCTTCACCTCGGCGCTCATTCGCGCGCAGCGTTCGCTTGATCTCGTTCTGGAAGAAATGGGCCAGGTCGGCATCCCGGTGTTCAAGGACCCGGCCCTCAACGAACGCGATTACGGCGATCTCTCCGGCTTGAACAAAGATGACGCGCGGGCGAAGTGGGGCGCGGAACAGGTTCTGCTCTGGCGCCGGTCCTATGACGTCGCGCCGCCCAGCGGCGAAAGCTTAAAGGACACGGCGGCTCGCGTCTTGCCTTATTACATCCAGGAGATTCTGCCGCGCGTGCTTAAAGGCAATAACGTGCTCATCTCCGCCCACGGCAATTCACTGCGCGCGCTGGTGATGGTTCTGGAAAACCTTTCCCCGGAACAGATCGTCAAACGCGAACTCGCAACCGGCGTGCCACTGATCTATCGGCTTAATGCCGACTCGACAGTCGCCAACAAGCAAGATCTGGTGGCGTAAAATTTGCCCTCCCTCGTTTGCACGAGGGGGGCTTTCATCGGTGTGATGTGCTTATTCCGTCATCACAACAATGACGTTTGTCCGCTGGCGTTGCCGGCTCCAGATTGGGACACACCGGACGCAGATGTTACTGGGGCAACATCGGGTCGAATCCGGCCAAACTTCAAGTCTGCGATGCGCCCCCGATTCCCTTGAGAATCATGCCTTACGCCGCCGCGGCGACCTGGCCAGCCTCCCAGCCGAGCATCGCGCGCTTGCGCGTAATGCCCCAGTGGTAGCCGGTGAGCGCGCCGGCCTTGCCGATCACGCGGTGGCACGGCACGACGAAGGCGATCGGATTTTTCCCGACCGCGGCGCCGACCGCGCGCGCGGCGGCTGGATTGCGCACTTTGCCCGCCAGCCCTGAATAGGTCGCAAGCCGCCCCATCGGGATTTTCAGCAGCGCTTCCCACACCCGCACTTCCCAATCGGTTCCGATCAGCACCACCCGAAGCGGCTGTTCTTGCCGCCATTGCCGCGAGTCAAAAACACGCTGGGCAATCGGCGCCGTGCGCGCGGTATTTTCGGCGTAATGGGCCTTCGGCCAGCGGCGCTTCATATCGGCAAGCGCGGCGGACTCCTTGCCGGGATCGGCAAAGGCAAGGCCCGCAAGCCCGCGATCGGTGGCCATGATCAGCGCATTGCCGAATGGCGAAGGATGAAAGCCGAAATGCATGGTGAGGCCTTCGCCGCCCGATTTCCATTCGCCGGGCGACATCGCTTCGTGGGTCACGAATAGATCGTGCAGGCGGCCCGGTCCGGAAAGACCGACTTCATAGGTGGCGTCGAGCACGCTTGCCGAATCGCGCAAGAGCTGCCGCGCGCCGTCGAGCGTGAGTGCCTGCAGAAAGGCTTTGGGCGTCAGGCCGGCCCAGCGCCGGAACAGGTGATGCAGTTCGGTCGGGGTGACGCCGGCCACTTCGGCAATGGCTTCGATCTCCGGCTGTTCACGCCAATGGCCGCGAATGTGTCCGATGGCCTTCCGCACGATCTCGTAATCGGCGGCGGCCTCGGACAGCGGCGTGGAATTAAAAACGCGATCGGGCGACAACATGGCTGCCTCCATCATTTGCTCCAGATCTATGATGCCCTTTCGCGCCAAACCACCCGATTTCTGAGCTTATTTTTACAGGCGCGGCATGGCCAAGGCGAGCCTCAACGGGGCCAGCGCGGTTGCCGTCGCACCGAGCCGGAGACGGCCAAATTCACCCGTTCGGCGTCCTGGTCGGGCCGCGCCGCGCCTCGCCAAGCGCGCCGGCCAGGGCCCGCGCAAAGCTCGCTTTTTCCGCAGGGCTTAAGAAACCTGCGATCGCGAGGCGGCGGCCATGCGAGACCAGGAACAGCCGTTCGATGCCGAATTCGTCGTGCACGATGCGCTCAAGCCGAACCCACAGCGGATTGAGCGTCCATTGCCGTACCCCGCCACGATGATTGACCTTCCGCACCGTCAGTTCCGAAGCGGTGACGGTGACCTCCTCATAGGCGCGCGCGGTGCGGTAGTTGGCGCGGAAGGCGAGATAGACGAGCAACACGTCAAGTCCGAGGAAGCCGAATACCGGCCAAGCGCCGAGGGACACGAAGATGACGCCCCCGATAAAGCTCAAGCATCCCAGGCAAAGCATAAAGATGAGGAAGCCGGTCGGGCCGAGCGAACGATGCGGCGTGATGATCGCCGAGAAGATTTTCGGGTCGACCGAAGCATGCGCCCCGCTGTTATTGTCGTCACTCATCGCGCCCATTATACGAAAATACCGATGCGCAAACACACCAGCCGCCCGAAACCGTTGCCGCGCAAAACCGTCCGGCGACGGCTTGCCGCGGCGCGCAAGGGCAAGGCGGCGCGGCTGAAGGACGCCAAGGCGCGCCTCGGAGCCGATCGCAAGGCCGCGCATGGCGAACTCCCGCAGTGGACAACCGCAGAGATTGCCGAGGCGTTCCGGCGCTTTGCCGCCGCCAATCCGACCCCGCGCGGCGAACTGCAGCATATCAATCCGTTCACGCTGTTGGTGGCGGTGGTGCTCTCCGCCCAAGCCACGGATGCGGGCGTCAACAAGGCGACCCCGGCTCTGTTCAAGCTCGCCGATACGCCGGAGAAAATGATCAAGCTCGGCGAACCGCGCCTGCGCGAGCTGATCAAGACCATCGGCCTTTATCGCACCAAGGCGAAAAACGTCATCGCGCTTTCGAAACGACTGATCGCGGAACATGGCGGCAAGGTCCCGCATGACCGCGATGCATTGGAGGCTTTACCCGGCGTCGGGCGCAAGACCGCCAATGTCGTGCTCAACATCGCGTTCGGCGAACCCACCATCGCGGTCGACACCCACATCTTTCGCGTCGGCAATCGGACCGGGCTTGCGGTCGGCAAAACGCCGCTCGAAGTCGAGATGAAATTACTGGAGGTGGTGCCGGAGCAGTATCGGCTCCATGCCCATCACTGGCTCATCCTGCATGGCCGCTACATCTGCGTGGCGCGTCGGCCGTTGTGCGAAAAATGCATCATTGCCGACTTATGCAAATGGCCGGGCAAGACCGTCAATTCGCCAGCCGAGATCGGGAATGCGATCGAATAAATGCTTTTTGCTGGTCCATGGTCGGCAATCCACACAGTTATCCCCAAACGCGAGCCGCGCTCGCAAATGCACGCTTTAGCTTGAGACTCGCCGGTGATGCGCTATCCTCTCTCCCAGATCGGTCGCGTTTGGTTCTGCCGAATGTGACGATCGCCAAGGTCAGATTGGCCTAGGTGTGACCGCAGCTATCAGCGTCGCACCAAATGGTGGGTTTGATCCTGGTTCCCTGCAGCGGGTAGCAGCGCAAGGAACGTGACGGGCGGGCGCAAGCTCGCCCGTCATGATTTTTGCCGCCGGCTTTGCGGATCAACCGCGGTTGACCCCCGCGCCGCTTCGCGGCGATCATGGCCCCGAAAGCGAAATGGCGGCGGGTTGAGGCGTCATTTCGCTTCAGGTTATTGTTGAGCATGATCTTTTCCGACCTGCCTTCGCCCGCCGAAGCGCCAACCGGAACAACGAGCGGCAGCCGAGGCTTCGCGCAGGCGGGAAACCGGTACCCACTTTTCGGGATCATGCTCTGATGGCAAAATTCATCAGCCGGCGGCGCTTTACCATCGAGTGGGGCCATTGCGACCCCGCCGGCATCGTCTTCAACAGCCGTTTTTTTGAATTTTTCGACTGGGGCACCTGGATACTGTTCGAGGCCGCGCTCGGCGTGAAGCCGTCCGAGCTGGCGGCGGCTTTTGGCATTGCCGGGCTGCCGCTTGTCGACGCCGGCGCGCGTTTTCTAGCGCCGGCGCGCTTCGGCGACCAGGTCGAACTGAGCTCCCACGTCCGCGAATTCCGCCGTTCCAGCTTTGACGTCGAGCATAGGCTGTTGGTCGGCACAGCTGTGGCGGTCGAAGGACACGAAACCCGGGTCTGGGCGGCCCGCGATCCTGCCGATCCGTCGAAAATGAAGTCACAGCCGATACCGGCCGAAGTCACCGCGCGCGTCCACGCCTGATCTGCCAGCGAGGCGGCACCGTGGATGCGACGGTTTGAAGGGCTTTGGCGTTATTGCTATGGAATCGTCAGTTCAAAACGCTTTGGTTCGAAACGCCCAGTCCAAACCGCCTAGTTCGAAACGCCTAGTTCAAAACGCCCAAGGGCCGGCATGGCGCGCATTCTTCAGTTTACGCTCAATGGCCGCGCGCGGACCGACGCGGTTCCCGACAATATTTTGCTGCTGGACTATTTGCGGGAAGTGGTCGGGTTGACCGGAACGAAAACCGGCTGTGACGGCGGTGAATGCGGCGCCTGCACGGTGCTGGTCGATGACACGCCACGCTTGTCCTGCTTGACGCTTGCGGCATGCGTCGAAGGCCGCCGCGTCGATACGATCGAGTCGCTCGCCACAGACGGTCATTTGTCGGCCGTGCAGCGCGGCTTTCACGAGAAGCTTGGCTCGCAATGCGGCTATTGCACGCCCGGCTACATTATGGCGTCGGCCGGGCTTCTTCGCCGTAACGCCAATCCAAGCGATGCGGAGATACGCGAGGCGCTCGGCAGCAACATTTGCCGCTGCACCGGCTACGTCAAAATCATTGAGGCGGTGAAGCATGCAGCGTCGCTGTGCGCCGCCGGATTGACGCCGTGAACGAGATCGCGCCGGCGCATAACATCGGCAGTTACGTGCCGATGGTCGACGGCCCGGAAAAAGTATCCGGGCGCGCCAAATACACCGCCGACTTCATTGTGCCCGGAATGCTGGCGGGGCGGATTTTCCGCAGCCCCTATTCACATGCCGAAATCCTCGAGATCGATGTTGCCGACGCGGCGAAACTCCCAGGCGTTAAGGCAATCGTCACCGGCTCCGATTGCGACAAAGCGTTCGGCGTGTTGCCGGTCGCCCGTACCGAACATGTGCTGGCGCGCGATCGGGTGCGCTATCGCGGCGAGCCGATTGCAGCCGTCGCGGCGATCGACGATGCGACCGCCAAGGAAGCCCTGCGCCGGATCAAGCTGAAGGTGCGCGAGCTTCCGGCCTACCACACCGCGCAACAAGCGATGGCGCCGGGCGCGATCGCGCTTCACGATCAGCGCCCGCATAATCTCGAACGCGACGTGCTGTTCGAACTTGGCGATGTGGAAGCCGCCTGTGCCGCGGCCGACCTGGTCCGCGAGGGCGTCTACAATTGCGCCGAGGTCTGCCAGAACCAGATGGAGATGCACGCGGCGATCGCCGATTACGACGTTGTGCGCGATCGCATGACCGTGCATGCCTCGACCCAGGTGCCCTATTACGTGCACCTGATGCTGGCGCAGATCCTCGACATGGACATGTCGGCGATCCGCGTGATCAAGCCGCATGTCGGCGGCGGCTTCGGCTGCCGCACCGAGACGCTGAATGTGGAATTGATCGCAGCCCTGCTGGCGCGCAAGGCCGGCGGCTGCGTGCGCCTCGTCGTCAATCGCGAGGAGACTTTCATCACCCACCGCGGCCGTCCGGAAACCGATATCCGGCTCAAGATCGGCATGCGCAAGGACGGCCGCATCACCAGCGTTGAATGTGAATGCATTCAGCGCGGCGGCGCCCATTCCGGCTACGGTATCGTCACCATTCTCTATGCCGGGTCGATGCTGTACGCGATCTACGCACTCGACAACGTCAAATATATCGGTAAGCGCGTCCTGACCAATACGCCGCCATGCGGCGCGTTTCGCGGCCACGGCACCGTGGACGTGCGTTTCGCTTTCGAAAGCCTGCTCGACGACATGGCGGGCGTGCTCGGGCTTGACCCATTCACCGTGCGCCGTGCCAACCTGCTGCACGCGCCGACCTTCACGCAGAACGATCTGATGGTGAATTCCTACGGCTTGCCGGAATGTCTGGATTGGGTCGAGCGCGAGAGCGGCTGGAAAGCGCGCAAGGGCAAGCTGCCGCGCGGCAAAGGCCTTGGCATGGCCTGTTCGCATTACATCAGCGGCGCATCGAAGCCGGTGAACTGGACCGGCGAGCCGCATGCTACGGTCAAGCTCAAGCTCGATTTTGACGGCTCCATCGTCTTGCTCACCGGCGCCGCCGAGATCGGCCAAGGCTCGTCGACGGTGCTGGTGCAAAGCGTCGCCGAGGTGCTCGGACTTGATCTCTCCCGTATTCGCATCGTCAGCGGCGACAGCGAAGTGGTGCCGAAAGACAATGGTTCCTATTCCTCCCGCGTCACCTTCATGGTCGGCAATGCCGCGATCGAAGCGGCGCAAAATCTCAAAGCAGTCCTGATCGCCGCCGCGGCGCGCAAGCTCGAGGCCAAGCCGGACGAGATCGAGTGCCTGGGCGAGCTCTATCGCGCCGGCGCGCAGGACAAAGGGCTGACGTTCAACGAAGTTGTCACCGAAGCTCTGAAAGATAGCGGGACCATCACGGTCACCGGCAACTATTCGACACTGCGGCACGCTCAGACGAACTTCGGAATCGATAAAGACACTAGCAAATAATATCCTTGCTAGTGCCGTTCGAACCCGAAGTTCGCATCAGAGGGCTCTGGACGCTTGTGCGAACTTCGGGTTCG